>CAKZOX010000018.1 GCA_937138295.1 uncultured Campylobacteraceae bacterium
TAGTGTCAATTTCATACTTGATACCTTTTTTGATTTATTATAACTAATATTTCCTAAGCTATTATTGGTTAAAATCATTACTTTAAAATGAAAAGGAACCTATACATGTTTAAAAATGGAAAATTGAAACTTTTTGCTGTGGCAACTTTATCTGTATTTTTATTTTCGGCTTGTTCGAGTAAAAGTGCAAAAGTACAAGAATATAATAAACCTGCTCTTTACTGGTATCAAAAAATGTTAGATGAAATATCAATGGCTGATTTAGAGGCAGCTGATGATACATATATTTCTTTAGAAAGTGAGCATAGAAACTCACCGTTGCTTCCAACAGCTACACTTATTTTAGTAAATGCACATATGGATGAAGAAGAGTATGAGTTAGCAAATTTTTATTTAGATGAGTATATTAAAAGATTCAGCCTTAGTAAAAATATTGACTATGTTAGATATTTAAAAATCAAAGCAAATTTCTTAGGTTTAAATTATGCACTAAGAGATCAACAACTAATTGAAGATACTATTGCTCAAATCTTTGATTTTAAAATTAAATATCCAAAATCATCATATATGCCTTTAGTTGATACTATAAATGCAAGATTATATATGGCAAAAGCTAGTATTGACCAAAGTATTGCAGATCTTTACAGAAAAAAAGGTAAAGAAAAAGCAGCTGAGATTTATGAACAAAGAGTTAAACAAAGCTGGGTTAATCCAAGTGAAATTAATCCTGTAGAAGTACCTTTTTATAGAGAAATTTTTGAATAAATATTATAAAATTTAGGAGATACATGTCAATGGAATTAGAAAATTATGGTAGTTTTCCTCAAACTTTACCATTAATCGTAGAAGACGAGGTATTTTTATATCCGTTTATGATTGCCCCACTTTTTTTAGAAAATTCACAAAATTTAGAGGCAGTTGAAAAAGCAATAAACGATAATCAACTTGTAATGGTTACAGTTTCTAGAAATGGAAAAGAAAACACAAGAGATGAAGATTCATTTTATGATGTTGGAGTAATCGGTAATATTATGAGAAAAGTTGCTTTACCTGATGGAAAAATTAAAGTACTTTTCCAAGGTTTAGCTAAAGGTAGAATTACAAATTTTGATTCTTCAAACCCTATAAATGTAACTGCTGATTTACTAAGTGTAAAAGAACACAATGTAGAAAATGTAAATTCAATCATTAATATTTTAATTGATCAAGTTAAAAGATTATCAAGATTAAATAGTAAATTTCCTGCTGATTTAATTAAAACATTAGAAGAAAATGATGATGCAACAAGAATTGCTGATTTAATCTCTTCTGTTTTAAAGTTAAAAAAAGACAAGGCTTATGAACTATTTGCTCAAGAAGATATCGAAAAAAGATTATTTTCAATTGTTGAGGTAATCAAAAAAGAGATTGAAGCTTTAAGAGTTCAAAAAGAAATTGCTGCAAAAGTAAATTCAAAAATTGAAAAAACTCATAAAGATTATTACTTAAAAGAGCAAATTAAAGCTATTCAAAAAGAATTAGGTACTGATAATCAAAAAGATAAAGAGATTAAGCAGTACAAAAAAAGATTAAAACAAATCAAAGCACATATTCCAAAAGATGGATATAAAGAAGTAAAAAAACAGATTGAAAAGCTTTCAAGAATGCATCAAGATTCTCCTGATGTAGCTTTACTTCAAACATATGTTGAAAATGTTTTGGAAATACCATTTGGTGAATATGCAAATGAACAAATATCTGTTGATGCTGTTGAAAAACAATTAAATAAAGATCATTATTCATTAAAAAAACCAAAAGAAAGAATTTTAGAATACTTTGCTGTAAAAGAATTATTAGAGCAAAGAAAAATAGAAAACCTTAAAACAAGAGGTACAGTACTATGTTTCGTAGGACCTCCTGGGGTTGGTAAAACTTCTCTTGCAAACTCTATTTCAAAAGCACTACAAAGACCACTTGTAAGAGTTGCTTTAGGTGGAATGGAAGATGTAAATGAATTAAGAGGTCATAGAAGAACTTATGTTGGAGCAATGCCTGGAAGACTTGTAAAAGGTTTAACTGATGCTAAAAAAATGAATCCAGTTATGGTTTTAGATGAAATTGACAAACTTGGGGCAAATCATAGAGGTGATCCAACTGCTGTTATGCTTGAAGTTTTAGATCCTGAACAAAATCATGAATTTAGAGATTTATATCTAAATTTCCCAATTGATTTATCTCAAGTAATTTTTGTATCAACTGCAAACGATGCAAGAAGAATTCCACCAGCTCTTAGAGATAGAATGGAGTTTATTGAAATTTCTTCATACACACCAAATGAAAAATATCATATTTCAAAAGATTATTTAATTCCTCAAGAATTAGAAAAACATGGTCTTAAAAAAAGTGAAGTTAGTTTAAGTAAATCAACCATTGAAACAATTATTGCTAAATATACTAGAGAAGCTGGTGTTAGAAATCTTAGAAGAGTTTATGCAAAACTATTTAGAAAAGCTGCTAAGAAAATTGTTTCTAATGAAACAGATAAAGTTTCAGTTACAAATAGAAATATAAAAACATTCTTAGATAATCCAATATTTGAAATTGACCCTGCTGAAAAAACATCAAGTGTTGGTGTTGCTAATGGTTTAGCATGGACAGCTGTAGGTGGAGATGTTTTAAAAATAGAAGCTATTAAGTTAAAAGGTAAAGGTACACTTCAAATTACTGGTAACTTAGGTGAAGTTATGAAAGAATCATCAAGAATTTCATACTCAGTTGTTAAAACATTAATTGACGATGGTAAGTTAAAAATTTCTGAAAAAAGTATCCCAAAAACTCCTAAAGAAGAGACTGATAAAACTAAAGTTGAAATGAGTGAAGTTTATAAAAGATATGATATTCATTTACACATACCTGAAGGTGCAACACCAAAAGATGGACCAAGTGCTGGTATAACTATGGCTTTAGCTTTAGCGTCTATTTTAAGTGATAAGAAAATTAAATCAGATGTAGCAATGACAGGTGAGTTAACTTTACTTGGGAAGGTTTTACCTATTGGTGGATTAAAAGAAAAATTAATCGCAGCATTTAAAGCTAAGATGAAAAAAGCTTTAATTCCTAGAAAAAATTATGATAGAGATTTAGAAGATATTCCAGAGGAAGTTAAAAAATCTATGGAAATAGTAGCTGTTGATACTATTGAAGATGTATTAAAAGAGGCACTACTATAAATCATGCCTAGAAATTCTTATAGAAGACAAAGTTTAATTGTAAATAATTTTTTTACTTTGGCTTCTATAATTATAATTGCAGCCACATTAACCCTTTATAATCGATATTTTAACCAAGAGATTGAAACTACAAGTGAAGATAAAAAACCCAAAACTTATTTGAGATTAGAATGTCAAAAAGACAATGATAGATTTAAAGTTATTAGCCATAAACTTATGAATAGTTCTTTAAAAGCTATTGAAAATGGTCATTACAAGATATCAGGGGGATTTGTAAAAAAAGAGAAGGATTCTATTTTAGAACAAATCGTAACTAAAGAGAAAATAGATAATTTTTATAAAAACTCTTTAAATATTCCTCAAAAAGAAAATATTTCAAAGTATTTACATATAGATTATGAAATAATAGAAGGTAATATTAAAAATAGTGATAAATATAAATCAGGTTCTGTTAAAACTTTATTTAAAGTTAATGGAAATGAAATATTTAGATATTACAGCGATTTTAGATTTTATGATGAAAATGAAATTAAAAATATAATTGAATGTACAATAAAGGTTTATAATAATTATGCTTCAAAATAGAATTACATTAAGTGCTACAAATATTATTATAGTTGTTACAGTATTAGCCTATTTAGTTCAAAATATACTTAGAAATGGCGACATAATATTTGGATTAAATATGTACTTTTTAGCTTATGATTATTGGTGGCAGCCTGTTAGTACTATGTTTGCACACGGTGGACTTATGCACTTAGTAATGAATATGTTTATTCTTTTTCAATTTGGAAATATGATTGAAAATCACTGGGGTTCAAAAAGATTAGTGATATTATATTTTGTAGCAGGAATTATTACTTCTCTTCTAACATTTGTTTATATATATTATTTTAATAATTATACAAATGTAGTTGGAGCTTCAGGTGCTATTTGTGCAATAATGGGATATATAGCTTTTTTTGATAAATATCAAAGAAATGGAATATTTATTTGGATAGGGCTAATCTCTTTTGCACCTTTACTTTTAGGACTTCCTATTGCTTGGTATGCTCACATATTTGGTTTAATTGTGGGATATATTTTAGGTGTTTTAACTAAAAGAGTGTAAATTTTATTTAAAATTATGATAATTTAATCTTACATAAATATAACATCAACTTATATTGTAATCATATAAAGTTTAAGTTATAATACTTAAAAATTACACTTTTATCTAGGAATACGATGAAATATAACATAAAGCCTTTATTTATATGGGCAAAACAAAGAGGAGATGCTAATATTATTGATAGAATATTAGTAAAAATAATTCCTCAACTTTTAAAAGATAATATAAAAATAACTTCAAATGAAATTGAAAATTTAAATGAAATTTTAGTTAGTAAAGAGATTTATGATTTAGTATTAAGTACTGCACAAAATTTAGTTGATGATACATATAAAGAAGAAAAATGATGTTTAATATTAATGACTATCCTTATGATGAAAAACATAATTATTTAGAAATTGGTGGAGAGGCAATGATATTTCATTGTCATCATTATCTAACAAATCTACAAAGAACTATTTTAGATGCTGACTATATAGATAGTTCAAAATTTTTGATTGGAAGTGCAGCTGATGCTGTATATAATCAATTAACAAATTTATGTGATGGATTAGATGTAGATAGTTCTAAACAAATGGCTCAAGATATTTATAAAGTATTTGGTTATGGATTAATTGATTTATCTAGCATGAATGAAAACGGATGTGTTTTAAAAACTACAAAATCTTTCTTTTCAAGAACTTGGTATCAAAAATTCGGTAAAAGCTCAAATCCTGTTGATTACTATACAGCAGGTTTTTTGGCTGCATGTTTTGCTGTTATTTATAAAAAAGATTTAAAAGATATCAAGTCAATTCAAACTACATGTTTATCGTGTGAAGATGAAATAAATACCTTTGAAGTAAGTATTGGTGAAAGAAACTTTGATGTATATCCTCCTAAAAAACCTGTTGAATTTGTTGATGTTCCTAAGGTTAAAATAGATTGGGAACACGCTGATACAATTACTAATGCATTTTTAGGTGCCCATGCTACTATGGTTGGAAATGAAGAGGGTTTAATTCCGGCATTTGGAGTTTATTTAGTAAGAAATCAAAGTGATTATGTAAATAGACTTCAATTTGAGTTTGTAAAAGAAATGACAAATGTAGCAGGAGAATATGGTGTTACATTAGCTGGTGAACTTTTAATTGAAGCAGGGCATGCTTGTGGATTTTTTACATATGGTGGAATTATGACTTCTAAAGAGTGGGAAGGTGCTGTTAAACCATATTTAAAAACAAAAGAAGATTGGATAAAAGCCTTAGCTGCTTTAGTTAATACTATGGGTTGGGGATATCATACAGCTGTAGAATTAAGTGAACAAAAAGCAGTTTTTAGAAACTACAATGATTTTGAAGATTTAAGCCATTTAAGAATGTATGGTAAATCATCTTATCCTGTTAACTGGGCAAATAGTGGTGGGTTTACAGGATTAATGCAACTAATTTATAATACAGATTTAGTAAATGGTAATAGAATAGATACAGAAGAAGGTTTTAGAGCTATGAGAAGATCTAAAACTAAATATAAAACAAAAATGCTAAAGTCTATTGCTTGTGGAGATGATTATTTAGAAGTGGAGATATATTCATAAAATATGGTAAATAATTCTAAGCTTTATAAAATATACAAAAAACTTTATGATATTGGTAAGAATATTAATGAAAATGTTAATGCTCAAGAATTATATGATATTGCTTGTGATTTTACAACTAATGAATTAGACTTTGATAAATGTATAATATTTGAACATGATGATTCAAATGGTTGGTTTAAAGTTGTAAAATCAAAGGGTTATGATAATCCTGTTCAATTAAAAATCTTATCAATTATTAATCTTTTATTATCAGGTGAAGTTATAGAGTATCTTAGAGTAAAAGGTATTCCTATTGTTCATACCATTGATAATCCTAAAAAAGAGGTTGAGTCTTTATTAAAATCTTTATTTTTAGATGAAGCGTATTTTGAACTATTTGGTGGTGATAGTGAGGTTCCATATGGTTTAATAATTGTTGGAAATCAATCTGAGTCAAAGGAAGAAAACTCAAGTTCAATTTTAAATGATAATGAGTCTTTTTTAATGCTTGCTTTAGGTAATTTTATGGTTCAATTATCTAATACAATTAATAATATAATTTTTTATAATAATTGGAGAGAAGAAAAAGATAAATTAGAAGAAAATATTGAAATTAGAACAAAAGAACTTGAAGAGCAAAAAAGAGCCTTTGAGGCTATATATAGAACTACAAAAGATGGAATAGCTATTTTAGATATAGAAACAACAGCATTTTTAGATGCTAATCCTGCATATTGTGAAATGACAGGTTACACTAAAGAAGAAATTCTAAGAACAAGTTGTATGAAATTATCTATTGAAGAAGATAAGCAAAGAAGTGCGGAAGCTCTAGCTGAGGTTGTTAAAAAAGGTTATATTACAGACTTTACAAAAAGCTGCATAAAAAAAGATGGCACAATAATAATTGTAAGTATGTCAATTAGTTTAATGGATGATAAAAAAAGAGTTTTAATTAGTTCAAAAGACATCACGAAAAAGAAAGAGATGGAAAAAGAACTTCAAGAAATGAATAAATATCTTGAAATTAAAGTACAAAAAGAAGTTGAAAAAAATAGAAAAACAGAATTTCAATTATTAGAACAATCTAAAAATGCTTCAATGGGTGAAATGATAGGAAACATCGCCCATCAATGGAGACAACCATTAAGTGCAATTACAACATTAGCTTCAACGGTTAAATTAAATGACCAATTGGGGATTTTAGAAACCGATGAAATTGATGAAAAGATGGATAAAATAGTTGATAAAGCTAACTATTTATCTAAAACAATTGATACATTTAGAAACTTTTTAAAAGCTGATAATTTAGAATATAAAGAGTTTGTTCTTGAATCAACGGTAGAAAGATCTTTACAAATTGTAGAATCAACTATGAAAGATTTACATATTAAGTTAATTAACAATATAGATTTAACAAAAAATTCAAAATTAATGGGTGTTCAAAGTGAACTATCTCAAGTTATAATAAATATTTTAAATAATGGAAAAGATATTTTAAAAGAAAAAAAGATAGATGAACCTTGGATTCAATTAGACTTAATAAATGAAGATAATAACTACATTATTTCAATTGAAGATAATGGTGGAGGTATTCCTAAAGAAGTTATGCCAAAAATATTTGATCCTTACTTTACTACAAAGCATCAATCCCAAGGTACAGGGCTTGGTTTACATATGAGTTACAGAATTATCACTGAAAGTTTTAAAGGTAAATTATATGTTCATAACACAACAAATGGAGCTAAATTTTTCATAAAATTACCCATATAAGTAGTATTTATATAAATAATAGTGTTTTAAAAGTGTTTATGGGGTAATTTTTTATTTTATATTAAGTTAATGGTATATATAATTAGTAACTTACTAAATTATTATAAAAGAATTACCATGTTTAGAGAACAAATTATTTCAGAAACGTTTTCAGGTGTTTCAAATAATAGTTCAATTGATAATGATAACAGTAAATCAAATATACTATTTGATAATACTAAATTAGATATAAATAATGAACTTACTGAAACTAAAGGTGCTCAAACTGCAATTACTTTAGATGAAATCTTAACAAGTGATACAATTGAGTTATAAGAGTCTCTATCTATATTTTAGATAGAGATTTTTTTAGATTAGGGGAATTTATACTTTTATATTGAATTCGTTTATTAGTCTGTGAGGAATAGCTTGTTTTCTTAAAGTAGATATTATTTGATTTCTTTCAATAGCTATTTGTCTAGATAATACTTCAAGTTTTTTATCGTCACTTTCAGTTAAAGTGAAAACTCTTCTTTCATTATCAAAATTATATAAATAAAGATTTAAATCTTCTAATAGTTTTTCTGACATGTTCCCTCTTTTTTAAAGATTTTAAATTAATTTAAAAGAATTTTATCTTTTTTTAATTTACAAATTCATTAAAATAATAAAATATAATTTTTAATATAACCTAATTATGGGAAGTAACAAATATTTTAACATTATAAATAATTTTATAATAAAAATTTTAATAACTTAATACTTATTTTAAAGAAAATTATGTTAACATTATATAACAAATAAATTAACTAATTTATTTGATTAAGTGAGTTAATATGAAAAATAATATAAAAAACAAAAAAATTCTTTTTTATGAAAAAATTTTAGAAAATAACATGAAAAAAGCAAAGTTATATGATAATGTATTTGAAGCAGAAAAAATAATTTATGTTAATGATTTTGATTCTGCCATCTCATATTTAGAAAAAGATAAAATAGATATTCTTTTAATTGAAACGGGTAATATTAATGAAACTATTTCAAATCAAGTATTTGATATGAGAAATAGATTTCCAAATATAATTATAGTGGTTTTATCAATAACTCATAATTTAAATCTAAAAAGAGATTTTTTAGAAATTATTGATTTATATATAAAAAGACCAACTACTCCATTTTTTGTTTTAAATGAGTTAACACAATATTTAGAAGTTTATGAATCAAAACCTGAAGTTAGTTCATAAAATATGTAACAACTCCCATTACAATTAGAACTAAAGCTAAAGCTGAGAATATATCCTTTAGAGTTACTGTTGGATTTAAAATACCGCAATATGGACATTGTCTTCTTTTTGGTTCTATTTCTCTTTTACAGTTTTTACATGGTACAAGTTTACTCAAAAAATTAGTCCTTTTAGTATCTTCAATTTTTTTCATATAATACTCAAAATTCTCTTTATAAATATTTCAAATTGACATATAAAAAGCTAAATAGAAAATATTTTTATAAAATACAACTATGTTTATGCACTTAGATTTAGATTGTTTTTTTGTTTCAGCACATAGAACTCTTGATAAAACTTTAGAAGGTATCCCTGTTGCAGTTGGAGGAAGAAGCAACTTGAGTATTTTTTCAAATGAAAAAAAGAATAGAAATATATCTTCAAATAGTGGAGCATTTGTAGGAAATATTTTAACAAATGAAGCAAATAGAAGTTTTGAAAATTACTTTACAAATGGTGATGGTATAGTAAGAGGAATAGTGACAACATCTTCTTATGAAGCAAGAAGATTTGGTGTAAAGACAGCTATGAGAGTTAGTGAGGCATTAAGTTTATGCCCAAATTTAAAAGTATTACCACCAAACTATCCTTTATATCATGATTTATCCCATAAATTAAAGGTACTTTTACAAAAAGAAGTTCCCTTAATTGAACAATTTTCAATTGATGAATTTTTTGTTGATTTAAGGGGATATAAAACTGAAGATGAAGCTTTAGAGTTTGCTTTTTATTTAAAAGAAAAAATTAAAGATGAATTAGATTTACCAATTTCAATTGGTGTTTCATATACTAAATATTTATCTAAACTTTTAACAGAATATGCCAAACCTGAAAATGTTAAGTTTGTTAAAAAAGCTGATATAAAAGATTTTATAAAAGATATTAGTATTGATGATTTTCCTGGAATTGGTAAAGGCTTTAGTTTAAGACTTAAAAAAAATGGTATACGAAAATTAGGGCAAGTTGAACAAAATAAAGAGCTTTTTTATAGTTGGAAAAAACCAGGAATTGAATTATATAATAGAATTTGTGGTGAAAATGATTATGAATTAAAAGTTGAAAGTAAAAAAAAATCAATAGGTATAAGTAGAACTTTTGATAGTGTGAATAACAGAGATGAAATTAAAAGAAGAATTTCTATTTTATGTAGATATTTAACTTTTTTAGTTGAGAAAGAGAAATTTAATCCTCAATCATACTATTTGAAATTTAAGTATGAATCAAATATAAAAGTCAAAGATACTATTAGAGTACATAGCACATTTAATGAGTTTGATTTTAGAAAAAAGATGATTGAAATGTTTGATAGATTAGATAATCATAGAAGTCATGGGATTATATTTTTGAATTTAAGTGTTTATAATTTTATTGAAAAAAACAACTATGTTAATAATCTTTTTTCCTTGGAAGAAGATAAAAAGAAAAGAGACTTATCAAATCAAATTCAAAAACTAAGAACTAAATATGGAGTAGATATTTTAAAAAGTGCTAGTGAAATGCAAGATATAATAGATAAAAAAAGATGATTAAATTTCATCATCTTTTTTTACATGAATAGTTTGTGTTGGATATGCAAATTCACAGTTGTTTTTTTCTACTAATTCAGATATTTTAATCATAACATCCTCTTTTGTTTTTAACCATTCTTCCCAATCTGGACTTTTAGAAAAACAATAGATTAAGATATTTATAGATGAACCTGCATACTCATCTAAATATACAAGTAAAGTTTTTTTGATACCTCTTAAATCTTCATGTTTAATCACATCAAATTGTCTTTTTTTGTCAAGAATTGTATTTTCATCATTTGCAATATCAGGATGCTTAACAAGCATATTATGAATGTCATTTTTTAGATTTACAATATCTTGCATTTTACATTCATATGTAATTCCAAGGCTCATCTTAATTCTTCTACCTACTATTCTTTTTGACCAGTTTAATATATGGGCATTTGCTATTTCAGTATTAGGAACGGTAATTAAAGCATTATCAAAAGTTCTGACTCTTGTTGTTCTCATTCTTATATCAACAACAGTTCCTTCAAAACTATCTGTTCTTATCCAATCCCCTTGAGAAAAAGAGTTATCTGTCATTATATTTAAAGATGCAAAGAAGTTTGCAAGTGTATCTTTAGATGCTAAAGCAATAGCGATACCCCCAACTCCAAGTGAAGCAGCGATTGCTTTAATATCAATTCCTAACTGAGAAAATAAGAATAAAATTACAATTAATATTAGAATAACTTTTAGAATTCTAAGAATAAATACAATCATCTCTTTTCTAACATTAGGGTATTTTTCTAATAGTTTTTTAGCATAAATACTAATACTATTATCAGTGATTTTATAGAAAATCCAAGTAAATACAGCCATATAAATAGTATTTATCCAAGGTGTTAATTGAGATATTAAAACTGTATCATCTACTAAAATTAAAATAGAAATTTGTATTGCTAAGGTGTATAAAATAAACTGTAATGGAGTGTGAAAACCTTCTTTTAATAAGGCATCAAAATCATATAATTCTTTATTTATAACTTTTGATAAAAACTTAGATAAATAGTTTATAAACATTGTAATAATTTTTGTATTAACGAGTCTAAAAAATAACAGTATAAATAAAACAACTAAAAATTCTCCAACTGTAATATTTAAATAATGGTCGCTAACTTTTGATATAGGCTTTATAAACTCTTGTGTATCAACTTTTTTAATAATGTATTGCAAGTTAAATTCATCTATAAAAAAGTTTGATTTTCTAAAGGTATTTATGTTGTTTTGTAGATAATTTAATGCAAAAGTTTGCTTATTTATAAGATTGTAAAGATTTGTGTAATTTTCACTAAAGGCCTTTGATATGTTGCTATCTATATCTTTATTTTCTAAATAAATTTTTGTGTACTTATCAAGGTTTACAGACTTTACATGTTCTAGATTTTTTGTTATTAAATCCTCAAAATAGTTTTTTTCTTTGTAATCATTTATAGCATTTGTGATATCTATTAAAGTTAATTCAAATTCTTTATTAAGCTTTAATATTTCAATCTCTACTTCATCTCTAAAAGCTGCAAGTTGATTGTTTTGTTTTTTATTGATCGAAACCTTTGACTGAAGATAATTTATAGTTTCATTTAATTCATTTATATTAGTTGGATTGTTTAAATAATGATTATTAGAGATATTTTTTATTATCTCCTTAGAATAGTCATTATTGAGTTTTATTTGTTCTTCAATATTTGTTGAAGTTGTTTCATCATTTGAAAATGAAGCACTAAATAAAATAGAAATAATAAGTAATAATTTAAACATAAAAATAGCCTTGAAATCTTTTTGTAATAATATCTAATATTTAGTTAGAAAGGCTTTTGTAATATAATAATTTTTGTGTATAATTGACTAATACTAGAAATTAGGATTTGTTATGAATATTGTAATTATTGGTGGAGGAATTTGTGGTGTTTATGTTGCTAATAAACTATTAAAAAAAGATAGCAATTACAATATTACTATTCTTTCAAAAGAGAAGTATAAACCCTACGATAGAATACACTTGTGCTCTTTATTTAATGAAGAGACTAAAATAGATGATATTACTTTAAAATTAAAGAAAAAAGTGAACTTACAACTAGAAGAAGAAGTTACTGATATCTTTCCATCATCTAAAAGTGTAATTACAAGAAACCATTCATATAAATATGACAAATTAATAATAGCCACAGGCTCAAATCCTAATTCACCATTTAATTTAGCTGCCATAGAAAACGCATGTACATTTAGAAGTGTAGATGATGCTTTATTTATAAAAAATAATATTGAAAACAAAAATGTAGTTTTAGTTGGAGTTGGACCAATTGGACTTGAACTATTAGATACTTTATCAAAGTGGGATAAAGCAAATTCAGTTCATATTTTGTCAAGGGGAGATCATTTATATTCAAAAGATATAGATAACTCAGGAATAAAACTTATGAATGATATTTTTGAAAGTAATCCTAAAATAAAAGTTTCATTTAGAGATGAAATTGTTGATAAGACAATTGAAAATAATTATATTACAAAAATAAAAACTAAAAAAAGAGAAATAGAAAATCCCTTTATAGTTTTTGGAACAGGAATTAGTCCAAATATAGATTTTGCAAGGGCAAGTTTAGAAACTCAAAAGGGTATCTTAGTTGATGAACATATGCAAAGTAGCAATAAAGATATTTATGTAGTTGGGGAAGCTGCACAAGTTAGAAGTGATGGATTTATTGCAGGAAGAGTTAAAGAGTGTACAAATCAATGTGATGTGGCAATTTCTCATATAATAGGAAAAGATGTTAGCTTTAAACATTATGCTTCAATTGATTCATTAAAAGTAGGGTCATTTTTATTAGCTGATGTAACAAGTGTGAATTATGAAGCTAATAATATTGATAATGAAACATTTATAATCTCATCAAAAAAAGATAAAAGATTAGATCAATATATTATTAATAACAACAAATTAGTTAGGTTTATAGGAATTAATACAAATATAGATATTTTACATTTACAAGAGATTATAAAAGAGAATAAAGATATTGATGCGAACTATTTTTACAACAATAGACTTTTATCTCAAAAGGGTAGGTTAATTTGTTCTTGTATTCCAACCCATGAATCTGAATTAATTGATATTATAAAAGAAAATGCTGTTTGTAGTTTTTCAGAATTAAGTAGTTATTCAAAAGTTGGAAAAGTTTGTGGAAGATGTAAACATGATATTGTAAATCTTATTAATAGTACAGATGTTGATAAAGAATTAGCTAAAAAACTAAAAGAAGAAAAAGAGAACAAAAAAGTTGAAAAAGAACTAAAAAAAGTAAAATCTAGAATTGATAAATATAATAAACTTCATCCTGCAAATGAACTTGATGAATCAAATTTAAAAGCAGCACTAGAGTCATTTGATAAAACAAAAGATTTTAATGCTTGGCTTTCCATGATAACAGCTAGAATGAATCTTCATCCAAAGTTTGAAAGTACCGTTGAAAAAGGAATAAAACAATTAAATAAAATTCCTGTAATTTGGCTTGAGTTAAGTGATTGTACAGGTAATTCAGAAAGCTTTATTAAAACTGCTAATCCAACAGTTGAAGAGCTTATATTAGATTATATATCTTTAGATTATCATGAACTTTTAATGACTTCAAGTTCTCACCAAAGTGAAACTGTATTAGATGAAATCATAAAAAATGACAAGGGTAAATATATACTTTTAGTTGAAGGTGCTGTTCCTTTAGGAATGGATGGTAAGTTTTTAAGAATAGGACCTAAAGGTGAAACAGGAATTGATTTATTAAAAAGATGTGCTAAAGATGCAGCTGCAATTATAAGTGTAGGAAGTTGTGCCTTTGATGGTGGAGTAGTTGCTGCAAATACAAATCCAACGGGTGCAGTTGGTGTTGCTGAAGCTTTAAATAGAAAGGATGTAATAAATCTTCCTGGATGTCCTACAAATCCTATAAATATAGTAGGGACAATATTACATTATCTAATGTTTGAAGAATTTCCAAAACTTGATGATAAAAATAGACCTCTTTGGGCTTATCAACATAGAATTCATGACAACTGTGAAAGAAGAGGTCATTATGATAATGATGAGTTTGTTTTACAGTGGGGTGATGAAGGAGCTAAACAAGGATGGTGTTTATTTAAAATGGGATGTAAAGGACCATATGCTAATTTAAATTGTTCTTTAGTTAAATTCAATGAAGGAACAAGTTGGCCTGTTCAATCAGGACATGGATGTTTTGGATGTGGACAAGGTAAAATAGCCTTTGATACATATGCTACTCAACGACCTTTAGAAAATGTAGAACAAAACACAAGTGAGGACTGATATGGAAAGTAAATTAAAAAAAATAGTAATCGATCCTGTTACAAGAATTGAAGGTCACTTAAGAATAGAAGTTGAGGTTGATGAAAATAATATTGTTCAAGAAGCTTGGGCAAGTGGTCAACTTTTTAGGGGAATTGAAACAATATTAAAGGGAAGAGACCCAAGAGATACAGGACTAATTGCTCAAAGAATATGTGGAGTTTGTACAAATTCTCACTATAGAGCTTCAATTGCAGCTAGTGAAAATGCCTATGATATTAAAATACCTAAAAATGCTAAAATTATTAGAGATTTAATCTCTTTAAGTCTTTTTATTCAAGACCATATAGTTCACTATTATCATTTACATTCACTTGATTTTGTTGATGTTGCAAGTGCCACTAAAGCAGATGCCCAATTAGCTTTAGATGAAGCTTATGATTATTGTGAAAAGCCATACAAAAATTCATTAGCACATTTACAATATGTAAAAGAAAAAATTACAAATTTTGTAAAAGCTGGAAGAATGGGTTTGTTTGCAAATGGTTATTGGGGACACAATGCTTATAAATTTACACCTGAGCAAAATTTAATTCATATGAGTCATTATTTAGAAGCTTTAGAAATCCAAAGAGAAGTTGCTAAAGCAGTTGCTATTTTTGGAGGTAAAAATCCTCATCCACAGTATTTAACTGTTGGAGGTATTACAAGTGTTGCTGATATCTTAAATCCACAAAGAATTAATGACTTTGTTTTTATTTTAAAAAATGCCCATGATTTCATAAAAAGAGCTTATATTCCTGATATGAAAATGCTTGTAAAAGTTTATAAAGATGATATCAAAGAAAAAAAAGGTAGAGGCCTTAGTAATTTTATGTCAGTTGGTGGATATAGTTTTTCAAATGATATTGAGCTTTTTGAAAGTGGTGTAATTAGAGATTTTGATTTAGAAAATATTGAAGAGTTTGATATAAATAAAGTAACTGAAGAAGCATGTAGAGCATGGTATGAAAATGATGAAAAAGTCTATCCTTCTAAGGGAGAAACAAAACCTTTTTATACTGATTTAAATGAAGATGGCACTTTAAAAACACAAGGGAAATATTCTTGGATAAAAGCTCCAAGATATGATTCAATAGCTATGGAAGTGGGTCCATTATCAAGAATGCTAGTGGGTTATGCTAAAAATTCAAAAGTAATAAAACCATATATGCAAGAGTTTATGGAAGAAAATGATTTGGAAATTTTAGATTTTGCAACGGCTATTGGTAGAAATGCAGCTAGAGCAATTGAGTCTTTGATTTGTTGTGAATTTATATTTGATTTTACAAATGATTTAATTGAAAATTTAAAATACTATGATGAAGAGACTTGGACAAAATTTGATTTTGATAAACTTCCTTCTAAGGCAAATGGATATGGATTATTTGAAGTACCAAGGGGAGTTTTATGTCACTTTGTAAATATAGAAGATAAAAAAGTATCAAACTATCAAGCTGTAGTTCCTACTACTTGGAATGCATCATCAAAAGACGAATTTGGGAATAGGGGTTCTTATGAAGAAGCATTACTTGGTCTGAAAATAGAAGATTTAGAAAAACCCTTAGAGGTGTTAAGGGTTGTTCATTCATTTGATCCATGTATTGCTTGTGCTGTTCATATAATAGATACAAATAAAAAGGATTTAGGAGTTTTTAAAGCAGGTAAAATTTTTTAGAAGTATTATAGGAACTAAACAACTTCAGTTAGTTCAAAATACTTATCTAAAATCATAGTAATTTCTTTTAACTCTATTGGTTTAGATGCATGGGCGTTCATACCTGCTGATTTAGATTTTATTTTATCGTCTTGCATAACAGCCGCTGTTAAAGCAATAATAGGTGTTAGTTGATTGAATTCTCTTATTTTTTCACTAGCTTCAAAACCATCCATATTTGGCATTTGTAAATCCATAAAAATGATATCATAATATTTTTCTTTAGTCATACTTACAGCTTCAAGACCATCGTTAGCTATATCAACCTCAAAACCTAAATTTTGTAATATCTTTTTTGTAACTATTTGATTTATTTCTACATCTTCAACTAAAAGTGCTTTTTTAGTATCTTGTAAAATGTACTTTTTGTTATCTAGTTTTTTTTCTTTCATCTGTGTTAAAGTATTCTTATTTATTTTTAGTGGTAAATTAAATGCAAATACACTTCCAATATTTTCTTCAGATTTAAAGAATATTTCTCCATTCATTAATTCTACTAATTGTTTAGAAATAGCAAGACCTAATCCTGTACCACCATATTCTTTTGTAGTTGTGCTATCTGCTTGTGAAAAAGATTTGAATAGTTTTTCTTGATTTTCTTTTGAAATTCCAATCCCTGTATCTTTTACATTAAATTGTATTTTTATATCTTCTTGTTCTTTTGATAATAGTTTTATTTCTAAGTTTACACTTCCTTGATGAGTAAATTTAATTGCATTTCCTACTAAGTTATTTAATATTTGAATAATTCTTAGATTATCTCCTATTAAATAAATAGGAATTTGTTTGTCTATATTACAATCAAAATTTAAACCTTTTTGCTCAATTGTATATGAAAATAAACTATTTATATTTTCTATTAGTTCATTTAGATTGAAGTCTGAATGAACAATTTCAAGTTTGCCAGCTTCTATTTTTGAATAATCTAAAATATCATTTATTACATGTAAAAGTGCATATGAACTTTGTTTACTTTTTTCTAAATAATTTTTTTGTTTTTCATCTAAATTTGTATCTTGAAGTAACTCATTTAGTCCAATTATTCCATTTAATGGTGTTCTTATTTCATGGCTCATATTTGCTAAGAAATCAGATTTTGCTTCATTTGCTTTTATCGCTTTTTCTTCAGAAAGTAATACTTTGTTTTTCTCTTTTTCAATAGAAATTAAAGATAATCTCAATCTTTCTATTAGGGGATTAAAAATAAATAGTGCTTCAAATAAACCTAATATAATCATAGTTCCAAATATTAACCACATATAAATAGTAAGATTTTTCAATTGTTCTTTTGAAGTTTCTTCATGATATGAAACAGCCGTATTTAAAATAGGTAGAATCTCTTTACTAAATAAAAAAAGTTTATTGAAGTCATTTTTATTTGGATTATCTATAAAGTTTTTGTGTAATTTTATATAATCATAAATTTTTTTATTAACATTTATGTTTGCTAAATAAATATCATTTTTTGATTTTTTGTCTATGTTGTTTAAAATAAATTTATGATTTTCTTCTATTTCTTTAATGATGTTTTTGTATGTAATTAGGTCATTTACATTTCTTCTATCAAAGAATTCTTTAGCAAATAAAGCTGATCTTTGTGAAAGCATTCTTTGTTTTCCACTGATATTTATTATTTCTGCACTAATGCCTTCTTTATTTACAATGCTATTTAGTAGATAACCTAATAATAGAATTAAAATGATAGTTATACTTAGAACTAGTTTTTGTAAATTATTAACTATTTTCGATATATGAGTTTTTCTTTTGACTACTTTTTCATTGTACAGACCAATAATAATTATTAGTGCTAATAAAATACAAGTGATGATTATAATTATATTTTGTGTTTGTTTCTTTTTTGTGTTAACTTCAATGATTTTAGTTTTATTATCATCAAAAATTACAGTCCAGTCTTCAAGTATATTTAGAAGTTCACTTCTATCAATTTTTTCAATAGCTTTAGTTAGAATACTATATAAAATTGGTTGATCTTTACTGATAGCTATTCCAGTAGTTGAATCTAATTCATTTAGTATGAATATTGGTTCAATAAATACATTGTTGTTTTTTTTCAAACTGTATATAGAAAAACTAAAAGATACTGCCACATCGGCTTCTTTTGCCATTAAGCTATTTATAACTGCATCTGTATCATCTAAAGGTATAAGATTTCTATGTGGAAAGTTTGCTCTTAAATAATCATGTATTACCTTAATTTTTCTAGGATAAGCTATTTTTAATGTGCTTAGATTTTCTAAATTATATAAATTAAAATCTCTATCTTTTCTTGCAAAAACAGTTGTAGCAAAATGAAATGGATATTCTATAAAGTTCATATCATTATTTATTGCTATGGCTTTTGCTATTACAGCTATTGAGTTTGTTTCTTTGTTTTTAACACTTTTAAGAACATCAAACCAATTTCTATTTGCTACTTCAACATTTGAAGGAATTTCTTTACTAATTAAATCCATCACTTCAGGTAATACACCTATAAAATTTCCATTTTTATCTTTTATTAACAATGGGTCAAAAGAAGTAGTAAAATCTAAAGTTATAGTTGGATTGTTTTTTAAATAATCTTTTTCTTCTTCTGTTAAATTTATTTTATTTTTTGTTAATAGTTGGCTAGGTTTACCAAACCATTTATTTTTAATAGATTCAATTTTATTTAGAGGAATATCATTGTAGGCTTTAGTTAAAATAGAAGCTAGAATTTTATTTTGTTTATTTGTAATAAAAATAGAGGTATTAAAACTTTTATTTAAATAGCCTTTTAATTCTATGTCATGTAAATTATTCTTTAAAGCTATAAATTTCCCACTATATTCTTCTTGAAGTGCATATTGGCCTTTGTTTAGGTTTAAAAGTTTTAACATTTCTATTGCTGTATTGGCTTCTATTTTTTTTGCATTTGGATAATCTTTTAGAAAGTTTTCTGTTAAAGCATAGCCTTTGTATGTCACAATATCTTTATTAGATAATTCATTTACATTATTTATGATTGGGGCATTTTTATTACCAAATATTCCAATTTGAAGGTTGAAAGTTGTATCTGTAAAATATAAATACTCTTCTCTACTTTTTGTTTTGATTAAACCTAAACCAGCATCAACTTCATTGTTTTTAAGTCTATCTAATTTATCTTTTAGTGCTTCAGGCTTTTGAAATTTTGGAGTTAAACCTGAGTTTTTTAAAGCTTCTTTAGCAATATCAATATAGTAACCTTTTACTTCATTTGATTCATAATAAATGTATGGTGGCACATCATATGTAGCAATTTTTATAGTTGGATTATTTTTTATATAATCTAATTCTAGTGTTGTTAATTTTGTTTCATCTAAAGCATATAGAAGGTTTAAAAAAAGAAATAAAATTGAAAGTATTAATTTCATATTGGCTCGCTCTATTATTTATAACTATATATTAACATTATTAGATAATATTTATATGAAAAAGATAGTACAAAACACTATTTTAATTTAAAATAGTGTTTAATATTATTCTCCAAAGAGCACATTTTCTTTTTTATGTATCATTCTTGATGTGAAGAAACTAACAATTAGTAAGGTTAAAAAAGGAATAAAAAAGAAATACATTAAAAGTAAATCAGGTCTAAAATCCCAATATGATTCGAATAAAATATTGCTAATTATGTATGAACCAATACTTCCTAATATAATCCCTAAAGTACTAGCTGTAAATGAAATTAGACCATATTCAAGTAAAAAAGAGTTTCTAATACTTTTATTATTTACTCCAATCATTTTTAATCTAAGAATATTGTTTTTTTGTAAATTCATTTGGTATTGTATGATTATAAAACTCATAACTAAACCAATAATTATCGAATAAATACTCATACTGTCTGTAATATCTGTTACGCTATTTACAAGTTTTGCAAAACTCTCAAATAAACTTTTTACATCAATTACTGTTAGAGTAGGGAAGTTATCAGATAAATCTAAAATCATCTTAGATGCATCATAATCTCCTGATGAAATTGTGGCTAAAATAGTATTTGGAGCATCATTTATAGCTCCATCTTGAAGTATAAAAAAGAAATTTGGCACAAATTCTGTCCATTGAACTGTTCTTATATTTACAACTTCAGCTTTAATTTCAAGACCTAATACATCAAATACAAGATTATCACCTAAGTTGATTCCTCTTCTTTTTGCATACCTTTGTTCTATACTAACTTCAACTGGTTTAGAAAAATCAGGGGAATCATAAACTCCACTAAATTCTCTACCTTCTACAATTTTCTCGCTAGGTTTTAAATAGTTTCTATAAGATAGATTAATAGCTCTATTTCTAAGCTGTGTTTGTTCTTCTTGAGCTTCTTTATCTTTATTTTTTAAAGAGTGTTGTGCAAAATCTAAACCATTTATTTGAGTTATTCTACCTCTAATCATAGGTGCGATGTTTTCTAATTTTGCACCCATTTTATTAACTTGGCTTTTTATTTGATCTAATTCACTTTCTTTGGCATCAATTACAAAGAATCTTGGTTTTTCATCTACACTTTGAGTTAATAGATTACTTAATGATGAACCTGTTTGAGGTATCAAACTAAAGAAAGTTGTACATAAAACAATAGCTGTAAAAAGTGTAATTGAAGTTTTCTTTTGCCTTGTAATATTTTTTAGAGCTAAAGATAATGATAAACTTTTTAAATGACCTGAAAAATCAGAAATTTTTAAAATAAATGAACCAAATACAAAAAATACTAAGATTATAGTTAACATAGCAAGTGCAAAAAACAATCCTATATTTTTAGCTGGAGTTACAAAATGAGAAATCATTAATAAAATTAAAACAAAAGGTGTAAAACTAATTATTGTTTTGGTAAATGATTGCTTTTGTCTTTGAAGTAGTGGCATTATTAAAGGAAGACCTATACTTAAACTAAGAAGTAATAATACTAATGAAGATTTTAAATAAAAACTATAATCAAGTGCTAAATTAAAATCAAAGTCCACAAGCTTTTCAATAAATGGTGTTAAGTATTGAGCCGAAACTGTCATAATTGAAAATATAAATACAGTAGCTACAAAAATCAGAACAAATAAATGAAGTATATATGTAGTTGCTAAAGTTCTTTTATTTAAACCAAGGTCATTTAAAACTGTAATGTCTTTTTGGTGTTTTTTTAAAAAACCAGAATAAAGATATATTAGTCCAACTAATCCTAGGAAAAATGATATTAAAGATACCAAAGATAAAAAGTTAGTAACGAATTTTAAGACAGTTAATAATCTATCTCTACCATCATTTGGAGACAATACCCTTAAGTTTCTATCAATATTTTTTTCAAGTGTATTTTCTATTTCTTCTAGTTTGTCATTTTCAAAATTTTGACTAAACTTAAAATTCAATTTATATCTTGCTGTAGAACCAAATTGAAGTAATTCTGTTGAATTTAAACCTGCTTCACTTATGTAAATTTTAGGTAGAAATCCACTAAAACTAACTGTTTTTAAACTATCATCTTTTATGATTTTTTTAATTGTAAACTGCTCTTTACCTATTTTTATCTTATCATTTTTTTGTAAACCTAAAAGATCTAGAACCTCTTGGTATACCCATACTTCATTTACTTTAGGAATAGGTATTTTTTGAGGATATGTAGTATTGTCTTTAAATGTTAAACCACCATAGTATGGATAGTTTTCATTTAATTTAACCACTTCCATAAGTCTTGCTCTTTTATTTGAAGATATCATACTAACTGTTGATATACCTTGGTTATAATCTTCAATTTCAGGTACTTTTGTTTTAATATCTTCTATTTGTTCATCAGTGATTGGAAATCTTGAAGATATTACTAAATCAGCACCTAAAAGTATTTTTGCTTTATTGTCTAAAGAGTTTTCAATACTGCCTTTAAAAAACTGTAAATAGGATAATGATGCAATAGCTAAACAAAAATTTAGAATAAATATTAAACTAAAAGATTTTGACCTTGCAAGGGCTTTGTAAACTAACTCTAAAACTATCATTTACACTAAATTCCCTGAAACAAGTTCATATGTTTTTTCACATCTAAGTGCTACCTCTTTTGAGTGAGTTACTAAAACTAAAGTAGTATTATTTTTTTTGATAAGCTCAAAAAGTGTATCCATTACAGCGATACCTGTTTCTTCATCTAAGTTACCACTTGGTTCATCTGCTAATATTATCTTTGGATTATGTATCAAAGCTCTTGCTATGGCAACTCTTTGTTTCTCTCCACCACTAAGTTGTGAAGGAAGATGATCTAGTCTGTGAGATAACCCTACACTTTTTAGAAGTTCAATGGCTTTTTCTTTTGGATTTGCTACATTACAAACTTTTGCGGGTAACATTACATTTTCTAAAGCATTTAAATAAGACACTAAATGGAAATTTTGAAAAACAAAACCAATGTTTGTTGCTCTAAAATCATTTAATTGACTCTCTTCAAGGTCATTATATGAAGTTGAATCTAAAAGTATTTCCCCTGAATCAGGCTTTATAATCCCTGATATTAAAGATAATAATGTAGATTTACCACTACCTGATTTACCCATAATCGCTATTCTTTGACCTTTTTGAATGTGAAAGTTCAAATTTTCAAAAATATTTATTTTTGATGAGCCTTGTAAATATGATTTTTTTAATGATTTTAATTCTAACATTATAGTTCATCCTTTAAAAATTCGAATACTTTTTTTGCTATTAAAATGTGACCTTTTGCATTTGGATGTATTCCGTCCCTTTGATTGAATTCTTGTTTTCCTGCAATTCCATCTAGTAAAAAAGGCATACTTTTTAAGTTGTATTTCTTTTGAATATCTCTATACATTTTTTCAAAATCTTGTGTGTAGTTTGGTCCATAATTTGGAGGCATTAACATTCCTGCTAACAAGACTTTTGCACCTGAATCTTTTGCATTTATAACAATTTCTTCAAGATTTTCTTGAGTTTTTTTAAGATTTAATCCTCTTAATCCATCATTTGCCCCAAGAGCTATTAATATAATTGAAGGTTTTTTTCTAAGATACCATTTAAGTCTAGCTAGACCATCACTTGTTGTTGAACCACTTACTCCACCGTTTATAATAGATATTTCTTTATTTAGGTTTGTTTTGATTAAGTTTTGAACTAAAGAAGGATAAGCTTCCTCTTTGTTTACACCTAAACCTTCAGTTAAAGAATCACCCAAAAATAATATAGTTTCTTTTTGAATATCAGATCCTTTAGCGTTAACAGTTTGTATAAGTAATATAAATATAATTAGTATAATTTTTTTCATAAGTAATGTTATCGAAAATAAGGGTTGATTTGTATAAAAAAAATGTTAAATTTTATTATAAACTTGATGAGTGAGAATTTTTTTAAAAGTGGTGCAACTAGCGAGACTTGAACTCGCACGAACTAATGTCCACCAGCCCCTCAAGCTGGCGTGTCTACCAATTCCACCATAGTTGCATAGCTTGAAATTATATATATTTATAACTTTTTATGTGCTGAAGTATTATCTTAAATAGTAAGTTTAAAATCAGACTCTTTAATATTTTTAATTAAAGTATTCATATCGTGAATTAATTTTTCTACTAATTTATCATTTTTCTTTGTTTTTTCTATATCTTTACAAACTTCATAAATACTTGCTATACCCATGTTCCCCATTGCACCTTTTAGTTTATGAATTAATCTTTTGAATTCTTCTTCATTACTATTTTTTATAGTCTCTTCAAAGTTCTTATATTCATCATATAAGTTCTCAAAGATAATTTTAACTGTATCTTCATCATATTCATTGATTAAGTTTTGATGTATTTCTTTAAAATTAAAATCACTAATATTATTTACTTCTTTTTGAGTGATTACATCATTGCTTGATGTATCAAAGTATTTTTGTACAATTTTATTTAAGTCTTCATTTAATATCGGTTTACCTATATGGTCATTCATACCAGAACTTATAGTTTTAGTTTTGTCTTCTTGCATAACAGCGGCACTAAGGGCAATAATAGGAATATTTTTATTAAATTTTCTAATCTCTTTTGTAGCTTCAAATCCATCCATATTGGGCATCTGTATATCCATAAAAATAATATCATAATAATTTATTTTTGCCATTTCAATTGCTTGTAATCCATCATTAGCAAAATCAACTTTAAAGCCCATCTTCATAAGCTTGTTATTAATTACAATTTGATTAGTAGATACATCTTCTGCTACTAAAGCTTTTTTTAATTTATTTAAATATAAAGATTGTGATTTAGTTTTTGATTCTATTTTTTTATCTTTTATAAATTTAAATGGTATGTTTAAATAAAAAGTTGTTCCATATCCTTCAATTGATTCAAATCTAATACTTCCACCCATAAGTTCAACCAAAGATTTTGTAATAGCTAATCCTAAACCTGTTCCTTGGTATTCTTTAGTATTAGATAATTCACCTTGCGTAAATTCTTTAAAAAGATTATCTTTTACAGCTTGACTCATACCAATACCAGTGTCTTTTATTTCAAATCGAATATGTATTCTTTCGCCTTCTTTGTATGTTGTTTTTAGTTTAAGTTTTACACTACCTACTTTTGTAAATTTTATTGAATTTCCTATTAAGTTAGTTAATATTTGTTTTAATCTTAGTTCATCACCAATTAAAGTATCCTCACATTTCTCATCAATATCCATATCACATTGAAGTTCATTTTGAATGGCTAATGGGTGATACAATTCTTTGATTTCGTTTAGTAAAGCACTTAAACTAAATTCATTAGCTTTTATATCAAATTTTCCTGCTTGAATTTTTGTAAAATCTAAAATATCATTTATAATTCCTCTTAAAGAGTTTGAAGATCTTTGAATTATTTCTAAATTTTCTTTTAAATTTTTATCTAAGTCTTGTTTTTCTAATAAAATATCAGTAATACCGATTATTCCATTTAATGGTGTTCTAATTTCATGGGACATATTAGCTAAAAACTGAGATTTAGAATCATTAGCTTTGATTAATTCTTCTTGAACTTCTAATAGTTCATTTTGTGTTGAAATGGCTTTTTCTTCTGCTATAGTAGCTTCTTCATAGGCACTTTGGGCTTTTTCTTTTTCTAAAATAGCAAGTTCTTTTGATTCATTTGCTTCTATTAAAGACTCTTTTAATTGTTTTGCTAAATATTCTAACTGTTTATTTTTTTCTTCAATAATATTATTCTTATTAGAAAGTAATTTAGCTCTATAAATAAAAAGTATTAAAAAAACTATTACGGAAGCTAGAATATATAACAAGTATGCTTCTAGTTTTGAGTTATTTTTTAAGATAAATTTTTTAACTTCATATTTATTGTAAATATCTAAAATTTTTTCTTTGGGAATTAATTCTAGACTTTTATTAAGAATGTTTAATAATATAGGGTTTTTTCTATCAACACCAAATGCTGATTTAAATACTACTTCATTTAGTTCTGAAATTATTTTATAATTTTCATAACCATAGTTTACTACATAAGAATCAGCTGTTGTTGAATTAGCAATTAAAAAAGTATTATTATTTGATTTAATTTTTTCCATTATTTTATTTAGGTCAGGTTCTAATTGTATATCTAAATATGGATATTTTTCTTCAACTAGTTTTTTTGTTATTTTTAATCTTGAGTAAATTTTACTATTAGTCAAATCTAGAGGATTAGATATAAATTCATGATTAATATTACCTATTAAAGAAATATTTTGTTCATGAAATGTATTTGTAGTTATGATATTAGGAAATATTTTTTGATTTTTTACAACATAAGATACTATATCACATTGATGATTTTGTACTTTTTGATTTAATTCTTCATTGGAATCTACATTTATACCTTTAAATTTTAAAGAGGTATTTTTAGATATTTCATCTAAAATATCTCCCATAACTCCTACAATTTTATTATCTATAACTCCAGTTTCTGGATAACTATTGTATTGAGTACAAACTTTTATTTCTTTTGTTTTTTTTATGTAATCAATTTCTTTAGAATTTAAAACCATAGATTTATTTTGAAATAGATTAAAATCCCATTTAGTTAAAATTTCATTTCTTATATTTTTTTCATCAATTAGTTTTAAACCATTATTAATTTTTTCAAGTAATTCTATGTCATCTTTTTTTACAGCAATATGTGAATAAATTATTTTTAAAGGTACAAAAGATTTATTTATACCTATGATATTGTTTTTATATAAAATATAATCACCTAAAGTGTCATCAAGAACAATACCATCAATTTCTCCTTCACTTACAAGTTTAAAGCCTTCTTCCCATGATTTTAGGATTTTAATATTAATTAGAGGATTTTTTTTAATCAATGAGATTGGATAACCTTTTTTTTCTACACCTATTGTTTTGCCTTCCATAGATTTTAGATCAAAAAGTTTATAGTTAGTTGATTTTTTATATATGTAAAAGCTAGATTTAAATAATGGATTTGAAAAAGAATATATTTTTTCTCTTTGAGGATTTTTATTAATTTGGATTAAAGCATCTGCTTCATTATTATTTAATTTATCTTGAGCAATTGCCCAATCCATAAGTTTTACTTCTGCGTTAATATTTGCTTCATTTATTACAGCATTAGTTAATTCTACAATTAAACCATTTGCTATGTTATCTTTTTCAAACATTAAAGGTTTGTAGTTTATATTTCCTAGAAATATTTTTTTATTATCATTTGTTGTGTTTGCAAATAAGATATTTATTGTAAATATGATTAATATAAAATATTTCATAATATAACCTTTATATAAAATTATATCATATTTTATATAATGTCACAATTAAGTCAAGCACTTTTTACTATAATTTCAAAACAAGCATTTTTATTTTCATTATATGCTTTGATAGATCCCTTAAAAGTTTTTGTAATTATAGTGTTACAAATAGCCAAACCTAAGCCACTACCATTTGTTTTTGTAGTTACATATCTATTAAATAATTTTACAGGTAGTAAATTTTCTAATATTTCACCACCATTATCAGAAATTTTTAACACAACATTATCATCTTGTTTAAAAATATTAATGACAATTTTATTTAAGTTGTCTCTTTTAGTAAATTTATCAATAGCATTATTTAAAATACTTAATATAACTTGAGCATAATCACTAGAAATACCATAAGCTTTAGCACTTTTATCATAATTTTTTTCTACGTTAATATATAAATCATCAATCTTAAATGTAAGAATACTTAGTATCTTATCTACTAATGAGTAGATGAAAAATTCTTCATTAGATTTTTTAGCATTTAAAAAATCTCTAAAATTTTTTGTAGTTTCATTCATAAAACTAATTTGATTTAATACTTCATCAAAACTATGTTCTATTTCTTCTTTGTTAAAAGTGTCATGTTTTAAATTAAATTTTGATGTACTCGCAGCTATTGAAATGATATTTAATGGTTGCTTCCATTGGTGCAAAATATTATCAAACATTGTGCCCATTTCAGCTAATTTTGATTGCTGTATTAATGTAGTTTCCATTTCTAAAAGTAGGGCATTATTCAAAATAATTGCTGCATAATTTGATAAAATTCTAAGATAATCTAAATCTTCTTTTGTAAATTCACCATCATGCTTATTTAGAACTTGTAAGATACCAATACAGTTTTTATTTGCATCTAATAATGGTATGGCAATAGTTTGTTTAGTTTTATAACCTGTTTGTAAATCTATGTCTTTATTAAATCTTGAGTCACTATAAACATCATTTATAATTTCAGGCTTTTTAGTTTTTATAACATCTCCTGCTATTCCTTTAGAAGCTGGAAATCTTATTTCTTTGTCTAGTCCATCTGCTATTTTTGTCCACAATTCATCGGTATTAGTATCATAAATAAATAAACTACATCTATCTGCATTTACTAAAGATTTTGAGAATGTCGCAATTTCTTGTAAAATAAATTCTATATCCGATTCTTGGGACATTATTCTATTAAATTCTAGAATAATATCTAGTTTATTGTTTAAGTTCATGAATACCTCTTATGATAAGTAATATATTGTATTATAATTGAGTTAATAATATTTTTAAATATGTGCTATTTTTTTAGTTCATTTATAAGCTTTTTTACTCTTAATGATAAATAGTTATCTAAAGCTTGATTTTCAGCTTGAATAAAAGTAAATCTCATTAGCATTTTATATCCATTGTTCGTATTAAATATATCTTTTACAATAGCTGTTCCTTGAAGAACTTTCATTCTATCATTTAATTTTAATGATATATTTAGTTTCGAATGAATTTTAAATTCGTTATAGTTTACAATATCACATAGAATATGGTTTGTTGAAATATTTAAAGCTTTTGTCTTTATTTTTCTTCTATTTTGGTCAATTAGTACTAGTTGATTTGTATCTTCAGCATCTAATCTAAGATTTTTTCTATGGTGAACGAATGTATCAATGAAGTCATTGTAAGTTAATTCAATATGTAATTTTTCTTCATCTATATCTTTTACGGTTGTTAGTATATCTTTACCTAAAAATTCTGAACATAAAGCTATATTATCATTTTTATTCAAAGATCTTAGCTGTAGTTCTTGAACTTTTAATGTTACGCTTTTTTCATCGAAGTATATGATAAGGGCATCTTTGATTATAGGTAACCCTTTATAGTGAGAAACTACAGTTACATTTGAGTCTCTATCGTTTGCTAAATAATCAATACAATCTTGTATATTAAGGTTTGGAAAATCATGATTTAGTAATTTGTTATTAACTGTAATAGAGATTTTTTCTATACAGTTTTTAATAAAACTTTTTAAATCTGTTTTTGTAGATTCATCTGTTAAAAAACCAGATACATCATATCTAATACAGTTTTGTAAAACAAAAATATCTGAAAATAATGAATATACTAAAATCTTAACATAAGGATTTTTATCTTTAAGTTTTTTTATGAAATTGAAATTTGAATCTTTATCTTGAGTTGCTAAATCCACAATAATAATATCAACTTTATTTTCATATAAATCTTCTTGGAATTTTGTGTAAGAAATATTTTCAAATAATTTATCTAAAAATTCACCAAATTTTTGAGATATTGAACCATTTCTTTCTAAAACAGCCAAAGATAACTTCTTTGTAAAAGAAGAGATGATTTTTATGTTTTCCATTAAGTTCCTAGGTTTCTAATTTAATTGTTAAATTATATGTTAAAAATAATTAAATGAAGGTTTTATGGGCATAAAAAAAGGCCAAGAGTATAAACTCTTGACCTTTTAAATAATTTATAATATTTATATTATAGATTATCCTAAAAATGGGTTTGCGTATAATGCGATTAAAGCAATTACAAGTGTATAGATAACTTGTGCTTCAACAAGTGCGATAGCAATGAACATAGTAGTCATTAACTTTCCACCTAAACCTGGGTTTCTAGCAGTACCAGCAATAGTAGCAGCAGCAGTATTACCCATACCGATAGCACCACCAAGTGCAGCTAAACCTAAACCAATACCTGCAGCAACTACAGAGTATGCTTTAATCATATCTTCACCACCGTTACCAGCTGCAAATGCAAAACCAGCGAACGCTAACATTAATAGAACGATTTTTTTCATTCTTAATCCTTTAAAAAATTTTATTTGTCAAAGTCTGTTCGGCTTGCGTAACCTAAGTATAAAACTTAAGCGACCATAACATAAATGCTACGATACTCCCTACTTATCACTTTCAAACGCAAAATTATATTCAAATTATGTTTAAAAAAACTTTAGACCTATATGATTTTGTTAATTAACTATCTATTCCAACTTTCAACTAATAATTCATCTTGAGAATTACTTGTTAAAGTAAATTCAATTTTTTTCATATTTATTACACCTTTTGATCCATTATTTAAAAGATCTAAAGTAGTGAGTTGATAACTTAAATCTCCATGACATAGGTACTTATCTGTAGTAGAGTCATAAGAAATAATTTGTATGTTTGTTAATTTGAAAGATTTAGGATCTAAGAATTTAGTATCATTTTTTTGTTGTTTTGCTTCATCTTTATAATATTGTATTGGAGTTACTTGTTGAGTATAAATTTGTAGAATTTTTTCTTTTGCTTCATCACTATCACATTTTGGAGTAGTTTTATTACAAGCTGTGAAAAGGAATATAGAACTTAATATCATAATAGCTAATTTATAATTCAAAAATTTAAACTCCTTTGAATATATTAATTCCATTATATTCAAAGAGTGTCACAAAAAAGTCAAATTTAGATAACAGAAAAAGTTTAGATTTTTAGTATTTAAAATGATGATATAAACAATATTTTGTAAGTAAAATTAATTTTATGTAGATTCGATAATGCTGATTTTTTCTTCTAACTCTTTTATTCTGGCTTTTTCTTTATCTAAATCTTTTGTTAGTTTTTTTATTTCTTCATTTTTAGCAGATACAGATGATATTAATGCGTTTAATTCTTCATCTACTTTGATTTTCTTTTCTCTATTGACTTTTTCTAGGGAAACTATATCTTTAATTTTTTTATTTGCAATTTCATTGATGTGTTTTAATTTTTTTTCTCTTTCAACTATCTCTTTTTCATAATAATTAAATTGGCTTACAAACTTTGAATTTCTTTTTTGTTCAAGTAAAAAGTTATTATCAAGATTTTGATAATATGCAATTTTTTTCATAAGCTCATCTATCTTATCCCTTGCATCATTGTTAACTCTTCTATTTTGATGAATATTTTTAGCAACATTTTTCTTTAAAGTTTTCTGTTCTTGTTCGTATTCAGTTATTAAAAACCTAATCCATATAAACTCTTTTATAGTTTTATTAGATGATAAAATTGGCAAAACATTCAAATGAACATAAAACTCTTCTTTTTCTTTAGTGAAATACTTATCTTTTCCTTCCCATGATTGAGAATTATTTATAGTTTGATATAACTCTTCTATAGCCTTTGGGTTATAGTTGGTATCTCTTAAATCAGACAATTTTCTATTTAAAAGTTCACTTTCTTCATAACCACTGATATTTATAAATCCATCATTTACAAAAGTTATTTCATCATTGGTATTAGTTTTTGTAACTAAAGCTACTTCGTTTATAATTTCTATCATACTACTTAAGTCTTTTGAAGTCTGTTCTTTTAATTTTTCTTGAAATTTGTTATGACAAATTTTTTCAATTGTAAAGATTAAATCTTTAGCATTTACAGGTTTTACTAAGAAGTCATCAACACTTAGTTTTACAGCATTTAATAAATCTTCTGTTTCATATTTTTTTGTAGTTAATATAAAAGGTAAATCTTCATTTTTTTGTCTAAGTTCTTTTAAAAGCTCAGTTCCTTTTCCATCACTTAATTGGGTGTCACAAATTACTAAATCAATATTTTTTGAACTGTTAAAAATCTCAATAGCTTCACTAGAACTTTTTGCAAACACTACATTAGTGATCATCTTTTTTAGAATATTAAAATAGTGCTTACCTGTGTTTTCATTACTTTCAATATATAAAATATTTAATGTTTTTAAAAATGTGATATTAAACATTTTATGACCTTTTTTCTTTTTCTTTAGTTCTAAAATTTAGAACATCTTCTAAATCATAAACTTTAGCTTTTTTCTCTTCTATTTCTAAATTTATTTTAGTGATAAATTGTTCCCTTAGTTTTAAATCAGTTCTTAATTTGTAAATCTTTTTTGTGTTTTTTTCTGTTTCATCCTTCATATCTTTTATGGCCATTGAAATATTGTTTATTTTTGAATTAATACCTAAAGTTAATTTTTCATATTGAGTTTTAATTCTTTTTAATTTTTCTTCACTTTTTTGAAGTTTCATAAAGTTTTCCTGAGAACTTTCTTTTAATCTTTTGAAAACTTTTTCTTTTTCATCATATGCTTCATATCTTTTTAACTCTTTTGTTAAAGAGTTTATTTTTTCTTGAGCTACCCTAAATATTCTTCTTGCCTCTTGCATATTGTAGATTAGTTGTTTTTTATATGCTCTTCTTTCATTTTCTTCTTTTGTTGTTAGAAAATTAACTGAAATATACTTCTTGTGTTTTGGATTTGATTCATCTTCAGTTGGCATTATTGTAGCATTAGCATAAAATGCTGTGTTGTGATTTGTAATGTATTTTATTTTACCTTGCCATTTTATATTATTTTGTAAATCTTCCCACTGTTTATTTAAAATATCCTTTGAAATATCAGGATGAAATAAACTTGTATATTCATTTCCTAATAGGCTATCTTCATTTTCATTTGCTAAGAGATCATTTAGAAAATCATTAGTATAAATAAGTTTTTTTTCGTGATTAAATATATATACAATCGCGACTTTATTTATTAGTTCAAAATACTCTTTAGTCTCATTTTGCTCATTTTTGATATTTTGTTCGGCTTGTTTTTTTAAGGAAATTTTTTCTATTTTAGTGACAATATCAACTATTCCTGTAGGTTTTGTAAGATAGTCATTGACTTTTAATTTTAATGCTTCTATTAAAAAACTCTCTTCAGTGTGTGCTGTAATAAATACAATAGGAATATCATAGCCTGTATTTTTTATCTCTTTTAATAGTTCTAAACCATTCATTTTAGGCATATTAATATCACTTAATACAAGGTTTATTTCATTTTTATTTTTTTTGAATTCTTCAAAAGCTTCAACTCCATCTTTTGTAGATATTACTTTTTTAAAGACTTTACTTAGTTGTGATGACATTTCTTGGTTTATCGCTTCATCATCTTCTGCATATAAAATAGTAAGAGTACTTAAAAATTCTTTGTTCATGAAGAACCTTGTGTTAAATATAATTTATGTTACATTCTATCATATACAAAATTATATTTTTCCAAATGTGAAGTTTTTAGTTATATTAATTTTAAAAAGATATAATTTTAGTTATTACAAATTAATTTCTTTGAGGATATTTACATGATACAAAAATTGTTTTTTGGATTAACTTTCTTAATCCTAATCATCATAGGTGGTGTTTACACAGCATTATTTACTAAACCAGGTAATAATTTTGTGGCAGGGTATATAGAAGATACTGCAAACTCAAATAACAGTGGCGCAAATTTAGTGATAAATGATTTTACATTAACTACTAGTAAAATTAATTTTGATGCAACTATAAATGAAAAATCGTTCATTAAAATCAATGGGGATGTAAATATTATTTCTAAAACATTTGATTTAAAATATGAAATAGATGTTCAAGATTTATCAACTCTAAAAAATCTTACTAATCAACAATTAAATGGAAGTATCAAAACAAATGGTACGGTAATTGGTGATGCAACTTTAACAACGGTAAAAGGTAAAGTTGATGTAGCTAAAGGAAATGCACAATATGATGTAGAATTAGTTGAGTTTAATCCAAGTTCTATATTATTTAAGGCTAACAATTTAAAAATAGATGAACTTTTATATATGGTAAATCAACCTAAATATGCAAAAGGTGATTTAAATATAGATGCAAATATCAAAAGTGCTAATGTAAAAAACCTTGATGGTATTGTTAAAACTACAATTTCAAATGGTGTAGTTAATAATACTTTAGTAAATAAAGATTTTAATTTACAACTTAAAAATTTACTTTCATTTAAAACAAACACAACTACAAATTTAAAAGGTTCTCAAGCAGTCACTAAAGCTAATGTAAATACTTCAATGGTAAATATTGAAGTTAAAGAGGCTGTATATGATATTGCTAATTTAAAATTAAACAGTGATTATAAAGTTATTGTTAATGACTTTAGTAAATTATATGATTTATCTCAAACAAAAATGAGAGGTAAAGCTACTATAAATGGAAATATAGAACAATCAAAAGATTTACTTAAAGTTACAGGTAATTCAAAAATTCTTGGTGGAGATTTAACTTATCAATTATTAAATGATAAATTTACAGCTTCTACAAAAGAAGTTGAAATAAAAGAAGTTACTCACATGATGTATTATCCAACTGTTTTTGATTCAAAAGCAAATTTAGATTTAGACTTTAACCTAACATCTAAAAAAGGTACTTTAGTTGGAAAACTTGTAAATGGTCACTTTTTACCGAATGAATTTTCAACACTATTAAATACTTTGGCAAAGTTTGATTTAACAAAAGAGATATATGAAACAGTAGATATAAAATCAGATATCAATGATAAAATTATTCAATCAGTAATTAATATGAAGAGTAAAAATACTCAAATTGATGTAACAAAATCTACTTTAGATTTACAAAAATCAACAATAGATGCAGATATCTTATCAAAAATAAAAGAATATGAAATAGGTATAAAAGTTACAGGTAACATGACAAAGCCTAATGTTAAATTTGATACTGGAGATTTATTAAAATCAAAAGCAAAAGATGAAGTTAATAGGTTTATTGATAAAAATATAAAAGATGAGGGAACAAAGGATTTATTAAAAAACTTTAAATCACTATTTTAATTAATAGTGATAACGGTTATCATAATTAAGGAAAAATAAAGAAGCTTTTCGGTTTAATTCATTTTAATAATTAAAATCAAAATTAAAAAAGGAATTAACCGATGTTTTCTAACACGAAGAAACTTTTAGTTTCAATATCAACAGTAACAGCTTTAGCTTTAACAGGTTGTACTGTTTCAAATCAAACTACAACTCCAATTACTACAGAAAAAAATAAAACTATTTTAGAAAGCTATTCTTCAATAGCTTATGCAAATTATTTAGATGCATTAAATGATGCAAAAAATTTAAATGAAGCTATAAATAGTTTTGCTAAAAATCCAAATGAAATTACACTTAGAACAGCTAAAGATGCTTGGCTTATATCAAGGGAGTCTTACGGTCAAACTGAAGCATTTAGACTTTCAAATGGACCAATTGATGCTGAAGAAGGTTGGGTTGCTGATACTTATGGAAGTTTTGAAGGTCAATTAAACGCTTGGCCTTTAGATGAAAATATTATAGATTATACTATTGATGCATATGGAAATAAAACCAACGGAAATATCGTAGATACAATTGGAAAATTTAATCCAGGTGGAGAAGATTCTACGATTGTTGATGTTTCAGAAATTACAATTGAAGCTATTACAGCTTTAAATGAAAATGGTGGAGAAGCAAATGTTGCAACAGGATATCATGCTATAGAGTTTTTACTTTGGGGTCAAGATCAAGATTATTCAAACTTTTTAAAAGATGGAATTTCAAATGGTGCTATGAGTGCTGGTGCTAGACCATTAAGTGATTTTACAAGTGATGTAAATGCACAAAGAAGGTTAGCGTTTTTAAAAACAGCAGCATCTAAAATAGTTAATGATTTAAAAGTAGTTAAAAGTGCTTGGGAAAATAAAGTAAATGGAAATGAAGGCTTATATAGAGCAGCTTTATTATCTAAATTAAGTGGAGAAAATGCCAATAAAAACATTGATGAAAAAGTTGCCTTAAAACAAATCATATCAGGACTTGGTGTATTTATAAAATCAGAATTAGCAAATGAAAGAATTGCTGTTGCTGTATTAACTCCAAGTGAAGAAGATGAACACTCTTGTTTTTCAGATAATACTCACAGAGACATAGCAACAAATTATCAAGGTTTTAAAAATATTTTAACTTCAACTTACAATGGACAAAAATATGGAGCTTCACTTCTAGATAAAGTAGATGCACAATCAAAAGAAAAAATTAAAAACTTGATGATTTCTATAGAAGAAAAAATTGCTAAGGTTGATGAAATAGCAAAAACAAAAGCACACTTTGATTATCAAATTAGACCTGATAGTGTACATGCTAAAAATATTGTAAAACTTAAAAATGAAATGAGAAAGTTAGGTGATATGATGGTTGTCGTTGCTATTGCAAATGGTATAAGCTTAACAACTGATGATGTTACAGATGCTGAAGAAACTAAAATCTAGTTTTTTGATATTGAGTTGTGTATTATTTTTTA
>CAKZOX010000019.1 GCA_937138295.1 uncultured Campylobacteraceae bacterium
AAGGTAAAATTTACATCTTTTAAAATAACTTTTGTATCGTATTGCTTGTTTATGTTTTGTAAGTCTATTAGTGCCATATATTTATGAAAGCTCCATATAATTTATAATATAGAATATCGAAAATATCGTTAAATTCAGATGAATTTGATTATTCACCAAAATGCTCTTTTAAAGCTCTAATAATAATTCCATTTTTAGAAATTCTTTCATCTTTTGCTGCTTCATCTACCATTTCATACATATCTAAAGGTATTGTTACTGTAAATGATTTTGTTTCTATTGTTTTGTTCTTTTTTATTTTCTCAACTACATTTGACATTGAGTCAATTAGTTTTTTTGTTTCAATAGGTTTATGTACAAAACTTGTAACATTTAAAGATACAGTTTTTGTAACTTTTTCAATATCATCTGAAGCAGATACCACAACAATGATTTGGTCATCTTTGATTTTTTTAATTTGTTCAGTCATTTCTAAACCATCCATATCAGGCATAATAAGGTCTGTAATAACAACGTCTGGCTTTTTGTCTTTATAAATTTCTAAACCTTCTTTTCCTGAAGATGCTGAATAAAGCGACTTAAATAAGTTCCCAAAAAATGATTGCATTAGTTTGTTATCTTCGTCTCTATCTTCTACAATTAAAGCCGTTAATTTTTTCGTTTCTTGTGCTAATTTTATTAAATCTTCCATTATTTTCCTTTGTGTATATTTAGTTCAATATCAAATCTAGCACCATTTTTAACATTTATGGCACTGAGTTCTCCTTTAAATTTATCTTTGATGATAATCTTTGACATGTATAAACCAAGTCCTGTTCCTTGGTCTTTGTGTTTTGTTGTAAAGTATGGATCAAATATTTGGTTTATAATATCTTTTTCTATTCCCCCACCGTTGTCTTGAATACTTATTAGAAGTTTATTGTTATGAGGTTTTGATGTTTTTATATTTATTTGTGGATTTGCTGTGTTTCTTTTTTTGAATATTTCTTTTGCATTTCCTAAAATATTTACTATTACTTGAGTTAATTCATTTTTATATCCGTGAATTTCTTCATTTATAGTTGTATCTACAATTGTTTTTATTCCTGAATCTTCTAAACTATTTCCTACAACTGAAACAGCCTCATCTATAACTTCTTCAGATGTAAACACTTGTTCTTCTTGATTTGTTTTGTAATAGTTTCTAAAAGTAGTAATTGTATCACTCATGTATTTTAAAGAGCCATCTATTTGTTCCATTGATGAATCAAACTTTTGTTTATTTAAATTATTTAGGGCATAGCCCAATTTTAAATTTTGAAGTACTAAAGATATTGTATTTAGTGGCTGTCTCCATTGATGTGCTATATTTGAAATCATCTCACCCATAGATGCAAGTCTTGATTGATGAAAAAGCATATTAGTTTTTTTCTCGTGATTTTTAATCTCTTCTTCCATTTGAAGTTTTAATTCATCATAGGCTTTTTCTTTTTCTTTATTTTGTAAAACAATGATTGAACTATATAAAAAAACAGCAATTATAATTAAAAAAGGAATGCTAATAATTAAATTAAAAAGTAAATCTTGATAGATTTGAACTGATTTACTCTTTTCAAAATTTGAAGGATATGCTTCAATACTTCCTATTTTATTTATTCCTAAAACTAATTGTTTTGATACAACAGGTTTATTTGATATGTCAGCTTGAATTGTAGATTGAACAATGATAGCTCCTGTTGAGTCTTTTACTAATATTTTTAAAATATGCTCATTGTTCATTACAACTTCATTTAAATTTTTTTCTAAAAAACTATTAAGACTAAAGTCCAATGATGTTTTTACTAAAGGAGATATTGACTCAATTGTGTTTGAAACTCTTTGTTTGTCGCTATGATCTAAAGTTTCACTAATCATTTGAGATGATAAGTAAATAATTGTAGAACTAAACAAAATAAGAATTAATACAAATATAGAAATAGATTTATATATAGATTTTATTTGCAAAGAGTACTCCTTTGATTTGAAATATTATAACATAATTTAACGAAATTTAACGGATTTATATAAATATCTATTAAATTTAAGCTTTATTAAAGCAAATTAGATGCTATAATTCGAATGTAACGAAATTTAACGAAAAAAAACGGAAGAAAACAATTTGTTTGAATTGTTTTTAAACTTGAAAAGGAGAAAGGTGATAAAATGAAGTTAAAAATTAAATATCACATAGGTATAAAAAATGTTAAGAAATATTAGTTTAGTTTTAAGTGCATTAGTTTTTGTAGGATGTTCAACTACAAGTGAAAATCTTCAAAAAAAAGAATTGAAAGATAAAAAACAAGATATCGTTCAAAAAAAAGTTATCGAAAATGAAGAAGTTGATACAGCTAAAGCAAAAAAAATTATCAAAGAAGTAATCAATGATATAAATAGTGTTCCTATGACTAGAATTGATTTAAATGTTAATTCAATAGAAAAAATAAAAGACACAAAAGAGAAAATTACAAAATTTTCTTTTAGTGGAAAATGGATTGGAACTAGAACTTCAAAGTTTTTACAAAGAAGAATTGAATTAAATCAAGTTAATGAAAGCTATGCAAGGGGTCATTTAGAAATGTCATTTTTAAATACAACTGGTGAAGAAACAATTGCTAATAAATTTAATATGGAAGTATTTTTAAAAGATTATATTATTGAAGGTTTTATAAAAGATGTTAAAACTTCAAAAATTGAGAAAGTAAAAATTTTTAGGGATAGTGAAAATGAATTTAGAGTAATTCCTAGTGAAAATAGTATTTTCTTTGAAAATGAATCTATGATGTTCACAAAAGCAGAAATAATAAAACAAAAAGTTGAAGATAAACAAATAGAAATTATTAAAAACTATTTTAAAAAAGTACAAGAAAATGTAATAGATTCTAAAAATAATCTAATATGGCAAGATGGTAGTGCTTCTAAGTTTTTAAAAGCAAATTATGAAAATGCAAATTTTTATTGTGAAAACTTAGGTGATTTTTGGAGATTACCTTCTAGAAATGAAATAAAAGATACTTATTCAATAGTTAATGATTCAATTAATAGTGAGTTTAAAAACTTTAATGAAGTCCCTTACTGGACAAATGAAGAGAGTATAGATGATGTCTTAAAAGCTTGGAGTTTTGATTATAAATCAGGTAAAGAGATAATTTTAGATAAAGATGAAAAATTAAATATTAGATGTGTAAAAGAAAATAAGGATATAAAATGAAAAAAATAATGTTAAGTATAGTAGCTACAGGATTAATTACTACAAGTGCAATAGCAAAAGAAGAGTGTGCAACTACAGCACAAAAGATAGGTTTTGGAACAATTGGAGTAATTCAAGGTGCTGTTATTGGTGGACCTATTGGTGCTTTATGGGGACTTGGAACTGTAATATTCGCAAGTGAAGCTGATGGATGTAGTAAAGCAATTACAAAAATAAAGAGTGAAGAAACTATCACTTTACTAGTTCAAGAAGAAACTTTTTCTAATGAATCTACTAAAGCAAATGAAAGTTCAAAATTAGATGAAATAAAAACTGTTGAAAATAAGGAAGTAAAACAAACTATAAGTGAAGTGCAAAGTTTTATAAACTTTGCTTATGATAGATATGACTTTAAAACTACGAATGTAAACTTGACTACACTAAATTTAGATTCTGCAAAAAGTATTGTAGTAGAAGGTCATACAGATGCAAAAGGAACTGATGAATATAACTTTGCTTTAGGCTTAAAAAGAGCTAATTCTGTAAAAGAATATTTAATAAAAAATAATATTTCTAAAGACTTAATATCGGTTAAATCATATGGTGAAAGTTCTCCTATTTCAAATATTGATGCTAAAAATAGAAGAGTTGATTTAAAAATTACTAATAAGTAAGATGTGAATTAATCTAACAAATATCATTTAAATTTCAGGCAATAAAATTTTAAAATCAGTTTAAGTACTGAGGACCTTTTATTGCTTATAAAAACAATAACAAGGTTAAAAAAATGCAAGTAGATTTAGAAAATATAAATTTAAAAAAAGAGTTCAAAGAAAATGTTGCTAAAAAGATGTCAAGGAAAGCTTCTAATAAAATATTGATTGTCTTAAATATTTTAGTAATCTTTACTTTGTTTGGAACAATAAAAGCTTTTGCTAATCTTACAAATGAACAATACAATCAAATTACAAATGGTGAAATCTTTTATAAAAATACTAAGGGTACTTACTCAAAAGCATTAGGATTAAATACAAAAGTTTCTATGAATATCACAGGAGTTATAAATAGAGTTCAAGTAACACAAACTTTTAAAAACCCTGATAATATTTGGACTGAAGGTATATATCTTTTCCCTTTACCTGAAAATGCAGCAGTTGATGGTATGAAAATGATAATAGGTCAAACTATTATTGAAGGTGAAATCAAAGAAAAAGTAGAAGCTAAAAAGATATATGAACAAGCAAAAAAAGATGGTAAAAAGGCCTCTTTAGTTGAACAACAAAGACCAAATCTTTTTACAGCAAAAGTTGCAAATATTCCACCTAATGGTGAAATAACTATACAAATTGAGTATCAACAAAAAGTAGCCTATGATAATGAAGAGTTTGCAGTTAGTTTTCCAATGGTTGCAGCTCAAAGATATCTTCAAGCAAATGCTAATGGTTCTTTACAAAATCAAGCTAATCAAAACATTATTCAAACAGTTGAAGATAAATCTAACCCAGTAGATAGACCAGTTGATATGAATATCTCTTTAAAAGCTGGATTTGAAATAGCTGATATTAAAAGTATGTATCATAAAATAAAAACTACTAATGTAGATGCTCAAAGTGTAGATATTTCTTTAGAAAAAGCTATTCAAGCAAATAGAGATTTTAAATTAACTTGGAAGGCTAAAAAAACAAAAGAGACTCAAACAAAACTTTACACTCAAAAAGTAAATGATAGAGAGTTTGGTTTATTAATGATTACTCCACCAAATGACCTTTATAAAACTGAAATACAACAGCAAAGAGAAGTAATATTTATTATAGATAGTTCTGGTTCTATGTCAGGAACTTCAATTAATCAAGCAACATTAGCTTTAGAAATGGCTGTAAATAGATTAAAAAAAGGTGATAGATTTAATATCATAGATTATGACAGTAACTATAATCCACTTTTTCGCACAGCTCAACCAATAAATAATCTAACATCATCTTTAGGAAAAAAGTTTATAGATAGAATCACAGCTGATGGTGGAACTGAAGCTTTAGCACCTATTGAATATGCTTTACAAAGTACAAATGATGATTCAAATGAATATTTAAGACAGGTTATATTTATTACTGATGGTCAATTAGGAAGTGAACAAGAGATATTTAAAACAATTCAAGCAAATTTAAAAACATCTAAGTTTTTTACAATTGCAATTGGTTCTGCTCCTAATAAATTCTTTTTAAAGAAAGCTGCTAAATTTGGAAGAGGTACATTTGCTCATATTGGTAATGAATCAGAAGTCACAAAACAAATGAGTATCTTTTTCAAGAAAATTGAAAATCCATCTTTAACCGATATCACTATTGATGGTGTTGCTTTAGATATTAGTGATTTATATTATGGGGAAAGCGTATATTATAGTTTTGAAGCAAAAGAGATACCTTCAAATTTGACTTTAAAAGCTAATAATAAAGATAGAGTTTTTTATCAAAAAATTGATGTGTCAAATGTACAAAAAGCAAGTGGTATTGATAAACTTTGGGCAAAAGAATCTATTGATAAACTAATGAGCGCATATTATTTGACATATGATGAAGATAAAAAAGAAAAGATAAAATCATTTGTAACTTCAATAGGGTTAACTCATAGTTTAGTTACAAACTTTACGTCACTAGTTGCTGTTGATAAAACACCTTCAAATATAAAAAAACAAATAAATCAAAGTAAAAATGTACAAACAAAAATACCACAAGGTTCTAAGCTATATGATGCAAACATTCCTCAAACAGCTACTAACTCAGAACTCTTATTTATGATAGGGGTATTACTGTTAGTTTTAGGAGCAATTTTTTATAAACTTGAAGAGTCAAAAAATGAAGAAGTCTAATAAAATTAAAAAGCTAATATTGTTCTCTTTGATAATAACAGCATTTGGGTTTTTATTTAATAGTTTTTACATACAAGGAAAAGCATTCTTAGCTCAAGTACTAATTCAAAATGCTTGGGAAAAAACCATTGAGACTAAGGTTTTATACAAACCTTGGCCTTGGGCAGATACTAAAACAGTTTTAAAAATGTATGTTCCAAAGTTTCAAGAAAGTATTTATATCTTGGAAAATGATAGTGGGGAAAGTTTAGCATTTGGACCTGGACATTCAAAGGGAAGTTTTATGCCTGGACAAAATGGAACAATAATGCTAAGTGCCCACAGAGATACTCACTTTGAATTTTTAAAGGATATGAATATTAATGATGAGATAATTTTATATGATATTGCCAATCAAGAATACAGATATAAAATCACTCATACAAAAATAATAGATACCAAAACAGACAAGTTGGGAATATATATGGGAAATGAAGAGCTAGTATTAGTTACCTGCTGGCCCTTTGATACTTTAATAGCTGGTGGAAGTGAAAGATATGTTGTTTATACTCAGAAATTGTGAAAGAGTTTATTGATTTTTACATAAATTTATGTTTTAAAACATCAACTTAAATTCATCCACCTGATAATTAAACAATTCTTCACTAGCGAATTTTTTTAGTTCTTCACTATTTGAGAAGAACTCTAGTAAATCTTTATCTATTTCTCCATTTATAGCCATGATAGATAGGATTTTAAATACATCTGAAAGTTTTTTTGCATCTTTATAAGGTCTATCATTTGAAGTAAGTGCTTCAAATACATCAGCAAGTACCATAATTCTATCTTCAAGGGTAATTTCATCTGCTGTTAAACCCCTTGGGTATCCTTTTCCATTTAGTTTTTCGTGGTGATTTACAGCTATATGCATTACATCTTTGTATTTTTTAGGAAAAGGTAACTCTGAAAGCATTTCATATGATAATTGTGCATGGGAGTTCATGATATCTTTTTCTTCTTTTGTAAGAGTTCCTTTTTGAATACTAAGATTATAAATCTCTTCATCGGTAAGAATATTTTTTAGTTTACCTTTATGGGTGTATTTATATTTTGAAATATCTTGAATTCTTTGAATTTCTATTTCAGTCATAAACTCCCCACCTATATTTGATTTTTCTACAAATGCTAAATCATCATCTATTTGAGCTATTATTTCATTATACTCTGCGTGTGTTATTTCATTTTTTAGAAGTTTGATTTCATAATCTTTTTTTAGAATGTCAAATCTACCTTGAACAATTTCAATTCTATCAATCAATTTTTCGAGTTTTCTACTTTTGTCTATGATGGCTTCAGGCATAGATATTTTACCAATATCATGAAGTAGGGCAGCTAATCTAATCTGTTCAAAATCATTTTTAGTATAGACAGTATTTTTATATATTGTTTTATCTTTATTAATAGCAAGAGCAATATATTCAGCTATTTTAGCTACTTTTTCTATATGATGAGATGTATGTTTAGATTTTGCATCAATTGCTTTTGCTATCGTTTTTACAATAGCTTCTAAAAACTTTTCAATGCTATCTATTAAAAAGCTATTTGTTAAAGCCATAGCAGCTTGTGAAGCTAAAGCAATTACTACTTCTTCATCATTTGAATCAAAAGATATTATCTCTTTTGAAGGCGTAGTTTTATTCAACAATTGAAGAACACCTATTACATCTTCTTCATGGTTTACTAAAGGTATTACTACCATTGATTGAGATTTATATCCTGTTTTTGCATCAAAATTCTTAGTGCCTATAAAATTATATTTATTAGATTCATAAACATCATCGATATTTATAAGTCTATTCTCCAAAGCACAAACAGCTGCTACCATAGATTTATTTTCAACACCATCTTCTTGGAATAAAGGAATACTATCCCAAGAGATTTTATTGTTTGTACCACCCATAAATAAATCAAGTTTTTTATTTTGAACAACTTGGAAGTTTAAAGACTTTTTATCATTGCTTAATGTATATAAAGTTCCACCTTCACAGTTTGTTAAATCCATAGCAAGCTCTATAATCATCTCAAAAAGTTTATCTTTATTGAGTTCACTTGATAGTTCTAAATTAATTCCAAGAAGTCTTTTGTATTTGATATGAGTTAAAAGTTCTTGTTCAATTTTCCCAGTATCAAATTGAATTATATCTCCATCTTCAAGTATTTTATTTGAATTCTCTAGGATTTTGTTACTTATAAGTTCATCTTTTATTTCATCAAAATAAATGTGTTTTAAATGATAAATATATACATTTAGATTTTTGTTTTTTATTGAATTTAGTTGTTCTTTTAGCAAGTTTGGAGTCAAATGATATGAACTTTTAGCAATTGCATCTAGTCTATTTGGAAAAGAACAATCTATAATTAGACCAGCTATATTTTCGTCATTATTTAAAATAGATGTTAATTCATCATTGATGTATGTATCCCCTGATATTACATATGACTTATTATCTTTTCTAGATACCTTATATCCATATGCACCTTCACAATGATTTGCATTAAAAGGCATTAATGAATGATTGTTTATAGTGATTATTTCATTAGGTTTTATTTCTATATATTCTATAGATGGAGTAGTTTGTTTAAAGAGATTTATTTTTTGAAAATCAGGCCATATTTTATCATTAAAAAGATGAGTCTTTATATCATCAAGAGTTTCTTTTGAAGCATAAATCTTGAGGCTTTTATGTCTACTTTCATAGAAATTATCAAGAAGAAAAGGAAGATCTGTTATGTGGTCACTATGGGCATGGGTTAGAAAAATATGTTCTATTTCTATGGAATTATTACCAAGTGTACTAAGTATATTTCCAGCATCTATTAAAGTATTGTTAGATATTTGGAAACAAGTAGTACCTTTATTCCTAGACTTTGAACCATTAGCCCCAAGTACTTTTACATAATTCATATCTTCTCCTTGGAATTAATATTCAAAGATTAAAGATTAGTAGAGTAACTTAAGTTTTTATTCTCTTCATTCATTAAAAAGTCATCATATGGATCCATATGAATGTTGATTATCCAATCTCTTTTAGGATCGATTTTTTTAATTTTATCTTCAATATTGTCGGTTGCTCTATGCGCATCCATTAAAGTTATTAGGCAGTCAAAAACTAAATGAACTTCAACAAATGTTTGGTGACCTGCTTCTCTTGTTCTTAGTAAATGGTAAGCATTAACTTTTTCATTTGCTTTAATGATAGTTTCTATCTTTTCAGTTATATCTTCATCAACAGCTCTATCAAGTAATACTAAAACTCCTTCTTTGATAAGTTCATAAGCAGAGTACATAATATATAAAGCAATTCCACCACCAACAAAAACATCGATGATTTCATATCCCGTAAAACCAACTAAAACTAGTGAAATTAAAACAGCTGCATTACTATAAACATCAGTTTTATAGTGTAGGGCATCAGCTTTAATAACCATAGAATTAGTTTTTTTAGCGATTGAATTTAGGAATATTACTAAAGAAATAGTAATAATTAGTGAAGCAATCATAACATAAATAGAGATATCTAAATATTGTGATATCTCTCCATTTATAGCTTTATCAATTGCTTGATAAAGTAAAAAAAGACCAGAAATAGTAATAATCGTACCTTCAATTACAGAAGCTAAGGCTTCAATTTTACCTCTTCCATAATTGAAATTTTTGTCTGCAGGTTTTTCAGAATTTGATATTGCAAAATAATTGAAAATAGATACAAACATATCTAAAACTGAATCAATTGCTGAAGCTAATACGGCAACTGATCCACTTGCAATACCAATCACTAATTTCATGATTGTTAGTACTGCTGCGACGCTTGATGATATTACTGTGGCTTTTTTTTGTATAGTCATGATTATTTATTTTCTACAAACTCTTTAACTCTTTTGATACCTTCAACGATACTTGCTGTATCAGTTGCAAAAGAGAATCTTACATAACCTTCTGTTCCAAATGCTAAACCAGGAACTAAAGCTACACCTTTTTGCTCTAATAATTCTTCACAGAATTTTACAGAGTCATTTGTTACCCCTTGGATATTTACAAATAAGTAAAATGCTCCATCAGGTTCTACGCATGATAAACCTTCAATGTCATTGAAAGATTGTACAGCGATATTTTTTCTTTTTTCAAATTCAACTCTCATCATTTCGATTGTTTCATCAGCTTCACCCATAAGTGCAGGAATTGCAGCCCATTGTGTGATTGAATTAACATTTGAAGTTACTTGACCTTGAAGTTTAATCATAGCTTTTACTAAATCAACATTTGGAGTTGCAATATATCCAAATCTCCATCCTGTCATAGCAACTGATTTACTTAGTCCATTGATTGTTACTGTTCTTTGGTACATATCTTCTGAAATTTCTGCACATGTAGTGAATTTTTTTCCATCATACATGATTTTTTCATACATTTCATCAGCAAATAATAAAATATCAGTACCTTTTAAAACTTCAGCAATAGCTTCAAGTTCTTCTCTTGAATAAACAGCACCAGTTGGATTAGATGGTGAGTTTAAAAGTAAGATTTTTGTATTAGGTGTGATAGCATTTTTTAATTGTTCTGCTGTAATTTTAAAGTTTGATGTATCATCAGTTTCAATAACAACTGGTGTTCCACCTGAAAACTTAACTTGCTCTGGATAAGTAACCCAATAAGGAGCCGGAATAATTACTTCATCACCTTCTTCAATAAGTACTTGAAATAGATTAAATAAAGAGTGTTTAGCACCATTACTGATAATAATGTTATCCATGTTGTATTCAATACCATGGTCTCTTTTTAGTTTTTCGATAATTGCTTTTTTGGTTTCTGGAATACCCTCAACTGCTGTATATTTAGTATGTCCATCTATAATAGCTTGAATAGCAGCTTGTTTAATTACTTCTGGAGTATTAAAATCTGGTTCCCCAGCACTAAAACTAAGGATATCCTTTCCTTGAGCTTTTAGTTCTCTACCTAAGGCTGTAATTGCCATAGTAACTGAAGGAGACAAATTCTCCATTCTTTTTGCAATTTTCATTAACTTTTTCCTTGTCAATTAAAGTAATCTATATACTTTCGATATAATAGTACGGGATTATATCCAACATATGCTTAAGGATTAGTTTGCTGAATTTTGAAACAAAGATAAAAGATTTAAATGTAACCGTAAAGTTCGAGACTCGAAAAAGAATGAAAAACCTCTATATAAGAGTAATTGATAATGAGAATATTCATATTAAAGCAGGTTCATATTTTAATTCTATTGATGCAAAAATCTTCTTAGATAAGAAAGAAGACTGGATTTACAATAAATTAATAGAATTGAAAAAAGTATCTCTACTAAAAGATGAATTTTTGTATTTTGGAAAAGTAGAAAAAAAAGAGCTTTATGATTTAGAAGATGAAAAATCAGTTGATGAGTTTTACAGAAAACAAGCAAATGAGTATATAACTTTTTTAGTAGATAAACATTCTAAAATTATGAATTTATTTCCTACAAAAGTATCTTTTAGAAAAAATAAAAGAACATGGGGTTCTTGTAACTTTAAAAATGAAATTAGATTTAATTTTTTATTAATGAAATATCCAATACAAATTATTGAATATGTTGTAATTCATGAATTAGCTCACATTGTCCATAAAAATCATTCAAAAGATTTTTGGAATTTAGTTGAGACTTATTGTAGTGATTACAAAGATAGAGAAAAATTATTTAAGACTTTTTTATAATATTTCTTATCTTCTCAAACTCTTCATTTAAAACAGGATTTGTAACCTTATTTTCAAATATTCCGTATGATCTTTCTTCATATAGAATCGGTTCTTTTTTAGGTGCTTCTTTTTTTTCGATAACATTAGTTACGAAGAATTTTACATCTGCAACATCAATTTTATTATAAGTTTTTAATAATGATTTTATAAGTGCTTTGTTATACTCAAACTCCATTTTATAAACGGGATGAGTAAGTACAAAAAATAGAATATTATTTCTTACATAACCGAATTTTACACCTTTGCTAAGTTTCAAAGGAAGAAGCTCTACAAACTTCTTAATTGCTTGCGAAGAGTTGATTTTACCAAATTGAGGATTATTTTTTAAATGTTTAATTATTTCAAGCATATTTTTCATGCGACTATTATATCAATTTTTGTTTTATCTTTCAGTGGTTGTGGATATAAAGATACTCCTAAACACACTCAAAAAGAAATTAAACAATGAAAAAAATCTATGATTACATAATCATAGGAACAGGTATTGCTGGTTTAAATGCAGCAAGATTAATTCCTAAAGATAAAAAAGTTTTAATACTTTGTAAAAAAAATCCTTGGAACTGTAATACATATTGGGCACAAGGTGGAATTGCAAAAGCAGTTGATGAAAGTGATATTGAAGATCATATCAATGATACATTAATTGCAGGAGCTGAATTTAACAACAAAGATGCAGTTAGACTTTTAAGTGAAAAGTCTATTGATGCAGTTCCAAACTTAATAAATGCAGGAATGCAATTTGACAAAAACGAAAAAGGTGAAGTAGTTTACACAAAAGAAGCAGCACACTGTAGAAGTAGAATTTTACATGCAGATGGTGATGCAACAGGTAAGATGATTCATGAATTTTTAATGTCAAAAAATGAACACGAACTAAAAGATAATGTAGTGGTTTGTGATTTATTAATTCAAGATGATATTTGCTATGGAGTTGAGTACTTTGTAAGTGAAACACAAACTGAAATAGCATATGCACATAATACTATTATTGCAAGTGGTGGAATAGGTGCTTTATATAAGTATCATACTAATTCAACTGTAATAGCAGGAGAAGTTCAAGGTATTATTTTAGAAAAAGGCTTACCTTTAAAAGATATGGAGATGACTCAATTTCATCCTACAGTAGTAAGAGGTACTACATTTGCTAGAAAACCTTTGATTTCTGAAGCTTTAAGGGGTGAGGGTGCTTATGTTGTTGATGATGAAAATAGAAGATTTTTATTTGATTATCATGAAGATGGCGAATTAGCTCCTAGAGATGTGGTTAGTAGGTCTATTTATGATTATAATATGAGAACAAAAAAACCAGTATTTTTATCATTTGAGCAATTTGAACCAGAACAATTTAGAAAAAGATTTCCAAATATTTATGCAAATCTAAAGTCTTTAGGTCATGAGTTACCTAAGGATAATGTATCTATTTCTCCAGCATTTCATTATAGTATGGGTGGAATTGAAAGTACTTTAGATGCAAAAGTAATTGGAATGAAAAATTTATATGCTGTAGGTGAATGTGCTTGTACAGGTGTTCATGGAGCAAATAGACTTGCTTCTAATTCTTTGCTTGAAGGATTAGTGTTTTCTCAAGTAGCTGTAGAAAATATTCAAAAGGATAATTTACATCTTGATTTTGATGAATATAAAAAGCCTATAAGAACTTTTGTTAGAAATGAAAAAAATGATGAAAAAATCAAAACTCACTTAAGAAAAATTATGTGGGAAAGTGCAGGAATTCAAAGGGATAAAAAAACTCTTGAAAAATCAATCGCACAACTTGATTCTTATCTAAAAGAAAAAATTGGAAGACTTTTATTCTTAAGACTTCTAACTGCAAGAGCAGTTTTAATTTCAGCTTTTAACAGAGATGTTTCTGTGGGCGCTCACTTTATTAAAGAGAATTAATCAAAAATTCTCTTTAATATAATTTAACATAAACTAAGATATAATCCAAGACTATTTTTTGTAAAACACAAGCACAAAAAGGAAATTAATATATGAAACACGTACCAATAGTTGTACTTGATTTTGGTAGTCAATATACACAAATCATCGCTAGAAAACTAAGAGAATCAGGAGTTTATTCTGAAATCGTTCCATACAGTGAAAGTATTGAAGATATCATGGCAAGAACACCAAAAGGAATCATTCTTTCAGGTGGACCTGCTTCAGTTTATGCTCATGATGCTTATCATCCAGACGCTACAATTTTTGATTTAGGTTTACCTATTTTAGGAATTTGTTATGGTATGCAACTTATTTCTCAACACTTTGGTGGAAGCGTAATTCCAGCTGATCACCACGAATACGGAAAAGCTAAATTAAAATTTGAAACACCAAGTGATATCTTTAAAGATACTACTGATGGTCAAACAGTATGGATGTCCCATGGAGATAGAGTTGAAAAAATTCCAGAAGGATTTGAAAAAATCGCTACTAGTGAAAACTCTCCATTTGCAGCAATCGCTGATTTAGATAGATTAGTATATGCATTCCAATTTCACCCTGAAGTTTATCACTCAGATGAAGGTGCAAAATTACTTAAAAACTTCGCTAAACACATTTGTGGATGTGAATCAACTTGGAATATGGGTTCATTTGCTAAAGAGCAAATGCAAAAAATTAAAGACCAAGTTGGAACTAAAAAAGTTCTATGTGGAGTTTCAGGTGGAGTTGATTCATCAGTTGTAGCAACACTTTTAGCAGAAGCTATTGGGGATCAATTAATTCCTGTGTTTGTAGATAATGGTTTATTAAGAGCAAATGAAAGAGAACAAGTTGAAGCTATGTTCAAAGCAAGAGGCGTTAATTTAATTACAGTTGATGCTAGTGAAGCTTTCCTTTCTAGATTAGCTGGTGTAACAGACCCAGAAACAAAAAGAAAAATCATCGGTGAAACATTTATTCAAGTGTTTGATGAAGAAGCAAAAAAACATGATGGAATTGAGTTTTTAGCTCAAGGTACACTTTATACAGATGTTATTGAATCAGTTTCAGTTAAAGGACCATCAAAAACTATTAAATCACACCACAATGTTGGTGGATTACCTGATTGGATGACTTTTGAATTAATTGAACCTTTAAGAGAAATCTTTAAAGATGAGGTTAGATTATTAGGACTTGAATTAGGATTACCAAAAGATATGATTGGTAGACATCCTTTCCCTGGACCAGGACTTGCTATTAGAGTAATGGGAGATGTTAATAAACCTGATTTAGAGTTATTAAGAAAAGCAGATACTATTATGTTAGATGTTTTACATGCTACAGGATTATATGATAAAACTTGGCAAGCATTTACAGTATTATTAAATGTAAAATCTGTAGGTGTAATGGGTGATAACAGAACTTATGACAATACAGTATGTGTTAGAATTGTTGAAGCAACAGATGGTATGACAGCAACATTTGCTCATATTCCACATGATGTGTTAGAAACAATTTCAAGAAGAATTATCAACGAAGTTGATGGAATCAACAGAGTTGTTTATGATATCTCTTCTAAACCACCTGCAACAATTGAGTGGGAATAAAAGCGAAAGCTTTTATTCTTAAAATTGAATTTTTCAATTTTAATCTTCAAAAAAATAAATCTTACAAACTTACATTAAATTATTCAAACTTCAATTCTATAAATAAATCATAACTAAAAGGAATAAATTATCATTAATCAAGATTCTCACCATCATTTTAAAATGTTCAAACCATATGGTTGTTTAAGTCAATTTGTACAAGAACGACTAAAAAAGAAATTATTGTTAGGTGATTTTTATGATTTTCCTAATAATACTATGGCTATAGGTAGATTAGATGAAGATTCAGAAGGCTTACTTTTACTAACAACTGATGGTATGATGAGTTATAAAGTTAGAAATAAAAGTATTGAAAAAGAGTATTATGCTCAAGTTGATGGTGAAGTTACAGAAGAATCAATACTTAAACTGCAAAAAGGTGTTGAGATTACTGTTAGTGGAAAGAAGTATTTAACACTTCCTTGTAAGGCATTTAAATTACAAAATGAACCAAATTTGCCAAATAGGTCCAAAAATATTCGAGATCCAAGACATGGACCTACAAGCTGGATATCAATTACAGTTTGTGAGGGTAAAAAACGTCAGGTGAGAAAGATGACAGCTGCTGTTGGATTTCCAACTTTAAGGTTAGTTAGAGTTAGAATTGGAGATATACATATTGATAATTTATTACCAGGAGATGTTATTTCAATGAATAATGTTGATGATGCAATAAACTACAATTAACTTCATCTTTGTTATACTCAATACTAATACAAAAACATTAGTTTTTTAGGGCATTTTTTACTCCTTTTATTAGAGATTATTGATTGTTCTATTTATTAAATAGAAAAAAGGAACATAAAATGGCTAAACCAAATTACAACTACGAAAAAAGAGCTCGTGAGCTTGAAAAACAAAAGAAAAAAGAAGAAAAAAGATTAAAGAAACAAGTTCAAAAAGAGAACAAAAATCCAGAAGACTCTACAGAATCTTAGTTTAGGGAAAAGTACAGTTTTTTAAAAGGAAAATATCTATTTCCCTTTTAATTCTTTGATTATTTGATAGGCTTGATTTATTTCTTGTGTTTTAGCAGTAGCTTCTTCTATATAAGCTTCATCTTTATCTTGTGAACTTATGATATCAGGGTGATATTCTCTAATTAGTTTTCTATAAGCTTTTTTAATTGTATTTATGTCATCTGTTTCATTCACCCCTAAGATTTTATAAGCTTCTTGTGGAGTCATAGACTGCTGTTTATTTTTCATCTTAGCTTCAAAGTTTTTGATTATAGCTTCATAAATTTCAGGTGAAATTTCAAGTTCATTTGTGATGATTCTTAGAATTTTATCCTCTTCTTTACTAATTCCATTATCTATAAATGCTAATTGAATTAAAAAACCTACAAACTGTTTTTTCTTGTGTAATCCACGACCTAAAAGCTGATTTAGTGATTTAGCAATTTGTTGTGTATCATCATCTTTTTGTTTCTCTTCATTGAAAATTTCTTTCATGATAGCTCTTGTTTTTTCTTTTTCATCAAAGACCTTTGAGATATCATCAAACATCATACTAATAAGTTGAGCTTCAAGTTCATCAACTCTTCCATCTGCTTTTGCAACTTTTGCAACAAGTGCAATAAAATGTCCTATTTCACTCTCTCTAAAAACTTCTTTTGATATAGAAAGTTTATTTAATTTTTTTCTGGCATAAATTTTATATATTTTAAAGGCTACATATAAAAAAGCAATGATAGAAATAGTAATAAAGAAATTAGCTATGAAAGCGTAATAAAATATCACCAAAAGTAGTACTGTGAAAATCAATTTTTTTAAGTTCATTTATAAATCCATATTTTTATATTATTAGATTATATCTTCTTTAACTTATTTTTTTAATTTGCCTATTTAGATTTGCTGATATAATACAAAATAAAATTTATAATAAACAAAAAATAAGGAATGATTTGACATTTGATATATTTGATTTATCTTTAGAAATTAGAAAATCACTAGAAAAAAACAATTACAAAACGCCAACTAAAATTCAAGAAGAGGTAATACCTTTAGTAAAAACTAAAAAAGACATAATTGCACAAGCAAAAACAGGTAGTGGAAAAACTGCAAGTTTTGTTATTCCTATTTTAGAGTCTTTAAAAGCAAAAAAAGTTAGTAAAAAAGCAAAAATAAAAGTTCTAGTTTTAGCTCCAACTAGAGAACTAACTTTACAAATCGCCGATACTTTTTCAAACTTTAGTGAATTTTTTTCACAAAAACCTTCTATAGTATCTATCATAGGGGGAGAAAAAATTGGTGAACAACTTTTAAAAATACAAAAAGGTTGTGATATTGTAGTTGCTACATCTGGAAGATTACTTGATATTATTGGAAGAAATCAAATTGATTTATCAAATCTTGAGTTTTTTGTTTTAGATGAAGCAGATAAAATGTTAGATTTAGGTTTTGTAAAAGAACTTGATGAAGTTTTAAATTCAATTCCAGAAAAAAGACAAAATCTTATGTTTTCTGCAACTTATCCACAAAAAGTATTAGATATTGTTTCAAAAATTAGTCAAAATCCAATTGAAGTAAAAATTGAAACAGCAAGTACTAAAGTTGATGAGATTACTCAAAGAGCCATACTTGTAAAAAAAGAGGACAGAAATCCACTTTTACTTCAATTAATTAAGAAAAATAAATTCAAATCTGTTTTAGTTTTTGTTTCAACAAAAAGAGCTGCTGAAAACATATCAAATAAGTTTAGAAAAAAAGGTTACAATGCTGAATCTTTTCATGGGGACTTATCACAAGAAGAAAGAGTATTTACACTTGAAGATTTCAAAAATAAAGATATTCAGATTCTATTTTCAACAGATATTGCTTCAAGGGGATTACATATAGATGATATAGATTGTGTAATTAATTTTGATTTACCAAGAAGTACTGAAGATTATATTCACAGAATAGGAAGAACAGCAAGAGCAGGTAAAAAAGGTGTTGCAATATCATTTTTAGATAATGAAAATATTGAGCATTTTAAATTAATTGAAAAAAGATATAAACTAAATATTGAAAAAGAACGAATTGAAGGCTTTGATTTTACTCTTTTAGAAAATATAAAACAAAAAGGTAAAGCACCTATAAAAGGTAAAAGAAAAAGTAAAAAAGATAAGTTAAGGGAACAAAATTTAAATAATAAACCTAATGAATAAGTTACCAATATATGAAGTTTTAGATGATATAAAATTAAAACTATTAACAAACAATAATCTTATTTTACAAGCACCACCAGGAGCTGGTAAAAGTACTATTGTACCCATTTCATTGTTAGATGAGCCATGGCTAGAAAATAAAATGATTATTATGCTCGAACCAAGAAGAGTTGCTGCTAGAATGGTAGCCTCTGTAATGGCAAAATTACTAAACGAAAAAGTAGGGCAAAGTGTAGGTTATCAAATTAAAATGGATAGCTGTTTTTCTAAAGAAACAAAATTACTTATTGTTACTGAAGCTATTTTGGTAAGGAAACTTCAAAGTGACCAGTCTTTAGAAGATGTGGCAATGATTATATTTGATGAATTTCACGAAAGAAGTATTCATACAGATTTATCACTTGCCTTATCTTTACAAGTGCAAGAGCTTTTAAGGGATGATTTAAAGCTTTTAATTATGTCTGCAACTCTTAATTCAGACCATTTACTAAAACTTTTAGGAAATGTACCTGTTATTACTTCACATGGAAAAGTTTTTGATGTTGAAAATATTTATTTAAAAGATAGTGTTCAACAACCTGATTTTAGAAATATAAATAATCACTTACTTGAAATTACAATAAATTCATTAAAAAATGATGAAGGTGATATTTTGATTTTTTTAGCGGGAACAAAAGATATAAAAAACTTACAAAATTCATTAATTGAAAAGCTAAAAAACAATGAAATAAAAGATGTGGAAATACTTTCTTTATACTCATCTTTAAGTAAAAAAGAACAAGATAAAGCTTTAGAAAAATCCACTAAAAGAAAAGTAATTCTTTCAACCAATATCGCTCAAACTTCACTTACTATTGAAGGTGTAAAAGTTGTAATAGATCCAGGTTTAGAAAAACTTTCACAATATGATTACTCAAATGGAATGAACCACTTAAGTCTTTCTTTTATATCAAATGATTCAGCTGTTCAAAGAGCAGGGAGAGCGGGAAGACTTAGCAATGGAAAATGCTACAAACTTTGGCATGAAAAAAAGATACTTCAAGAATCAACAAAACCTGAAATCTTAAGAAGTGATTTAAGCTCTTTTCTTCTTGAAATATCTTTGTGGGGAATTGAAGATATAAAGGAATTAAGATTATTAGATTATCCAGATGAACATGTTCAAAATAGTACACAAAAAGTTTTATATGAATTAAAAATGTTAGATGATAAAAATCATATTACAAGTTTTGGTAGAAAAGCTTTGTCTTTAGGATTACATCCTAGATTTGCTTTTATGATATTAAAAGCAAATGAATTAGGATTTGCTTATGAAGCTTGCTTAATAGCTTCATTTTTAAGTGAAAAAGATATTTTCAAAGGTAAATATAGTGATGTTAATATTTACTCAAGATTTATACATTTAGCTGAAAATAAATCTTTAGATTTTAATAGTAAAAATATTTTAAAACAGGCAGAATTTTATTTTAAAAAACTAAAAGCAATAGAAAATATAAATACATCAAATGAAAATTTTGATGAAGAAAAACTAGCTATAATTTTACTATATGGTTATCCAGATAGATTAGCTAAACAAAGAAATATAAAAGATAATAAATATAAGCTAAGTAATGCTAAAGGAGCTATTTTAAACATTGAAGATGGATTTTTTAACGAAGAGTTTTTAATTGTTCCTAGCTTAAATGCTCAAAATAAAGATTCATATATAAATTTAGCAGCTAGAATATCTTTAGTTACTATTGAGGAATATTTTGGTGATAATATTAAAATTAAAGAAACTATAACTTACAATCGTGAAAATAAAAAATTTGATATTAGGGAAGTTAAAAATTACTTTGAACTAGAATTGTCATCTAAAGCATTAGCAGGTGATACAAAGCACGATTATGCAAGTTTAATATGTGAACTAATTAAAAAAGAAGGCTTAAATCTTTTATCATGGAATAAAAAAGCTATTAATTTAAAAGATAGAGTTAATTTTATAGATCAAAATTTAAAAGATGGCTTTGTTAGATTTGATGATGAAATCTTAATTGATACTTTAGAAGATTGGTTAAAACCTTTTTTAGATGATGTTCAAACTATAAAAGAACTAGAAGCTTTAGATTTATATACTATTTTACTGTCTTCCATTCCATGGGAAAAACAGCAACAACTTGATAAACTTGCACCAACACATATAAAAGTACCAAGTGGTTCTAATATAAAAATAGATTATTCAAACAAAAACAAACCAATATTAGCTGTTAAAATTCAAGAAATGTTTGGAATGCACGAAACTCCAAAAATACTTAATAATAAAGTTTCTTTACAAATTCATCTTTTAAGTCCAGCTTTAAGACCAATACAAATCACATATGATTTAAAAAGTTTTTGGGAAAACTCATATGAAGATGTAAAAAAAGAACTATTTTCAAAGTACAAAAAGCACTATTGGCCGGATAATCCTTTTGAAGCAATTGCTACTAATAAAACTAAAAAGAATATGAACAAATAATATATAAATAAAAAGGATAGTATTGTTAGACTTGAAATTAATAGATAAAGGCGTTTTATTTATGCTTTTAAGTGCATTTATAGGAGCGCTTAACGGAGCAGTTGCTAAGTTTTTATCTGATAGTATGGATCCTATTGAAATAGTATTTTATAGAAATCTATTAGGTATGTTTATTCTTTTATATACTTTTAAAAAAATCAAAACTACAATTGATTTTTCCAAATTACACCTACTTATTTTAAGGGGAGTTTTTGGAGCAACTGCGATGGTTTTATTCTTTTTTACAATAGCAACAATTCCTTTAGGTGAAGCAGTTATATTAAATAAAACATCTCCATTTTTTGTAACTATATTAGCATATTATCTAATGAAAGAAAAAATCACTTTTAAAACTTTTATAGCCTTAGTTATAGGATTTGTTGGAATAATCTTTATAACTAAACCTTTTGGTGTTGATATATCATTTGAACATTTTTTAGGTGTTTTAGGTGGTTTTTTTGCAGCAGCTGCTTATGCTACAATTAAAAAAATAAAAGACATCTATGATGCAAGATTAATTATGTTTTCATTTATGTTTATAGGAATGCTTATTCCTTTAGGATTGTTTTTATTTACTTCTTTAGTTGAATTTAAATTTCATACAGATTTATTTATTTGGTCTTTGATAATCTTTATGGCAATAATATCTACAGCATCGCAATGGTTTTTAACAAGGGCATATAGTATAAGTAATGCAAGTATCATAGGAGTTGTAAGTTATACAAATATTCCATTTGCAGTTGGCTTTGGTATCGCTTTAGGTGATGCTTTCCCTGATATGTATGCTTTAATAGGTATATCTTTAATAGCAATTGGTGGAATTTTAGTTAGTAGAAAATAATAGTAATTTTAAATTTTCATATTTTAAAATAATTACTATTTTATTGCTACTATCCTTGATTATAATGAAATAAAATTATAATACGAGGAATAACACTATGAAAAAATTAATTATCGCTTCGATTTCATCGATGATTTTATCGGCTTCACTTTTTGCACAAGATATGCATAAAGTAGTAATTCAAGTAAGTACAGATGATCAAAGAACACAGAAAATTGCTCTAAATAACGCTGTAAATTTACAGAAATTGTACGGTTTAGACAATGTTGAAATTGAGATTGTAGCATATGGACCAGGACTAGGAATTATGACAGCTGGTTCTAATCATTCAACAAGAGTTAAAAGTTTAGCTATGCAAAATATTACATTTAGTGCATGTGGAAACACAATTGCTAAAATGACTAAAAAATTTGGTAAGGCTCCAGTTTTAACTGAAGGTGTAGAAACAGTAAAAGCAGGGGTTGCTAGAATTATTGAACTACAAGAAGAAAATTATTCATATATAAGACCATAAAGATTATAAAATGCTATTTGACAAAAATTTTATTTTAGGAGAGTTTCAAGCTGAAGATGAAATAAAAATCAACTTCAGACATAATGATAACTATGGTAAGAAACCATTGTTATTGTTACATGGTTATCCACAGACACATGTTATGTGGCATCATATTGCAAATGAACTAAATCACAATTATCATATTATATGTCCAGACTTAAGAGGTTATGGAGATAGTTCAAAACCAAGTGGTGGACAAAATCATGAAATGTATTCTAAAAAAAATATGTCAGAAGATATGATAAGTTTAATGAAAAGTTTAGGTTATGATAGCTTTTTTGCAGCAGGTCACGATAGAGGTGCAAGAGTACTTCATAGAATGACTAAAGATTATCCAGAGATGATTGAAAAAGCATGTATTATGGATATAGCACCAACTTATCATATGTTTAAAAATACAAATCAATCATTTGCTACTGGATATTATCATTGGTTCTTTTTAATTCAACCAAATAATCTTCCTGAAACTATGATTGGAAATAATCCAAAATACTATCTTATGGAAAAACTATACAGATGGAGTGCTGATAATACTGTTTTTGAAAAAGAGGCTGTGGATGAGTATATAAGGTGCTTTAATGACTATGAATCTATCCATGCTACTTGTGAAGATTATAGAGCTGCATCTACAATTGATTTAGAAGATGATGAAAAAGATATATTTCAAAAAGTTGATACACCTTTGTTGATATTATGGGGTGAAAAAGGCTTTATAAATAAGACTTATGATTTATTAAATGTTTGGAAAGAGTATGCTAATAATGTTCAAGGTAAAACTTTGGATTGTGGACACTTTTTAGCAGAAGAAACACCAACAGAAGTTGTAGAAGAGTTTAAAAATTTCTTTAATTAGTTATATAAAAAGATTTTTGTAATATTTCACTACTAAAAGGAGTAAGATGAACAGTGAAGAGATAAAAAAAGAGTTTGCCAGAACTATTAAGTGGGCTCAAATTACAGCAGGTATATTTTTTTTACTGCTAACACCAAATATAGTTATGACTGTAAAAGAAAAAGAAGAAGTTTTTGGTTTTGGTCAAGACTTTTGGTTTAATGCTTCAATTGCAGGTTTTGTACTTTATATGGCATTTGTTTTTTTATATTGGAAATGTCCTAAATGTGGAAAATATCCAGGTAGAGGATGGTTTAGAAAATCTTGTGATAAATGTGGAGTTGAGTTAAGCTAAGCAAAATATTTATCAAAACTAAAAAGGGGAAGAAGTATTTATGACTTCTTCCCCTTTTTTATATTAGATATTAAAAATTATTGTTGTAAGTTTTTAGGTGTACATTTCTTTGAAATAATACAAATTGGACAGAAGTCAACTAATCCAGCAATTAAAGGAATAACCCCTAAATAGAACCAAATGATTCCTGTATAGATACCAATACCTATTAAAACTAAACCTACTATTATTCTAAATGATCTACAAAACTTTCTAATTTTATCAAAAATGTTCATATTTGTTACCTCACTTGTTTATATTTCGAATTATGATATAACTAAACTTAATTTATGTTTAATAAGAATTACTTATACTTAAGTTATTAATCCATAAATTTAAATATTAAAAGTTATAATTAACTTTCTAAGTATAAATCTTTAGGAGTTTAAAATGTATAGATTTTTTGTATTAATATTTGTTTTTTCAGTTAGTTTATTTGCTAGTGATTATAAAGCTAATAAAATAGTTTCAGGATTAGGTATTGTTTGGGGTTTTGATTTTGTTGATAAAGATAAAATCATAGTTAATGAAAAAAATGGGAATATTTACTTAGTTGATTTAAAAAAAGATACTATTAAAAAAATACATAGTTTAAATGTTCACAATAGAGGTCAAGGTGGGCTTTTAGATGTAAAGGTTTCTCCAAATTTTAAAAATGATAATACTGTTTTTTTTACTTATTCTAAAACTATAAAAAATAATGGACACACAACACTAGCTAAAGCTAAATTTTTAAATGAAAAAATTTCTGATTTTGAGGATATCTTGATTACAAAAACAGGAACAAGCACAAACTATCATTACGGTAGTAGGATAACATTTGATGATAAACATGTTTATTTCAGTTTAGGTGATAGGGGAACTAGACCAAATGCTCAAGATTTAACAAATCACATAGGAACAGTTATTAGATTAAATTTCGATGGCACAATACCAAAAGATAATCCATTTATAAATGATACAAATGCACTAGACGAAATATATAGTTACGGTCATAGAAATGCTCAAGGTTTGTTTTATGATAAAAAGAAAAGTAACCTTTGGTTAGTAGAACATGGACCAAGGGGTGGAGATGAGATTAATTTAGTTTTACCAAAACAAAACTATGGTTGGCCTGTTGTTTCAAGGGGTAAAGAGTATGTTTCTTTTAGTTCTGTAGGTGTTGATTCTAAAGAAGGAATGGTAGATGCTAAGAAGTATTATATTCCATCTATTGCACCATCTTCTTTGGTTTTATACAGAGGACAAAACTACCCAAATCTAGATGGAAAACTTTTAGTTGGTGCATTAAAAGATAGACATATAAATGTTTTAACATTAAGAAATGATATTGAAGTTATAAAAGAAAATAGAATATTAGAGTTTTTAGATGAAAGGGTTAGAAATATTGCTATTAGCCCTGATGATAAAATCTATTTTAGTACAGATGATGGAAATATCTATTTACTTGAGAAATAGTTTTTAACTTTTTGAAAAAAACTAGAGTTCTTTTTTTCCTCTAGTTTTTTTTCAATTTTTTTTGAAAGTTCTTTTAGTTTTTTTGGTTCATAGATTTCATTTTTCATTTTTTATCCAAGTAGTTTTGAAGTTCTTTAATTGCTGCTTCATTTTTAATTCTAAACTTAATCTCAATTCTTCTTGAAGCATTTTTATCTTCAACTCCATCTATTAAAATTAAATCAGAGTATGACCTTCCACTAGCACTTACATATTTTGTTAAAAGATCTTTTTCTACGATATTTGAAGTATATAAAAACTTCATAACTTCTAAAGCTCTTTGTTGAGACAGTTCTAAGTTTGAAAGATAAGTTCCATCACTATTTGTATGCCCTTCAATTATAATACTATCAATATGTTTTTTAATCTCTTCATTTCCAAAAAGTGCTGTCATATATTTTTCAAGTATAACTTTTAGTTCTTTTTTTGATGCTTGTTTTATAATATATTGACCTTGATCAAATAAAATATTTGATGAAAATTTTATTGAACCACTTTTATCATCAAGGTTTATTAAGCTTCCTAACTCTTCTTTTAATTTTGCAATTACAGTTAGTTTTATACCTGTAAGACTTTTGATTTTTGTTTTAGTAATATCAAACTCTTCAACTAGTTTTTGATGGATTTTACTTTGTTCTAAAAGTTTTTCTTGAAGTAACATTAATTCATCATCTTTTAATTTTATAAAGTTTTCCTTTTCATCTATTTTTACAAGCAATTCATCTTTTTGGGATTTTTCATCTTTTAACTTTAGTTCATAATCCAATAGTAACTGTTTTAATTTTTCTAGTTCTATATTTGTGAAATTAACTTGATTTAAAGCATCTTGTAAAGAAACTCTCAAAAGATCTTCGTTGTTTTTTAAGTTTATTATTTCATTGTTTTTTGACTCAATAGATTGATTCAAATTTTGATTATCTTCTTTTAAATTTTCATAGAGTTTTTTTGCTTTTGCAATATCAAAAGTTAGTCTTGCATTTTTTTCAAGGGAATCTTTTAATTTATTGTTTATTTCATCTAATTGATTTTTTCTATTTTTTAATTCTTCTTCACTCATATTTAAAGCAATCTTTTCTTTTTCTAAATCAGCTTTTATAGCTTGTAAGTCTGTTTGAGTGTAGAGATATTTTATAATAATAGCTCCAATAATTAATATGAAAACAAAAAGAAGTCCTGCCATTAAGTCAGCATAAGATATCCAGAAATTATCGTTATTGTTTTCTTGTTTATTTTTATACATGACTTTACTTTGAAATATCTTGGAATTCTTTTAGATTTTCAATGATTTTTACAGTTTGAGAATCAATTGCTTCTAAAGAATTTTCCAGTTTTTGAGTAAACTTAACATCGTATTCATTTAATTCTTTGCTTAGTTTCCAACCAATTCTATCTGTTTCATCTTTCATTGTATTAATGTTTTGGATTACATTTTCATATATATCTTTTACATTTGTAGAATCTAAATTAGATAGACTATTTGAAAGTGATTGTACTGAAGTATTAAGTGATTCTGTGATTTTTTCATTTATACTATTTTGAGTATTTAAATTCTCAACATTAGTTTGAATACTTAGTGTCATTTGTTTTACAAGTTCAAATAAATTATCAAAGTTTTGAATATTTGATTTTATATTGTCTACTAATAGTGTTTCTTCTTTTATGATTGATTCAACCATACTAGCTCTTTTTTCTAACGAATTATTAATATTGTTAATTAAATCTTGAGAACTGATTTGTTCAAAAAGTTGAGTCATTTTTTCAAAATTTTTCATACTTGTTTGTAAATGAATTGATTCAATATCTAATTTTGTCCAAAAGAACGATTTTGTATTTTCTTTAATAATTAATGCATCATGCTCAAATCTACTCATACCTATTTTTTCAAAGAATATCCACCAAATTGATAGAAAAATACCATAAATAGATACATAAAACGCAGTTCCTACTCCACCTAGTAGTATTGTTATTTCTTGCTCTAATGCACTTGAAGTTCCAGAAGAAAAGTCAGGCATACTAAAAGCTATAGAAATAAAAGTTCCTAAAATACCTAGTGTTGGAAATATTCCAGAAGCTATTGAAGAGAAGTTTGTATTTCTTATGTTACTTGTAAACTCTTTTAGAAAATCATCAATATTACCATTTGCTTTTGAAGTGTCTGCAATTTTCAATTGATTGTTGTTTATGTAGTTTTTTAAACTCTCAGTTAATTCAAGATATTGAGACTTGAATTTACAAGAAGCATAATAAGCATTATGTCTAATAAAAAATAGATAAATAAAATAGATAAATCCTATTAAAATTACACTGTGAAATTCAACTTTTAAGGGAAAGTACCCAAAGTATCCAGCTAGTATAATTCCAAATAGAAAAGTTGGAATAGTTAATAAATTAAAAATCCTTGCATTTTTTTTACATTTCGTGTAAAAATTATTGTTCAGTTCGATAAAATTTTCATTTGTAATCATTCTTTTTCCTTTATGGTAAAAATTCTAGCTTATAAATATTAACTTATAGCTTTAAACTTATATGATGTAATCAACTTTTTTTGTAATTTGTATTTCATCAAAATTAATATCTGATTGATAAACTAAAACTTCAACACCTTGCTTTGTTACTTCTTGAAAAATCTCATTGTATTTTTTATCTATTTCACTAGCAATTCTAAAAGGTAGGTTATCTGTTCTTTGGATTACATAAAGCATTACAGCTCTATGTCCTTCTTGAACCATATCCCTTAATTCTTCAAGGTGCTTTTGACCTCTGGTTGTTTTTGCATCGGGAAAAGCTAAAGTATCACCTAAGTTTAAACTTACACTTTTTATTTCAACAAAGCATTTTTTATCACTATCATCATTCCATAGCAAAACATCAATTCTACTATTTTGATTACCGTATTTTTGTTCAGGTTTTAAGTTATCATAACCTTGTAATTCTTTAATTGTTCCATTCTCAATAGCTTCAACTGCAATTTTATTTGCAACACCTGTATTTGTACAAATAAGATTTTCACCCATTTTTGTAAGTTCTAATGTATATTTTAATTTTCTTTTAGGATTGTCATGATGGGTAACCCAAACATCACAATTATCTTCAATACAACTTGTCATTGCACCACTATTTGGTACATGAGCTGTTATTTCTAGACCACTATCTAAAATAATATCTGCTAAAAATCTTTTATATCTTTTTATTAGTTTTCCATGTATTAATTTTTCAAATTTCAATATATAACCTTCTTTATTAAATAATATTTTATTATAATAATATATTACTAAAACAATTGGATATTTTTGAGCAAACATATAATTCATAGAAAAAGAGAAAAATCATTAGGTTTATTAGAAGTTGTTGCTATTGCATTAGGTGGAATGGTTGGAGGAGGTATCTTCACAATACTAGGAATATCTGTTTCTATGATTGGTATTTATACTCCAATTGCTATGATGCTAGGTGGTGCAATTGCAGCTTTTGCAGCTTATTCATATATTAAACTTGGAGTTTATTATAAACTTGAGGGCGAATCTTATATTTTTATAAAGAAAACTTTCCCAAATGCCCCTTTTGCAGCTGCTTTAATAGGTTGGTGGGTTATATTTGGTTATATCTCAACATTAGCCTTATATGCTTTTACTTTCTCTTCTTATGCTATAGCTGATTATAGTGATAGCTATTTATTAAAAATATCTGTTGCTGGTGCAGTGCTATTGTTTTTTGCTTTGGTAAATATTTGGAGTGTAAAAGGAATGGGAAAAATTGAAGATATAATGGTTTATTCTAAATTAGTTATATTAGCAATCATTAGTTTTGTACTTATAAATAACTCAAATACATCTATCCCGACTTTAATTGAAAATCAAGAAGAAGTTGAGTTTTTCTCAATATTGATTGTAGCTTCTATTACTTTCGTAGCTTATGAAGGTTTTCAGTTAGTTATAAATGCAATAAATGAAATGGAAAATCCATCAAAAAATATAAGAAGGGCCATTTATATTTCTATTGCTATGGCAACACTTATTTATACTGTTATTGCCTTTGGTGCAATTTTAGCTATTTCTTTTGAAGATATTATTGCAAATAAAGAGTATGCTTTAGCAAGTGGAGCAAATAAAGTTATTGGTAACTTAGGAAATGATTTGGTTGTATTAGGAGCATTACTTGCAACAAGTAGTGCAATTAGTGGAACTATTTTTGGTGCATCTAGACAAATGTCAATTATATCAACGGATGGATTGATGCCAACTTTTTTATCAAAAAGAAATGATAAAAATATTCCTACTTATGCTATTTTGATTATGGCTTTATGTGCTTTTGCTTTAATATGTACAGGTTCATTAAAACTGATTTTAGAATTTGGTAGTATTACTTTTTTAATCGTTTGTTTAATAATTACCATTGCAAACTTTAAGATTAGAAAATCAACTAATTCCTCAACATTTGTATTAATGTGTGCGATGTTAGTTTTAGTTTCAAGTTCATTTTTGATTTTGTATTATGAAGTAATGACTGATATATATCAAATTTATTTTATTTTGATTTTATATTTTTTACTAACTATTGGTGCTGTTTATTATTCTAAGAAAGCTTTAGTAAAGACTTAAATTTATAAGTAGTTCCTAGAAAACAAAATTCTAAACTATTTGCTTGAAGCATTAGTCTTTGGTCTTTTTTGATTGTTTTATTTAAATATTCATTTGCTAATTCTTCTTCAACTCCATAAACTTGATCACCAACTATGTTATGTCCAATATAATCACAGTGAACTCTAATTTGATGTTGTCTACCTGTAATTGGAGTTGCTTGAATTAAAGTTTGATTTTTTTCTTTGTCATATTGTATTGGGTTTATAATAGTTTTTGAAGTTTTTCCCTCTTTTGAAACCTGCATTTTAATTTTGATTTTACCTGTACTATTTGAAATAGGTTCATTTATAGTAAGTTTTTCTTTTAAATGCCCATTTACTAAAGCTATATATGTTTTTTTAATATTTGAATTGTTGTTTAGTGTTTTGTCTTCAAAAAGTGATTTAAGAATTAATTCTGAGTATTTATCAATTGCAACTAAAACTAAACCTGAAGTTTCTCTGTCAATTCTATGTATTAAACTAGCATCACTACCTAAGTGAAATTTTATTTCGTCAAGTAAAGTATATGAAAAGTCATTACTAGAAGTAGGGTGAACTAAAACTCCACTTGGTTTATCAAATATTGCAAAATATCTATTTTGAAAAATGGGTTTAAGGTTTTTACTTTGAGGTTCAAATATAGTTACATAAACTTTTTCACATTTAATTAGTTGGTTTTGTTGAAACCTTTTGTTGTTTTCATCTAAAATTTTTCCCTTTTTTAAAAGGTTTAAAACTAAATTTTCATCTAAATTTGTATGATGTAATAAAAATTCTTCTATTGATAGATCTTTAATAGATTTAAACTCTTTTTTTATATATGGCAAAAATTTAATCCTTGTTTTTTGAAATAATAATATAATGTCACTTATGAATATAAATGAACTAAAAAATGAGATTATAAATAATCTACCTAAAAATAGAAAAAATTTTCAAAGAGTTTTCCATGGAAGAGGTAATTTTTATGAATCTTTTGATTACTTAACTGTTGATAGTATTAATAAAACATTATTTGCTACATTCTTTTCTTCTATTGAAATAGAAACAAAAAATGAAATTTTAAATATTTTAAAATCTATTTGTGACGAAAATAATTATGAAAATTTAATTATTCAAAATAGATACTCAAAAGATAAGCTTTATGAAGTATTTAAAGGTGAGATTCCAACAGAATTAGAAACATATGAGTTTGGTTTAAAATATAAATTAAATTTCAAAAATCAAAATATTGGTTTTTTCCCTGATATGAAAAATGGAAGAAAGTTTATAAAAAGAGTTTCAAAAAATAAAAAAGTATTAAACTTATTTGCTTATTCATGCTCTTTTTCTTTAAATGCTTTATCAAATGATGCAGATTTAGTTGTAAATGTTGACATGTCAAAAAGTATATTAAATATTGGAAAACAAAATCATGAACTTAATAACTTAGATTTAAAAAAAGCAAAATTTTTACCATTTAATATTTTGAAATCATGGTCTAAAATAAAAAAGTTTGCACCCTATGATGTAATTATTATAGATCCACCTTCATTTCAAAAGGGTAGTTTTGAAGCTAGCAAAGATTATGAAAAATTAATTAAAAGGTTAGATACTTTAGCTAGTGAAAAATGTATTGTTTTATCTTGTTTAAATGCACCAGAATTAGATGAAAACTTTATAAAAGATATTTTCAAAGTATATTCTTGGAATTTTAAATTTCATAGTCAATTAAATAATCCTAAAAGTTTCAAAAGTGCTAACTATAGTAAAGCATTAAAGAATTTAATTTTCAAGAACTATAAGTAGAATTAATAATTTTAGTTAAAGTAAGGTATAATTCCGCCAAAAATACTTGGAGACATATCTTATGAATAAAAATAGATGGCTAATGGCCTTATCTGCTGTTGGTGTTCATATTTGTATTGGTTCAGTGTACGCATGGAGTGTATATGTAAAACCAATTCAAACTCAAATGAACTGGACTTTAACTGATGTTACTATTGCTTTTTCAGTTGCAATTTTCTTCCTAGGTTTAAGTGCCGCACTTATGGGTAAATTTGTTGAAAAAAATGGACCTAGAGTTTCTGCAATTATTGCAGCTTCTTTATTTGGTTTAGGAACAATGGGTTCTGGTTTAGCAATTTTAATGGAATCAAAAATGCTTTTATACTTCTTCTATGGAGTTCTAGGTGGATGTGGTTTAGGTATAGGATATATTTCTCCTGTTTCTACACTTGTAAAATGGTTCCCTGATAAAAGAGGTATGGCAACTGGACTTGCAATTATGGGATTTGGTTTTGCATCAGCTGTATGGGGACCAACAATTAAAATCTTAATTGAAGCAGTTGGAATTGCTGGTACGTTCTTTATCTTAGGTGCTTTATATTTTGTAGTTATGTTTGCTTCAGCTTTATATTTAGAAAAGCCAGAAGAGGGATATTTACCTGAGGGATTCAAAAAGAAAGTTGAAACTGGTAAAAAGAAAATCAAAAAAGACCTTGCTAACTTAGGACTAAATGAGGCTGTTAAAACTCCAAGATTCTATGGATTATGGATTATGTTATTCATAAATGTAACATGTGGTATTGCTATTATTGGTGTTGCTTCTCCATTATTACAAGAAGTTTTAGGAGTAAGTGCAATTGTAGCAGCGGCAGCTGTTGGTTTAATGGGTATCTTTAATGGAGCTGGTAGAATTGTATGGGCTTCATTAAGTGATTATTTAACAAGACCAGTTGTTTATGTAATTTTCTTTGCTACTCAAGCTATTGCATTTTATATGTTACCAAGTATCACTGAAATTATTGTATTCCAAGTAGTTTTATACTTTATTATGACTTGTTATGGTGGTGGTTTTGCTTCAATTCCAGCATACATTGGAGATATTTTTGGAACAAAAGAGTTAGGTGCTATTCATGGTTATATTTTAACAGCATGGGCAGCAGCTGGTTTAGTTGGACCACTTATTATTTCAATGGTAAAAGATTCAACAGGATCATATTCTGAGACATTATATGTATTCTCAGCATTCTTTGTAGTTGCATTAGTTGTTTCTATTTTAATGATTATTAACATCAAGCAAGTAAAAAAAGAAAATAAAAAACACGCTTAATATAGTTTTCTAAAAAGAGTTTAACTCTTTTTAGAAACTTTTACTTAGATGTTTCTAACATCAATAAAACTTCCACTTTCAAAATCATTAATTTTTTCTACTACCTCATTTAATCTTGAAGCTGCTTCAAGTGGTTTTTGAATATATCCTTCTTTAAGTTTTTTTGCTGAAGTAAAAATATTATCATCTATATCAAATCTTATATAATCAGTCATAGGAGTTTCTATAACACCTGGTGCTACGGCTAATAGCTTTGTATTTAACATCTCTTTTGAATATAAATTTATAAGCATATTAATCCCTGCTTTTGATAAACTATAAGATGCCCATCCCATAGAACCATTTACGGCAGCTCCTGATGATATACCAATTACAATTTTTGTTTCAATTGTCGCTAAAATATCTAGTAATTCTTTATTTGCGTAAACATTTAAGCTATAAACTTCATTTATTTCTTCAATTGACAATTCTTTTAAAGTTTTTATCTTACCGAGCATTCCTGCATTTAAATATACAACATCAATATTTGTGATATTTTCTATGAAGTCTTTACAGTTTATTTTGATGTTTTTTGTATCACTTAAATCAAAGGCTAAGTGAGTAAAGTTTTTATTATTTATGTTTGGTTTATTTCTACTTATTCCATAAACATTAAATCCTAAATCTAAATAAAAATTTGTTAATGCTAAACCTAAACCAGATGAACATCCAGTTATTAAGATATTTTTGTTCATATTTTTCCCTATTGAATTTATTGTATAGAGTAGATTAAAGTTGCTTAATATTTTTTTAGATATAATCGATGTAACTTACAAAGGAAGATAGATACTATAAGATTTTGCAACATTTTAAAATTACCGATAAGATAAAAAAATTAAATATTACTGATACAATTAAAAAGAATTTACTATACTATAATTATGACAATAGATTAATGAGAACTTTACACAAAAAAGACATAGACAAAGATGATGTAAAGTACATCTCAACTTTTAGTAGTTTTAAGGGTGAAATCTATGAGAACTTAATCTATGAACTTCTTATGGAATTTGCATATGAAAATGAAGAAATAGTAAAATTCATTTTAAAAGGTCCATATCAAGATAAAGAGAACGTATATATTAAAAGCGGTCTTATGATTGATAGAAGTGCACAAATTGTTTATAAATCTGCTTACAAAGACATAAGTGAATTTGATGCTCTATTTTTTACTAAAGATAGTGTGTATTTTGTAGAGATGAGTACATCGAAAAAAACTGCCTCACTAAATAAAAGATTAGCAAAAAAACATGCACTTTTAAAGATGATTTTCCCTAACTTGATAATTAGAGCTTTAATAGTTTTAACCAAAGGTTCAGTTGGATTAAGGAATTTCCCTGATTATGCAACTGTTTGGGTAACTGAAGAGTTTAGTGATGATGCTATTATTGATGAAATTATTCATCTTAAAAAAAGAAAAAAGAATCAAGTTTATTTAAAACCAAAAAAACATCAAAAGTTCAAAGAAGCTTGTACTGTAAAATACAGAAAATTCCAATATTTCCCAACATTAGAATGGATTTTAAATAAATCTAGATCAAATCCAAAGTTTATTGTTGATTTAAAATTTTTCTCAACTAAAAAACTAGAGTTGTATTTTGATATTTATACTAAACTTTACATAGGATATATTTTAAAAGATGACTTCTTAAAATTATGGAATGATTTTCCATATGATGTAAAAACAGATAGAATTATAGTTACAATTGAAAAAGTTAATCAAACTGAATTAGATTTAGTTTATTATGTAAAAGAAAACAATGGTAAATTAAAAAGAGTTAGATTTGGTGAAGATGAAATTTCTGTAAAAGATAAAGAGCTAGATGGTTTCACAAATGCAGAAGTAAGATTTTTCATGAATGTTTTGGAAGAAAAACACAAACTTTATGCAAATAATTTAAATTTCATAAAAGAAAAAATATATTTAATTAGATAATAAAATGGAACATTTAGAAAAAAACATAGTTATTAAAGAAAAAAATCCAATAGAAAAAGTTTATAGAACAAACTTTCAAATGGCATTTTATTTTTTAGCATTTATGTTTTTAGTTGTATATTCTTTATCAAATCTTAGTAATATTTTAGCCCCTGTTGCTATTTCAATTTTAATTTGGTTTTTAATAAACTCACTTGCAAACACTATTAAAAAAATACCTTTTTTTGATTCGAATTTTGGACATAAAATTTCAATTCCTATTTCCGTATTAATTATATTTGCTTCAATTTTTATTATAGGAAATTTTATAGCTTCATCTTTAGTTGAATTAAGTAATGTAATTGTTCAATTTGACTCAAAATTTAATATTATTGTAGATAAATTATCTACAATAACAGGCTTAGATATACCTAGAAACATTGAAAACTTTTTAGAACAATTTAGTGTAGCAAACTTATTAAACAATGTTTTAGGTGCCTTTTCATCAATTCTTTCTAATAGTATTCAAATTATATTATATGTACTGTTTTTATTAATTGACCAAACATTTTTTAATTCAAAATTAAATGCTTTGTTTAAAAACTACGAAACAAGAATGAAAGCAAAAGAGGTTTTACATAAAATTTCAAAGACAATTAGCACTTATATCTCTATTACTACAATAATTTCTTTATTTACAGGGTTTTTAACATATCTAGTGTGTGAATACTTTTCCCTTGAAGGTGCTATTCTCTGGGGATTTATTGCTTTTTTATTTAATTTTATTCCTACAATTGGAAGTATTATTGCTGTATTATTTCCTGTTTTATTTTCTATAATTCAATTTGATAGTATCACAGATGTATTAATTTTATTGTCTGTTCTAGCTACTGTTCAATTTATAGTAGGGAATATTTTATACCCAAAACTGATGGGAACAAAATTAAATATTTCTCAATTTGTAGTTATATTTTCATTGGTAATATGGGGTGCTATGTGGGGAACTGTTGGAATGTTCTTATCTGTACCTTTGATGATGATAATACTAATTATACTTTCTCAATTTGAAAATACAAAAGCCATAGCTATTTTAATTAGCTCTGATGGTAAAATCTAAACTCAAAATTTTAAAATATAATTTAATTATATTACTAGTTATAAATAATGTGTGGTATAAAAATGTATTAATAATAATATTTTTACCTTAAAAAGCTTATTTAGAGGCACTTTCATAATTTTTTTCAAAAAAAAACATTTTTTAAGAATTATAAAAATTTTATTGAAGTTATTTTATGTTAAAATGTATCAATAAAAATAATTTAATAGGACAAGAAATGAAAAAGTTAGATTTAGAATTTGCTGATGATGAAATTTCAAAAATCACACAAGCTGCTAACAATAGTGACTTAGACGTAGTAAACTATTTAAAAGAGTTGATTTTAAATGAGGTTGATAGTGTTTATTTTCTAGAAAACAATTATACTTATGATAAAAAGAAAAGAGTATTAGTTGATGATGAAAAGAAACCTATTAAATTAACAGAACTAGAAAGAATGTTAGTAGAATACTTATTAAGTAAACCAAATCAATATGTAAATGTTGAAGAGATATTTAAACATGTAAAAAAATCTAAAGAGATGTCAGTATTTTCTTTAAGAAATAAGATTAAATCTATTAGAGATAAAACTTTTAAAGATATCATTACAAGTAAAATTAATATTGGATACAAAATTAACGTTATTGAATAGTTTATATTTAGAATATAAACTTCAAAAAAAGGAAAGCTATTTAAAGCTTTCCTTTTTTTATGAAATTACACAGTTATTTTTACACTACCACTTGAAAAGCTATGATTAATAGCAGACTTTATTACGACCTGAATTTTTTGCTTCATAAAGTAAATCATCTGTATGTTTATATATGTCATGAATATCATGTATTTCATTAGAGTTTTTACATACAACACCTATAGAAACTGTAATATATGAACTAGCACTATTTTTAGAATGTTCTATGTGAAGATTTTCTATATTTGTTCTAATATTATTTGCAAAGTCTATGGCATTTTCTTTTGAATTTGCTTTAAATATCACTCCAAACTCTTCTCCACCAAGCCTAAAACAATAATCATCAGCTCTTTTTAATGAGTCTTTAATTGCTTTAGAAACTTTTATAAGAGCTTTATCCCCCATTTGATGTCCATAAGTATCATTGTATAATTTAAAATAATCAATATCTATTAGTACAAATGATATTAAATCATTATTTCGTTTTGCCATATTAATTATTTTTGGTGTGTATTCATTAAAAAATCTTCTATTGTAAACATTTGTAAGTCCATCTGTTATAGACATTTTTTCAAGTTTTACATTTATTTTATTTGTGTTAAATTGTCTATACAAAAGAAAAGAAATTAGTGAAATTGACAAAAGAGCTAAGTATAATAAAAATGTATAGTTAACTGATGAATCATATTTAATTGAAACCCATTTATTTAATATTTCACTATGTATTTCTTGAGGCAAAGAGTTAATTGCTTTTTGTAAAATATTTAATAATAATTCATCGTCATTTCTTACTCCGATACTTAAATCATAATTATCTTTAAGTTTTCCAGAAATTTTTAGTTCACCAATATATTCTTTTTGAATTAGTTGTCCAACACTTGTCAATGTTCCAATATATGCGTGAGAATCACCACTGCTAACTTTTTCTAAACCTTCTTGTAAATTTTCTACATTAATAATTTCTATTTTGGGATATTTATTAATTATATGTTCTGCAAATGAATAGCCCTTCGGTATAGCAACTTTATAACCATTAAGTTCAGTAAGATCATTTATAAATGTAATATCATTTTTTGTAGCTATTACTAATGGAATACTTAAATAAGTAGAGGTGAAATTTAAGTATTTACTTCTTTGCGGTGTTTTCATAATCAATGAAATAATGTCACATTTTCTTGTTTTTGCTAATTGTAAAGATTCGTTCCAAGAGTTAGATTTTATTACTTTAAAATCTACTCCTATAAGTTCACTGAATGTCTTAAAATAATCAGCTGACATACCTATGTGTTTTCCATTTTCATTTAAAGCTTCTAAAGGCATCCAATTTGGATCGATACACATAGTTATAGTATTATCTTTATTATTTAAATGAGATTTTTCTTTTTCAGTAAGAAAAAGTCTTGTATCTTGATATTGGTTTTTTGAAGATGATTTAATATTTATCCATTTATCTAAAATATCATTTTTTTCATTTTCATTTATATCAGAAAGTGATTTATTAAAAATTGAATAAAGTATAGGTTTATTTGGATTTATACCAAATCTTAAGTCATTTTTAGAAACATTAGGTAGTAAAAGTTCATCTACTAATTTTAGATTTGAGTATAAATTACCCTTTATAATGTTATTCATAGTTGTAAGTGAACCAATTGATGCTTCTATATTGTTATATACAAGTGCTTTTGCTAGGTCAACTTCAGAAGAGTATTCCACAATATTTAAGTATCCTAGTGCTCTTAATTCATTTTCATAAAATACATCTTTTACTATTCCAACTTTTTTCCCAGTTAAACTTTTGATATTTTTGTAATTTCCAAAATCATCTCTAACAAAAATTACATTGGGAATTTCATAGTATGGTTGTGTAAATGAAGTAAACTCTTCCCTTTCTTTTTTATATGAAATAGAACTAATTATATCAATTTTTTGTGCTTTGAATTTATTTATATTTTCACTCCAGTTTCCGTCTACTATATTAAAATCTAATCCAGTTTTTTGTGAAATAAGTTCTAATAAATCAATTTCATATCCTACAAGCTTACCGTTGTGTTTATATGAAAAGGGTGGAAACAATGAAACTTGTGCTACTGAAACTTGTGGGTTTTGTTTTATCCAATCTCTTTCTTTTTTTGTAAGTTCTATTGGTTTTATGTACTTTTTTTCCTTTGAAAGATTAAAGTATTTTTTAGTAAGTTCAAATTTTTCATCTGGAGTAATCCTAGAAGTTGCTTTTTGAATAATATTAAATAAAATTTCATTTTCTTTAGTAATTCCTAGGTTTAAATCCTCTTTTTTTACAATATTTCTATCTATTTCATCTACAATCTCAATATTTGTATAAGCACCATCTAGAATGAATCTTTGTCCACTAGTAAGACTATTAAATGCAATATCAATTTTTCCATAAGCGAGAGCTTTCATTTTTTCTCTAGAATTTTCAAATTCTACTAATTCAAATAGATTAAGATCTTTAATAGTGTTGTAGTAATAGATTCCTCTTGTAATTCCTACTTTCATACCTTTTAGTGATTCTAAGCCTTGGTAATTTTTAATACTATTTTTTTGAGCAAAGATTACATTTGGAATACTAAAGTAAGGATTGGTAAAATTTGTGAAAGGTTCTCTTTGTTTTGTATATGATATTCCATCTATTATGTCTATTTTTTTATCTCTAAAGTTTTTAAGATTTGTAGACCAGTAATTCAATTGTATTTCATATTTTAGATTTACTTTTGATGCTAGTAATTTAAAATATTCATAAGAAAAACCATTGATTTTTCCATTTTCTTCATATGTAAATGGATAGTAATCTTTAGTCATAGCTATTTTGATTGTATGCTTATTTAAGTATTCTTTTTCAAGAGATGTTAATTCTTCTGCTTGTAATACAAATAAAAATGTATTAATAAGCATAAATAATTTGATTATATACTTCATGTATTTCCTAAAAAAGATATTATATTAATATTTTATTATATTATTATTTGTATAAATAAGTACTAAAATATATTAAATAATATAACACAGTATAAAATAATAAATTTTTAGGAAAGAAGAGGAAAGCTTTAAATAGCTTTCCCTTTTTTAGTTAGTGATTTTATCTTTTCTTTTAGCTTTCATTTTATTTAATGCAAGTCTTCTCATGTCTGCAGTTGTATCTGACTCATCCATGATTTCTAATCCTAACAGAGTTTCAATACAGTCTTCAAGTGTAACTATACCCTCTGTTTGTCCATATGAATCAACTACAATAAACATATGTTCTTTCTTTTTAATGAACATATTAAGAGCTTTAACAACTGGAATATTTTCATTAATTGATTGAGCTTCTTTTGTGATAGTCTCAATTTTTGTTCCAGGGTCTTTGATGGCATTTTTGAATAGTTTTTTTGTTAAAACAATTCCTATGATATTATCAATTGTTTCATTGTAAACAGGAACTCTTGAAAATTTAAAAGCTCTTTTATCTTCAATGATATCATTAATTGTTAAACCTTTTTCAATTGAATACACAACAGATCTAGGTGTTAAAATATCTTTAACTTTAATATTTCTAAGAGTTAATGTATTTTCAATAATATCTGATTCTAAATCTCCGATAACTCCTTCTTCTTCACTTAGTAGTGTTGAATGAATTAGTTCTTCTCTTGAAATAACATCATTACCATCTTTACCAATTTTTTTTGTTACAAATTGAGTAACGATAATTATTGGATATGTAATATATATAAAAAGATTAATAATTCTAGCAGCAATTGGAGCTAATTCTTTCCAATATACAGCACCAATAGTTTTGGGAATTATTTCTGCAAAAAACAGAATCATAAACGTTAGAACAATTGATACAAGCATTACAAAAGTAGGGTGACCATCAAATACATTTTGAGCTTGTACACCAATTGCAGTTGCACCTAATGTATTAGCTATAGTATTTAAAATCAAAATTGAAGCAATAGATATGTCAATATCATTTTTCAGTTTTTTTAGTAATTTACCAGCGACTGGTTTTTGTTGTTCTAAAACAGAAATGTACGAAACATTTGTAGATAAAAGTATAGACTCTAAAACAGAGCATAAAAACGAGGTTCCAATAACAGCAAAGAATAATAAGACTAAAATTTCCATTTTGTCTCACTTAATAATAAACTACACCTCGGGGAAGAATCTTCCAAGTACTACTCCTAAAATAAATTTGTTATCAAATTATACATTAAAAATTTTGAAATTTTGACAAAAATGTTAAAAATTTTGTATAATTTAAGTATAAATTTAAAAAAGGGGTAAGCTATGGAATATGGACTAACATCAAAGTTAAATCAATTTACTGATAACAGTGCTTTAGAAGTTCAGAAAATTCAGGCTTCTAAAGAAACCTCTAAAGTTACAAATGAAAAAGAATTATCTGCTTTACAAGAAGAATTAATTAAAACAGATAAAATAGAAAAGTCACAAGCAATAGATTCAAACTTTAATTTATCTAAGTATGAAGTTACATTGGCAAATTATAATTTTGGATTTAATGATAAGTCTAATGATTTTTTTGTAAAAGTATCTAGAGGTAGTGCTGAAAATCAATATCCCACAGAAGATATGATGAGATTAAAAGCTTATTTAATGTCTATGGCTGAAAAATCTCAAATTGAAGCTAGTTAGAGTTTGACTTTTTCATTTATCTTGAAAAGTAAATCTCTAGCTTCGTAAAATTTTTCTTTATCTTCTAACTTAACTTCATCAAGTAATGGCAAGTATTTTAAAAATACAGGCCATACTTTTTCGTACCCATGGGGTCTTTTTTTCTCAAAATATAGAGCTAAAGCAGTTGCCCCATTTATTAATCCCTTTAAAGCTAGTGCTTTTTTCTTTTGTCCTTGTTTTTTATATAAGTTCCAATCATCTTCAAGAAGTTCATGACCTTCTGCAAACCAACCATTTTCTAAAGAATAAATAAATCTTTCAATTGCTTTATCTTGAAAAAACTTTTCTTTATCATACATATTTTAGCTCTTTAGCAAGATAATATCCTGTATGTGAACCACTTTTTTCATGGTTTTTTGCTAAGGCTTCAGGTGTACCTTCATCAACTATATTACCACCTTTACTTCCACCTTCAGGACCAATATCTATAACCCAATCAGAGTTTTTGATAATATCAAGATTATGTTCAATTACAATTACAGAGTTTCCTAATTCAACTAAGTGATGAAGAACTTTTGTAAGTCTATCAACATCTGCAAAATGTAAACCAGTAGTTGGTTCATCAAGAACATATAAAGTATTTCCAGTATCTTTTTTACTTAATTCTTTTGATAACTTAATTCTTTGTGCTTCTCCACCTGAAAGTGTTACAGCATTTTGTCCTAAAGTAATATAACCTAAACCAACATCAACTAAAGTTTGTAGTTTATCTCTAATTTTAGGTACTTTTACAAAAAACTCTAAAGCCTCTTCAACACTCATACTTAAAACATCAGAAATATTTTTACCTCTATATAGTATTTCTAAAGTTTGGGCGTTGTATCTAGTTCCTTGACAATCATCACATTTAACCATAATATCTGGTAAGAAGTGCATTTCAATTTTTATTTCACCTTCCCCTTGACATTTTTCACATCTTCCACCTTTAACATTAAAAGAGAATCTTCCTATTTTATATCCTCTTAGTTGTGACTCTTTTGTTTGTGAAAATAAGTTTCTAATTTCATCCATAAGTCCTGTGTAAGTTGCAGGGTTTGATCTAGGAGTTCTACCAATTGGCGATTGGTCAAGATAGATTACTTTATCAAGTTTTTCTAATCCTGAAATCTCAACACCATCAACTTTATTTACTTTTCTTGCATGGTTTAAAAGTTCTTTTGCAACAGGAAGCAGTGTTTGTAAAATAAGTGAAGATTTTCCACTTCCTGATACCCCTGTAATTGAACAAAGATTTTTTAGAGGAATTTCTACATTTAAATCTTTAATATTGTTGATGTTTACGTTTCTAATTTCAATAAATTCTTCTTGTGGTCTATTATGAACATAATCAATTTTCTTTTTGCCACTTACATATTGTGCTGTCAAAGTTTTTGCTTTTTGCATTTGTTTTAAAGTTCCTGCAAAAACAATTTCTCCACCAAACTTTCCAGCATTTGGTCCAATATCAACTATATAATCAGCTGATTCAATAGTTTCTTTATCATGCTCAACAACAATTACAGTGTTACCTTTTTCTTGTAATGCTCTTAAAGTTTTGATAAGTTTATTAGTATCTCTTTCATGAAGTCCAATTGATGGTTCATCTAAAACATACATAACTCCCGTAAGTCCAGAACCAATTTGTGAAGCGACTCTAATTCTTTGAGCTTCTCCCCCTGAAATTGTTCTAGCATCTCTACCTAAAGTAATATATCCTAAACCAACATCATGTAAAAAGAATATTCTTTCTTTTATTTCTTTTAAAATAGGTTTTGAAATCATTTGATCTTTTTGAGAAAAATGTTCAAAGTTTTTCTCATCTTGGAAAAATGCATGGGTATCTTCAATTGGAACATTAATTACATCTGATATTTTTTTACCAGCTACAAAAACAGATTGAGATGACGGCTTTAATCTATTACCATTACAAGAATCACATACTTTTTCAGTCATGTATTCAGCCATTTCTTTTTCATCTTTAATCATGTCATAGGCAAGTTTTACAATACCTTCCCATTTTCTAGTAAGTTTGTGCCTTTTCCATGTAAACTTAGCTTCCTCAACTCCACCATGTAAAATAGCTTTTTGTTGATGCATTGGTAAGTCATTAAAAGGAGTTTTAATATCAATTTCAGCTGCTTCACAATAAGCCATAAGCATTTTAAAATAGAAACCTTTATTAAATCCATAAATAACTTTTATGGCACCATCTTCAAGTGCTAAATCTCCATTTACAACTTTTTTCATATCTAATGCATATCTTATACCTAACCCATCACAAGAACTACAAGCACCTTTTGGTGAGTTAAATGAAAATGATAGTGGTTCAAGTGGTTCAAATGAAATTTTACAAGAAAAACATGCCATATGTTCAGAGTAATGAATATGTTTTTCAACTCCAACATCTTCATGATTTAAAACTTCAATTTCAAGTTCTCCAAAAGATTCTTTTAATCCTTTTTCAACATCTTGAGCTATTCTGTCTTTATTTTCTTCTTTTACAACAACTCTATCAATTACTACTTTGATAGTGTGCATTTTGTTTTTTTCTAATTCAATATCTTCATCAAGTCTTGCCATAACTCCATCAATCATAGCTCTAACATAACCTTTTGTTCTAAGACTTTCTAAAAGGTCTGCAAATGTTCCTTTTTTTCTGTTGATTAGTGGTGCTAGTATTACAAGTTTTGAATTTTCTGGAAGTTTTAAAACTTGATCAATTACATCACTTGCACTCATTTGTGAAATAGCTTCTCCACATTGATGACAATGCTGTTTACCAACTCTTGCGTACAATAATCTTAAGTAATCATAAACTTCCGTAATTGTTCCAACAGTAGAACGTGGATTTTTAGAAGTTGTTTTTTGGTCAATTGCAATTGCAGGAGTTAAACCTTCAATTCTTTCTACATCTGGTTTCCCAACTTTATCTAAAAATTGTCTTGCATATGCAGATAATGACTCAATATATCTTCTTTGACCTTCTGCATACAAAGTATCAAATGCTAATGTTGACTTTCCAGAACCTGATAATCCAGTAAAAATAATAAGTTTATTTTTGGGTATTTCTAAATTAATATTTTTTAAATTATTCTCTTTGGCATTAAAAATTTTAATAGTATCTCTCATATCTCACCTTTGAAAAAATAAGTGAATATTATATGATAGATTGATGTATTTTAGGCTTAATAAATGGCTTACTAATTTTAATTTGGCTATATTATAATAACGAAAAATAATATTGGGTGATGAATTGACAAAATTTGAAAACGAATTGACATATGGTGATACAAGTTTTTACTATTGTGATTTAAGAAAAGTATTTGAACAGTATCCTAAACTTAAAAAATTACCTAATATTTTAAAATTACTATTAGAAATGAATCTTAGAAATCATCAAGAATCTAGTATTGAGGATATTATTGAAGCATTTTTAAAAAGAAATAATGAGTTTGAATTAAATATTACTCCAACTAGATTACTTATGGATGATATTAATGGAATTCCACCTTTAATGGAATTTACACTTATAAAAGAACATCTTTACTCAAAAAACAATGATGTATCTAATTTTAATCCACAAATAATGATTGACTTAATTGTTGACCACTCTTTAATTGCCCAAAGTGTAGCTACAAATCATAGTTTAAATACAAATTTAAAAATAGAAATAGACACAAATAAACAAAAGTATCATTTCCTAAAATGGGTAAGCCAAAATTTTGAAAACATAAATATAGTTACTCCAGGTTTTGGAATAGGTCATCAAATAAACCTTGAACATCTAGCAACTATGATTAGTATTGAGGAATTTAACGGAAAACAATATATGATTCCTGAGTCACTTTTAGGAACTGATATTCACACTAATATGATAAGTAGTTTGGGAGTTTTATCTTATAGTATTGAAGAAACTGATTGCTTAACTTCAATGTTAGGTGCTCCTGTACATATTACTTTACCAAAAGTTTTAGGTATAGAAATTATTGGAAATAAAGAAAACTATCTAAATGTAACTGACATTGTTTTAAATCTTACAAACTTTTTAATAGAGTCAAAATTGAATTATGATTTTGTTGAATTTTTTGGGGATGGGGTAAAACTATTGTCATTGGAAGATAGAGCTACTATCACAAATATGTCTAATGAATATAATGTTAAATGTGCCTATTTTAGTGTAGATGAGGAAACAATTAATTATGCTGAAAAGACAAGAAATGTTGATGCCTCATTAATAAAAGATTACTACAAAAGACAAGCATTGTATTTTAAAGAAGATATACAATTAGAATATGATGAAATAATTCAATTTGATTTATCTCAAGTAAAAGCAGCAATTGCAGGTCCTAAATATCCATTTGCAAAAGTGAACTTAGAAAAAGTGCCAAGTAAATTGGAAAGTTTTAAAAGAGGAAATATTTTAAGGGATAATGATATTGTTTTAGCTTCAATAACTTCTTGTTTATCTACATCAAATCCATTTCTAATAATTCAAGCTGGATTATTAGCAAAAAATGCAATATCAAAAGGTTTAAGTGTAAACCCAAATATTAAAACTTCATTTATTCCTGGTTCTAGAACTGTTAAAAAATATTTAGAACAGATAGGGCTTCTAGTATATTTTGAGAAATTAGGTTTTTCAATAAATGGATATGGTTGTGCTGTTTGCTATGGTAATAGTGGAGATTTATTTACAAATGTTGAAAATGAAATAAAACAATATAATTTAAATTTATCAAGTGTAAGTTCTGGAAATAGAAATCAAGAAGGTTTTATTCATCCTTTGATTAAATCAAATTGGATTATGTCACCTGCTTTAGTAATTGCATATTGTCTAAAGGGAAGTGTTAATTTTAATATAAAAAGTGACTTAATCTCAAAAGGAACATATTTAAATGATATTTGGCCAAGTGATATTGAAGTCAATAAACTTGTTAATCAAATAAATTATAAAGAATTTTCTAAAAAATATATGAACATATTTTTAGGGGAAACTCATTGGCAAGAGATAGATACAGATGAATCTATTTTATATCAGTGGAATAAAAACTCTTTAATTATTAATCCAATAAATCATATAAAAGATGTTTATCTAACAAAAGTGAATTTAAATTACTCTTCAATTATTTCAATTTTAGGAGATGATGTTATAGGTGAAGATATTATGCCAATGGGTAAAATAACAAAAGACTCAAATGCAGGAAAATATCTTTTAAGTTTAAATGTTCATGAAGATAATCTAGGTACATATGAATCTAGAAAAACAAATTATGATGTTTTAGTTAAATCTGTTTTTTCTAGTGTAAATATTAAAAATCTTATTATTCAAAAAGAAGGTGCATTTACAAAAGATTTTATAAATGATGAAACGATTGAATTAGAAGAATTTGCAAATAAATCAAAAGCTTCAAATACACCAATATTAATTTTTACGGGTAAAAACTTTGGAATTGGAAAAAACTTAGATGCAGCAGCTAAGGCAATGAAACTATTAGGAATAGATGTTGTCATTTGTGAAAGTATTAATGAAAGTTTTAGAAAAAGTTTAATTGATTTTGGTATTTTCCCTTTAAAACTTGAAAATCAAAGTTTAGAATCATTAAATTTATTAGGTGATGAAAAAATATATGTATATTCTTTAAATCTAATTCCTAATGAGAAGCTTCAAATAGAAATAACACAAAATAATAAAATGAAAAAAGTGTTGGTCTCATCACTCTTAAAAACAAATAATGAGATTATATACTTTAAAAATGGTGGAAAAACATCATATTTAATGAAAAATCTGATATAATAATTAATTAAATTTTGGGATTAATACTTTTATAACATTAATTTATAATTTTTTAAACAGAAAAAATTTAATAGGAAAAAAATGAAGAATCATATTTTAAATTATCTAATAACTCCTATTATTTTAATTGTTGTTATAGTGGTGATTTCTTTTTCTCCTACATTTTTCCCAAAAAATACTATTTCAAATGTTAACAAAAGTATAAAAAGTGATTTCTTCAAAGATAAAAAAAGCGAAAATATAATTTTGTTCTTTGGATATGTTGGATGTGTTGATATTTGCACACCTAGATTAAAAGAGATATCAGATGTTTATGAAGAAATAAAAGATGACATTGATGTGAAATTTTATTTTATAAATTTAACTGATAGTATTAGTAATGAAATTGCAGATTTATTTGTAAAAAACTTTAACAAAGATTTTACCGGTATTCAATTGCAAAAAAAAGATTTAGTAACATTAAAGAATGATTTTGATGTTTTTAGTGTAAAAAGCTTAGTTAGTGATTATGATTTAGATCATACTTCATTTCTTTTTTTAGTGAAAAGAGAGAATGATGAATATAAAATAAGAAAAATATTCACAGCTAGTAAGTTTGAAAAAGAGATTTTAGTAAAAAGTATTTTAGGAAAATAAACAATGTCAATTATAGGTAGTTTATACGAAGAGGAAAGCAACAGCAATTTAAAAACTGATCATCAAAAAGCTGATAAGTTTATGATGCAAATTATGTTTCTAAATTGGGTGTTAGTTTCAACTTTTGGTGGTTATTTTTATCAAACTTATATGTTTGGATTTATAACAGGTGGAATTCTTTTTATTACATCATTTATCTTTTATAAACTTTATTCTGGTAAAGCAATTTTTAGAATTATAATTGGAATTTTACTTCCAATTTTTGCAATGATTTTAGTTCAACAAAGTTTTGGACGAATTGAGATGCACTTCCATTATTTTGTATTATTGGCTTTCTTAACAATTTATAAAGATTATAAGCCTGTAACTATATCTGCTATTGTAATAGTAATTCAGCATTTAGTGTTTACATATTTACAATTAAACGAAGTCTCTTTATTTGGAATTAATGTAATTATTTATAATTACGGATGTTCTTATGATATAGCTTTATTACATGGTTTTTTTGTTTTACTTGAATGGACAATTTTAAGAATAATTATTAAAAATAACATACTAAATTTTGAAAAAATACATGAATATAAAAGTAAACTTTTAAAGAAATCTTTAGATGTAATAAATCAAAATCTTATTGCTTCTAAAACTGATTTAAAAGGAATTATTACAGAAGTTAGTGATAAATTTTGTGAAATTTCTAAATATTCTAGGGAAGAATTAATTGGAAAAAGTCATAACATTGTTAGACACCCTGATATGCCTGTAGAGTTGTACAAAGATATTTGGAATACTATAAAATCTAAAAAAACATGGCATGGTGAAATAAAAAACTTAGATAAAAATGGCGATGCTTATTGGGTAGATACAACAATAATTCCTGATTTCGATAGTGATGATAATCATGTAGGATATACATCAATTAGACATGATATTACAAACAACAAGAAAATAGAAGTTTTAAATACTCAATTAATTGATGAAATGACTGAAAATAAGAAAAAAGAGTTATTATTAATTGAACAAAATAAAATGGCTGCTTTAGGTGAAATGATTGGAAATATTGCCCATCAATGGAAACAGCCATTAAATACTATTTCTATAATAGTTTCAGGATTAAAACTTGAGAAAATTATGGGAACATTAAAAGTAGAAGAGCTTGAAAAACCTTTTGATGATATTTTAGATTCAATAAATTATTCATCAAATACAATCAATACTTTTAAAAACTTTGTAAAAGAGAAAAAAGAGAAAAAAGAGATGATTGTTCAAGATAGAATTGAACAGTCTCTTAAAATTGTAGGACCTGTTTTAGAATATAATGATATACAATTAAAGCTTGAATTAAATAAAGATAAACCAATTTCATTTGTGTCTGTTTCAGGTGAATTAGATGAGGTTATTATCAATATTTTAAATAATGCAAAAGATGCAATTATCGAAAATAAAATAATAGATTCTTGGATAAAAATAGAAGTTACTAAGAATGATTCAAAATGTATTGTTTCAATAGAAGATAATGCAGGGGGTATTCCGGATCATATAATTGATAGTATTTTTGATCAATACTATACTACAAAAGAGAATTCAAATGGTACTGGTATTGGATTATATATGAGTAGAAGAATTATAACAGAAACATTAAATGGTGATTTATATGTTAAAAATAGTGAAAATGGAGCTAAGTTTTTTATAGAATTTAATACAAATTAGATTAATTAAGTTTTTAATGTTATAATCTACATTATATTACTAAGAATGTGATAGATTGACTGGAACTAAATTATGAAAAAAAACAAAATATTAATTGTAGATGATGATAAATCAAGTCAAGATCTAATGGCAACTATTTTACAAAAAAATTATGAAATTAAAGTTGCAAACAATGGAAAAATTGCATTAGAAATTTTGGATATCTATACAATTGATTTAATTTTACTTGACATAAACATGCCTGTAATGGATGGTTATGAGTTTGCAAAAGTTCTAAAGAAAACAAAAAAACTAAAACACATTCCTTTTATATTTTTGACTACAAAAAATAGTGAAGATTCTATAGTTGAAGGCTTTAATTTAGGTGCTAAGGATTTTATATCCAAACCAGTAAAAAAAGAAGAATTAAAACTTAGAATAAAAACACAACTAAAAATTTCTAAACTTCAAAACAAACTTCTATATAAAATTAATTTAATTAAAACAAAAAATGAAATTATATTAAAGCAAGAAAGATTAAGTGCCATGGCTGAGATGTTAGATGCAGTTGCTCATCAATGGAAACAACCTTTATCTATCATACTTTTAAATATTGAACAAATAGTTATGGAATTTAACTATGATGCTTTAACTAAAGATTCTGCAAATAATCTTTTAGAGCATATAAAAAAACAATCACATCATTTAATTGATACCTTAGATGATTTTAGAAGTTTCTTTAGAAATGATAAAGAGATTATTCCTTTTAGCTACTATGATATGATTGAGAGTGTTAAAGATCTTATAAAAACTGAATTTATTAAAGAGAATATAAATTTTGAAAATAAAGTTGATAAAACCATTATGATAGGGGCTAGTAAAAGTGAATTTAGACATGTTTATATAAACCTGATAGCAAATTCAAAATTTGCTTTTAATGATAATAATATAAAAAATAAAAAAATCACAATTTCTAATTACACTGATGAAGATTACAATTACTTTACCTTTGAAGATAATGCTGGTGGAATTAAAGAAGAGATTATCAAGGATATTTTTAATTTAAATGTAAGTGGTAGAAAAGAGAAGGGTGGAACAGGTACAGGTCTATATCTTTCAAAAATAATAGTAGAAAAGTACAATGGAACTATATCTGTCGAAAACAAAAATAAAGGTGCATGTTTTACAATTAAACTACCTAAGTTAAAAGAATTAAGTTCTAATAGTTAAGGTTAAAAATGAATTCAAAATTTGAGAAATTAATTCAAAAACTAGAAAATAGAGGTATCAGTCTAAATAATTATATCTCCTCTAATGATATTGAAAATTTAGCAAATGATTTAGACATATATGAAGCAGAACTATTAGCTCAAAATGAAGAATTGATTTCAAAGGAGTTTGAAAATAAAAAGCTCATAGAAAAGCTTAATGTTATTTTTCAAAATGCTCCAAGTCCATATTTTTTATTAGATGAAAATTTAAATGTAGTAAACTATAACTTAGAAGCAAGATTGAATTTTAATTTAAATAAAACAAATAATAAAAACTATTTTCCATTTTTTTGTTTACAAGAAGAAAGAAATGATTTTTTAGATTGGATTTTAAAAAAGAATTTTAAAAATGAAACATATGAAACTTATCTTAATGTATCTAAAAATGAAAAACAAAAGTTTAAAATTAATATAAAAGAAATTAGTGGATTTGAAGAGTTTAATTATTTAGTTTCATTAACTTCAATAGAAAAAGAAATGAAACTTTTAAATGAAATAAAAGAGTTAGAAGAAAATAAACTAAAGAACTTAAAGAAATTTATTGATAGTCTAACAGATATTATTGTTTTAACTGATGGAAAACTAATAAAAGACGCTAATAAAAGACTATTTGACTTTTTTGATTATGATAACTTAGAAGATTTTTTAGCAAATCATAAGTGTATATGTGAATTTTTTATTGAAGATTATGAATTTTTTCATTTAAAAAAAATTGATAATAATAGTAGTTGGATTGATTATATTAAAAAACTCGAACCATCAAAAAGAATAGTTTCAATGAAATCAAAAAATGATAATATTCATATTTTTGGCGTACATATAAATGAGTTTTCAGATAATTTATATTCAATAGTTTTTTCAAATGAAACTAGTAGTTATTTAGAAAAATCAGTATTAAAGAATAAAGTATTAAAAGATAAGTTAACTGATGCTTATAACAGAGAATTCTTTGAAATTAAAATAGATAAAATGATAAATAATCTAAGTAATGAAAATACACAATTTACATTAACTATGATTGACATAGATTTTTTCAAAAATGTTAATGATACTTATGGTCATAATGTAGGTGATAAAGTTTTAATTGAATTAGTAAAATTGATTAAAAAACATTCAAGATCAAATGATATTTTAGTTAGATGGGGTGGGGAAGAATTTATTTTAGTTATGAAAATAGAAAATAAAGACTCATTATATAAAGCCATTGAAAACTTAAGAATTACTATAGAGATGCATGATTTTCAAGAAATAGGGCATTTAAATTGCTCATTTGGAGGAACATTTTATTCTTTAGGTGAAGATATTTTAGAAACTGTTTCAAGAGCTGATAAGGCCTTATATATTTCTAAAAACAATGGTAGAAATCAAACTAATATTCTTTAGAAAAATAGTTTATTTACCATTGCAATTAATATTAAAATATTTAAAAGTAATATGAACTTTTTATATGAATTAGATTGAATTTTACCCTTAGCTAATATTCCAAAATAAACACCCACTAAAGAACAAATTCCAACTATCGCACCTTCTTTATAAAGCATTTGATCTATTAAAGATAAAGATATAAAACCAGCTACTGAAGAAAAAATTACAAAAAATAAACCTAAAGCAGTTGCAGTTTTTAAATCATATCTTAAAAAACCAACTAACACAGGTGTTAATAAAATAGACCCACCTATACCAATACTCATTGCAACAATACCGATACAAAATCCAATTACAAATAAAGCTAATTTATTTACTTGTTTTGGACCTTCTTTATTTTCTGCAGGTGATTTGAATATTTTAACAATAGAATAAACTAAGATAGCTAAAAATAAATACTGTAAAGTTTCATTTGAAACATGAGAGATTATAAATCCATTTTGTAGACCACCTACAAAACCACCAATACCTATTACTAAACCATCTTTTAAAACATTTTTAGCTTTTTTAGAGTTAAGAAATGAACCATAAATAGATGAAAAAACCATTTGCATAATAGAAATTGAAACGGCTTCTTTCATCACATATCCAGCATATAAAAGCATAGGTACTAAAATCATACCTCCACCAACTCCAAAGAAACCAGATATAAATCCAGTTATAGTTCCAAAAATTGCTAATTCAATCAACTTAGTTCTTCTTAATAGAATTCATAGCGTCAATAAATTTAGTATACTCTTCTTCTAAAGTTTTATCTTTAGAACTTACATCAATACCATCTTCTTCTTTTAATGCAACTTCTAAGATATGAATTCTTTCAATAAGATATTTAAACATCTCTTTATTGATATCAGGAAGATTATTATGACCTAATTTAGTATGTCTATCATCTCTTTTAATGATTTTAGCAGGAACACCAACAGCAGTAGAATTTTTTGGAACATCACATACAACTACTGAGTTTGCACCAATTTTAGAATTTTTACCAATTGTAATATTTCCTAAAACCTTTGCTCCACTTCCCACAACAACATTTGATTTAATAGTAGGGTGTCTTTTCCCTTTATCTAAACTAACTCCACCTAAAGTTACACCTTGATAGATTAATACATCATCTTCAATAATTGTAGTTGCTCCAATCACAACTCCAATAGCGTGGTCAATAAATACTCTTCTACCAATTGTTGCAGCAGGGTGAATATCTGTTTTTGTAAATAAAGAAGAGAATCCAACTAAAACCCTAGATAATCTTTTCCAACCTCTATTGTATAATCTATTGGCAATTCTGTGATTTACTATTGCCCAAACACCTGGGTAGTTAAAAAATAATTCAACATTTGAATCTAAAGCAGGGTCATTTAATTTTGGTACAGAAAAATCTTCTTTTATTTGAGCCCATAACGATAATTTATCTTCATTTATTTCAGTTTGTTTTTCACTCATCATAATAACTCCATATAGTTTTTAAATAGCTGTTTTGTTGTAAGTATGTCTCAATATCTTTATATAATTCAAAAGGAAGATTTGCTTGAAGTACACTTCTGATTTCAGTAGGGTCATAATCAATATCTTCTAAAATATCTTCTATTTTTTGAGACTCTAATATTTTTTCTAAAACAACATTATCATCTTTATCAAATACAACATTTACTTCTGTTGGATGTGAAAAAAGATTGTGTTTCATTCCTAATGTATCTTGATATGCACCAACATTAAAGAAACCTAAGAAGTAATCTTGTTTGTTTAAGTTGATATCATGTAAATACAATGGTTTTTTTGCATCAAATGGTAATTCTCCATCACTATCACAAGTGATATCCCATAAAGATGCACTTCTAGTTGGTTTCTTATCTAAATGACTTATAGGCATAATAGGAAACTCTTGGTCAATACCCCAATAATCAGGTAAAGATTGAAATAATGAGAAGTTTAATAAGTACTTTTCTTGAATATTCTGATCAATATTTTTAAGTTCTTCATAATCATCAACCTCTAAAAATGAAATAGCTTTTTTAATAATTTGATGTGTTAAGATTTCAGCATTTGATCTATCTTGTAAATCAATGTAACCTAAATCAAATAGAGTTAAAAGTGATTCCATATGATCGATACTATCGTGCATATATTCGTATGCAGTTTTTTTACTCATGTCTTTGTGTAGTTCAGAAAGTTCTTGTATTAAAGGTGGATTAACTTCTTTTAGATTTAAGTGTTCCAGTTCATATTCTGTAGAAAATAGTTCTAAAACAGGAGTAATTAAAACAGTAGAAGCGGCACTAATAAATCTTCCCGATTCTGTGAAAATGTTTGGTTCTTCAACACCTTTTTGCCTTGCAATCTCTTTTAATGTAAAAACAACATCATTTGCAAACTCTGTTAAAGAATAAAATCTTGTTCTTTCATAGGCACTATACTCAACAGCTAAACCTCCACCAATATTAATAGAATTTAGTTTATTAGCACCTAAGTTTTTTAAAGCTGCATAAATATGACCAGATTCCCTTAATGCTTTTTTTAGAGGTTTAATAGAGTTCATCGCTGAACCAATATGAAAGTGAATCATAGTTAAATTGTCTTGGATATTTGTCTCTTCCATAAGTTCAAAGGCTTCAAGTATTTCAGTTGATGTTAAACCAAATTTAGAATTTATTCCACCACTTTTTGCCCATAAACCGCTTCCACCACTATGAAGTCTAACTCTTATCCCTACATTTGGACACTCTAATTTTGTTTCTTTTAATACCTCTACAATCATTTCAAGTTCATTTAAACCTTCTATAATCACTGAAATATTGTGACCCATAGCTTTAGCAATAAAACAAATGTGAATCATTTCTTTATCTTTAAAACCATTTACAGTAATTGGTGAACCAATATTATTGTAAGTCATTGCTAAAATTAATTCAGCTTTACTTCCAGCTTCCAAACCATAATTATGTTTACCACCAGCTTCAACTAGAGGTAATACAAAGTTTGGTAACTGATTAACTTTTAGAGGAAATACGGCATTGAATTTACCTTTATAGTTGTACTCTTTTATACTTTTACTAAAAGCACCATACAAGGTAGTTATTTGCTTTTTAGTAATATGTGGGAACCTTAGTAATAATGGTCCTTTAAAGTCTTGATCTCTGATCTCTTTAACAATCGATAATAATGATGGTTTTGAACCATAATTTACTTTTACAAGGTCTTTATCAACATAAAAATTGCTATCACCCCATATATCAATACCATAGTTTTTCAATTAAAATTCCTCTAAATTAATGTTACTTTCTTCATTTGTTTTAATGTTTTTTACAAATATTGTATTATTTTTTAGTTCATCTTCCCCAACTAATGCAACAATTGTAGCACCTTTTTTATCTGCTATTTTAAAGTGCTTTGAAAAACCTCTTGATGAATATTCTAATACAGTTTTGATTTCTTTTCTTTTTTTATTAGCAATTTTAGTTATTACATTTAATGCATCTTCACTCATAGCACCTATATAAAGTACATCTTGAGTATCTTCTTTAACTTTTATTAATTCTAATAATCTTTCAATACCAATAGCAAAACCAATAGCAGGTGTTGCTTTACCACCTAGAAATTCAACTAATCTATCGTATCTTCCACCACCTGCAATTGCACTTTGAGCACCAATTTCATCACTTACAAATTCAAATGCAGTTTTTGAGTAGTAATCTAACCCTCTAACTAAATTTGAATCAACTGTGTACTCAACATTATTAAAATCAAGTATTTCTTTTAACTTATCAAAGTCTGTATCACAAGACTCACATAACGAGTTTGTAATTCTAGGTGCATCTGTTAATAATAATTGACAGTTATCATTTTTACAATCAAGTACTCTAATAGGATTTGTTTCTATCCTTCTATTACAGTCTTCGCATAGTTTCTCTTTAAATGAAGTAAGATGAGAAATTAGGTTTTCTTTATATGGAGGCATACACTCTTTACACCCTAAAGAGTTTAACAATAATTTAAATTTAATACCGAAGAAATCTAAAATATCCTTAATCATAAGAATAATATTAGCATCTTCATAAACAGAACTTACACCAAAAACTTCACATCCAAATTGGTGAAATTCTCTAAGTCTTCCTTTTTGAGGTCTCTCATATCTAAACATCGGACCATAGTAATACCATCTGTTTTCTCCACCAGCTCTATCTAGTTTCTTTTCAACAAAATGTCTTACAACTCCAGCAGTACCTTCAGGTCTTAAACATACGTCATTTTCACCTTTGTCAATAAATTGATACATCTCTTTATTAACGATATCAGAACTCTCACCAACTGATCTTTTAAACAGATTTGTTTCTTCTAAAAGGGGAGTTTCTATATAACAGAAACCATAATTTTGTGCAATTTTAGCTGCATTATCCACAAAATATGTAAATAGCTCACTATCGTGATTTACTATATCCTTCATACCTCTTAAACTTTGAATTGTCTGTTTACTCATTTAAAAAATCCTCAATTTTGTTTTCTATTTCTTCTATACTTAAACTTGCATCAATCACAACATGATTTAAGTTTAATTTTTTTACAGTTTCTTTCATTCTATTTTGAATATTCAGAAGATAATCAATTCCTCTTAATTCTATAGAATCATTTTCTTTAGCTGATAATCTACTTACTAATTCATTTTTACTTAATTCTAAAATTATTACATGGCTTGGTAGTATATTACTTGTAGCTGTTTTGTTTAAATCAATCATCTCATCTAATGGAAACTTCGTAGCATAAGCAATTCCCGATATTACCGACCTATCAGAGATAATTGTATTATTAATATTAGGCTTTATTACTTCTACAATATGTTCAGCTCTATCGGCCAAAAAAAGAAACATCTCAGCTATATTTGATTTAGCTTCTCCACCTAAAGCCATAGTTCTAAGTTTCACACCAAGGTCTGTTCCACCTGGTTCTTTTGTAAATATAGCTTCTGGAAATTTTGATTTTAATGCACTTATTTGTGTTGATTTTCCAGCTGTATCAACCCCTTCAATTACTACATACATTCATATACTTCTTTTGGAATTAAATGATCATATTTACCATCAAATCTAATGATTTCCCTTACTATTGTTGAAGAAACAAATGCGTTTTCAAGTGATGGCATTAAATACAATGTTTCAATTTTTTTATTTATTGAAGCATTTGCATATCCCATTTGAAGTTCATATTCAAAATCAGAAACTGCTCTAAGACCCCTAATAATAGTGTTTACCTTTAATTGTGTAGCTAAATCTACTAATAAAGTATCAAAACCAATCACTCTTACATTTTTTATATTTTTTGTTGCTTCTTCAACAAATTTAACCCTTTGTTCATGGCTAAACATAGGGCCTTTTCTTTCACTTTGTGCCACAGCAACAATTACTTCATCAAAAATATTTGAAGCCCTTCTTACGATATCTACATGACCATTTGTAATTGGATCAAAAGTACCGCTGTAAATGGCTTTTTTGTAAGTACCATCTTCATTGTTGTTCATATTATTTCCATCTTTCATAAAGTTTATTATCAATTTTTAACATATCGAACCACTTACCAATTAAGAAGTTTTCCATATCTTCTAGTGATTTTACATTAGAATAATATCCTAAAATTGGGGGAGCAATAGTTACATTTAATCTTGAAAGTTTTAACATGTTTTCAAGATTTATACTATTTAAAGGCATTTCTCTAGGTGCAATTACAATTTCTCTTTTCTCTTTTAGCATAACTGTAAAAGCTCTAGTTATCAAAGAATCAGATATTCCAACACTAAATTTTGCAAGTGTATTCATAGAACAAGGAATAACAATCATCTTATCAACTTTAAATGATCCAGAAGCTATACAAGCCCCAATATCACTATCTTTTAAGTAAGTAATATTAGGTTTGTTAACTAATAATTCTTTTATGTTTTTCCCTGTTTCAAGTTTTAGAGCTTTTTTAGCACTTTGAGAAACCACTAAAAACACTTCAATGTCTTCAGGGATTTTATTTACAAAATTAAGCCCTAAATTTGAACCGCTAGCTCCAGATATAGCTACTGTTAATTTCAAATTGAATCCTTTTTTTGCCTGTAAATTTATAGATATATTATCAAAAAAATCCTTTAAAAAAAATTCGAGTTTTGAAGATAAAAATAAGCTGAAATATTACTTAAATTTAAGCTAAGTTTAAAATAACAATATGTATAATATTTAATAATTTAAATTTAACAAAATGAAAAAATAATTTAGTTTTATTTATATAAAATGTACAAGGAAAATAGATGTCTAGGATTTTAAGTTTTGTAAGATTAAATAAAAATAATCAAGTTTATAGTCAAATTCAAATTGATGCAATTAGCAAATATGTTGAAGAAAAAAATATCAATGTGAACAAGAGTTTTGAGATAGAAATTAATCTTCCTCGAGAAGAATCAAATCTTATGCAGTTATTAGAAAATTGTGAAAAAAATGACACCCTTTTGATTTATGATTTAAATGTTTTAGGAAGAACAACTGAAACAATTATTGAAATTGTAAAATTTCTTTTAGCAAGTAATATTAGAATTTTAGTAATAAATCAAAATTTAGATTTAGTAGACAATAATGACATGCTTACTAAAATGATTTTAGGTGTGATGTCTATGACATTAAATTTGGAAAAAGATTTAATGAGCTTAAGAACTAAAGAAGCTTTAACCCAAAAGAAACTAAATGGAATTAGTTTAGGAAAACCAAAGGGTACAATTCAAAAATCAAAATTTGATAAACAAAGGGATAAAATTGAAGAGCTTTTAGCTTTAGGCTTATCTGTTAGAAAAATAGCAAAACTTTTAGGCTATAACAATCACATTGGTTTAAACAATTATGTTAAGAAAAGAAAAATTAGAGAAGCATTACCAAATATTCTTGACGTAGCTAGTTAGGGATAATAAAAACTAATCTTACAAAAGTTTAAATTATAAATATTTTTTATATAATTCCGCCATGAATAAGGCTTATGGAATTATATTATGTATTTTAATCGCTATTTCAGCGATGTTTTTATCTCAGTATATTGTAATTGGTTCAATTGCAATTGCAATTATACTAGGTGCAATAGTTGGGAATACTATTCCTTTATCTGACAAATTTAATCCTGGAATTACCTTTAGTGAAAAAACATTATTGGCTATTGCTATTTCACTTTTAGGTATAAATCTTGATTTTAATGTTTTATTAGAATTAGGATTTCAAACATTATTAATCATTATTGTTTCAATGATTGCTACAATTTCTTTTGGAATTTTCCTATCAAAAAAATTAAAGTTTGAACAAAACTTTGCTTCAATTTTAGCTATTGGTAATGGTGTATGTGGAAGTGCGGCAATTGCAGCTACTAAAGATATAGTAAAATTAGATAAAGAGAAATCTGCTTTAGCGATAGCTATTGTTAATTTACTTGGTACTATGGGTTTATTTGTTTTACCTATAGTTGGTGTTTTACTTGGATTAAATGATACAGAGTTAGGAATTTTACTAGGTAATACTTTACAATCAGTTGGTCATGCTGTAGCAGCTGGATTTAGTGTAAATGAAGCAGTAGGTCAAAGTGCAACTATTACTAAAATGGGAAGAATCCTACTTTTAACACCTGTAATTTTTTGGCTTATTTGGTACACTTCAAAAAAACATAGTTTAGAAAAAGCAGAAAAAAAGACAAAACTTCAAGTGCCACCTTTTGTAATTGGATTTGTTTTATTTTCTATAATTGCCACTAGTGGAGTTTTGCCTTCAAATATTATTGAACTAATTTCAGAAGCTTCAAAAATAGCTTTAATTTTAGCTATGAGTGCTATTGGTTTAAAAATTAGTTTTAATGCAATTAAAAAGACTGGTTGGGATGCATTTGTTCTAGCTGGTTATATCTTTAAATTTCAAATTGTATTATCAATTATTTTAATAGCATTTATTTAAATATATATTGCTATTAGAAATCTCTTAGGAATTAAACTTTATTAAACCACCCTTCATTTTTCTTTGTGTATACTATTAGCCATTTATATTATTGGAGAAGATTTATGAAAGTTTTATTAATTAAAGATGTTAAATCTCTAGGAAAAACTGGAGAGATAAAAGAAGTTAAAGATGGATACGGAAAGAATTTTTTAATTGGTAAAGGTTTTGCTAAACATGCAACTCCTGAGGTTATTGAAGAGTGGAAAAAAGAACAAGCAGACATTCAAGCTAAGTTAGATGAAGAAATTGCTCAAGCAAATGCATTAGCTGAAAAAATTAATTCAACAAAATTAACTATTAAACATAAAATTGGTGCAAACGGTCATTTAATTGGTTCTGTTACTAACAAAGAAATTTCTGAAAACTTAAGTACACAATTTGATATTGAGTTAGATAAAAAACATATCAATTTAAAATCAAAAATAAAAGCTGCAGGAATTTTTGAAGCAGATTGTAAATTAGGTCATGGAATTCATGCTACTTTAAAAATTGATATTATTGGAGAGTAATTAGATGTTTGACGCAACTACGATACTCGCTTATAAGGGTAAAAATAAAGCTGTTATAGGTGGAGATGGACAAGTTACATTTGGAAATGCTGTTTTAAAAGGTAATGCAACTAAGATTAGAACTTTGTATAAAGGAAAAATATTAGCTGGTTTTGCTGGAAGTACAGCAGATGCATTTAATCTTTTTGATATGTTTGAAGTACATTTAGAAAATACTAAAGGTGATTTATTAAAAGCTGTAATTGAATTTTCTAAAGAGTGGAGAAAAGATAAAGTTCTTAGAAGACTAGAAGCTATGATGATTGTATTAAATAAAGATAATATTTTCATTTTATCTGGTAATGGTGATGTTGTTGAGCCGGAAGATGGAAGTATTGCTTCTATTGGTAGTGGTGGAAATTTTGCTATTAGTGCAGCTAGAGCTTTAGCTAAACATTCTGATTTAGATGAGGAAGCTGTTGTAAAAGAGTCACTTATGATAGCAGGAGAACTTTGTATTTATACAAATCAAAATATTAAAATCTTAAAAATTGAGGACTAAGAAAAGTGGAATTAACACCAAAACAAATAGTTGAATATTTAGATGATTATGTAATTGGACAAAAAGAAGCGAAAAAGACAATTGCATTAGCTTTAAGAAATAGATATAGAAGAATGAAAGTGCCACAACCACTTCAAGAAGAGATTATGCCAAAAAACATTCTTATGATTGGAAGTACTGGAGTTGGTAAAACAGAAATAGCTAGAAGATTAGCAAAAATGATGGGTTTACCATTTGTAAAAGTTGAAGCTAGTAAATATACTGAAGTTGGTTTTGTAGGTAGAGATGTTGAATCTATGGTTAGAGATTTAGTATTTGAATCTATAGCATTAGTAACTAAAGAGTATGAAGAAGCTATCAAAGACAAAATTGATGATGAAGTTAGTAAAAAGATTATTGAAAAATTAGTTCCACCACTTCCTGAAAGTGCAAGTGAAAGTGCTAAAGAATCTTTTATTAAAACTTATAACACTATGGAAGCAAAACTTTTAAATGGTGATTTAGATAACAAAAAAATTGAAATTGAAATCTCTAAAAAGACTCATGTAGAAATTCTTGATTCTAATATGCCACTTGATATGACATCAATGCAAGAAAGTTTAAATAAAATGCTTGGTGGATTAGATAAGAATAAAGAGAAAAAAGAAGTTGAAATTAAAGATGCAAAAGTTTTATTAAGAGAAGAAGCTAGTGAGTCTTTACTTGATAAAGAAGCTATTAAAATTGAAGCTATTAAAAGAGCTGAAAATGGTGGAATTATTTTCTTAGATGAAATAGATAAAATTGCTTCTGGTAAATCTAATCAAAATCAAGATCCTTCAAAAGAGGGTGTTCAAAGAGATTTACTTCCAATTGTTGAAGGAAGTAGTGTACATACTAAATTTGGTCAAGTAAAAACAGATCATGTTTTATTTATAGCAGCTGGTGCTTTCCATGTTTCTAAACCAAGTGATTTATTACCTGAACTTCAAGGAAGATTTCCTTTAAGAGTTGAATTAGAATCATTAGATGAAGAAGCATTATATAAAATTTTAACAAATACTAAAAACTCTTTATTAAGACAATATCAAGCATTACTTGAAGTTGAAAATGTAGAATTAGAATTTGAAGATGAGGCTATTAGAGCTTTTGCTAAGTATTCAGTTACAGCAAATACTAAAACTCAAGATATTGGTGCTAGAAGACTTCATACAGTTATTGAAAAAGTAATTGAAGATATTTCATTTAGTGCTGATGAGAGTAATGGGGAAAAAATTATTGTTGATAAAAAATTAGTAGAAGATAAGCTAGATGTTATTGTTGAAGATGATGATTTAGCAAAATATATTTTATAATTTTAAAATATCAAGAAGTTTTAGATAAAATAAATTAACTTAACACTAAGGGTATGAAATGAATATTGTAACTTTTAGAGAGATTGATGCTTCAAGTTTAGCAGACCATTCAGTAGAAAACTTTGATGCTTCAAGTCAAACTAAAGCAGATATCGTAATTTTAGATATTAATACTATTTTTGATTTTGAAGAGAATAAAGGAAATATTACTAGTGAATCTTATGTATCAATAGCTATTGTTGATGATGATAGTGATTATGATGCATTCAAAAACTTTGGTATTGATGCATGGATTAAAGCTAGTAATTTAGATCAACTTAACAACATAGTAGAGCTTGTTATAAAAAGGTTTTTATCATAATTATAGATACGCATTGTCACATAGACAACAAACAATATTACGAAGATTACGATGAGGTAATTCAAAGAGCATTAGAAAATGGGGTTAAAGGTTTTTTAATTCCTGGTGCTGATTTTGAAGATTTACCACAGGCTGTTAAATTAGCTGAAAAGTATGATAGTGTTTATTTCTCTGTTGGAACACATCCATATGATATTGAAAAATATGATGAGAAAATTATGGATGAATATTCTAAACACCCTAAGTGTATTGCAATTGGAGAGTGTGGTTTAGACTATTTTAGACTACCTGAAGATGAAGAAGAAAAAAAACAAAATGTTGAACTTCAAAAAAAAGTATTTATTTCTCAAATACAATATGCTAAAAAAGTTAATAAACCTCTGATTATTCATGTAAGAGAAGCATCAAATGATTCAAGAATGATTTTAGAAGAGTATGGAGCTAGAGAAGTTGGTGGAGTTCTTCATTGTTTTAATGCAAGTGAACATTTACTACCTTTATCAGACCATGGTTTTTATTTTGGAATAGGAGGAGTGTTAACTTTCAAAAATGCTAAAAAGTTAGTTGAAATTCTTCCAAAGATTCCAAAAGATAAACTTATTTTAGAAACAGATGCCCCATACCTTACTCCCCATCCTCATAGAGGAAAGAGAAATGAACCATATTATACTACTTTTGTAGCCGACAAAGTCGCTGAACTTTTAGAAATGCAAAAACAAGATGTTGAAGATTTAACAACTACAAATGCTGTAAGACTTTTTAAAGAGTTTTCTTCTATTAAAAAAGGAGCTTAAAAATGATAAGTTTTAAAACAGCTTCTGTTTTAGTTTTAACATCATCATTATTGATGTTTTCAGGTTGTACAACTAAGAAAACATATTCTACTTACACAGGCGCTAACAGTTCTATAGATGGTTTTCACAGAGATACAGGTAATTCTAAAATTAGAAACTCTAAAGCCGTACATAGGGCAACTTTAAGACCATATGAAGTATTTGGTGAAACATATTATCCTTTTGTTCCAAGAATTGGTCAACAATTTAGAGGTATAGCTTCATGGTATGGACCAAACTTCCATGCTAAAAAAACTTCAAATGGTGAAACATACAATATGTATGATATGACAGCTGCACATAAAGAGTTACCTATGAATACTATGGTTAAAGTTTACAATGTAGAAAATAGAAAATCTGTAATTGTAAGAATTAATGATAGAGGTCCTTTTGTAGATGGAAGAATTATTGATCTTTCAAATACAGCTGCCCATAAAATTGATATGGTAAAAAAAGGTACGGCAAGAGTAACTGTGACTGTTTTAGGTTTTAATGGTGAGATAAATAATAATCAAGCACCTGAATTTAATCCCCCTAAGAAAAATAAGTTTTTAGGTGAACCTATACATGTTGAACAAAAAGTTGAAACTATTGAAAAACTTGAAAATGTTCAAATAAAATCAAGTTCAAGTGTTGCTGTAGTAGGAAATTACAATATTCAAGTTGGAGCTTTCTCTAGAATGGATGGAGCAGTTAAAACAAAAGAAAAATTTGAAAAACTGCTAAATAGAAATGTAGAAATTAAATCTGTGCCTAAAAATGATAAAATATTACATAAAGTATATGTAACAGGATTTGATTCTTATAATAGTGCTAGTTCATTTAGAAATGATTTTGGTTTAGATGGTGCTGTTATTGTTGAAAATAAATAGGAAATTATAATGACAAATTTAGAGAGAAAAACAAAAGAAACTAATATTAAATGTACTGTTGATATTAATGGTAATGGTACATCTAAGATAAATACAGGTATTGGATTTTTTGATCACATGCTAGAAGCTTTATCAAAGCACAGTGGTATTGATATTGAATTATCTTGTGAGGGTGATTTACATATTGATGGACACCATACAGTTGAGGATTGTGGAATTGTTTTAGGAAAAGCATTAAAACAAGAAATTTTCCCTATTGAAAATGTTGAAAGATATGGAAATGCAACTGTAGTTATGGATGAAGCAGCAACTACTTGTGCTTTAGATTTATCAAATAGACCTTTTTTAGTTTATGAAGTAAATGTTCATGGAAAAGTAGGGGAGTTTGATGTTGAATTAGCAGAAGAATTTTTCCATGCTTTAAGTGGAAACGCTGGACTTACTGTTCATATTATAAATGAAAGAGGAAGAAATAAACATCATATTTTAGAAGCTAGTTTTAAAGCTTTTGCTGTTGCTTTAAGAAGAGCATTAGCTAAAAATGAAAAATTAGGTGTACCTAGTACTAAAGGTGTTTTATGATTGAATTAGTAGTTCTTGATGTAGATGGTACTTTAACCGATGGTAAAATTATCTATACAAGTAATGGTGATGAATTAAAAAATTTCGATGTTGCAGATGGATTAGCAATAGCAGCATGGACTAAAAAATTTGGTAAACATGCAGCTATCATTACAGGAAGACAGTCAAAACTTGTAGAAAGAAGAGCCAAAGAACTTGGTATAAATCATTTATATCAAGGTGTTCATAATAAAGATGAAGTTTTAGCAAATATATTAAAAGAACATAATTTATCATGGCATCAAGTAGCTGCTATTGGTGATGATTTAAATGACTATAAAATGTTAAAAAAAGTTGGTTTATCTTTTACACCTGCAAATGGAACTCACTACTTAAAAGATTTTGTAAGTGTTACTTGTAAAAATAAAGGTGGAGAAGGTGCTGTTAGAGAAATGTTTGAATACATCTTTAAAGAAGATGGTTTAGAAGAGGAATTTTTAAATCTATGGATATAAGATATTTGGCATTAACTTTTTTAGCAGCTTCAGTTGCTTACTATTTTGTACCTGTTGAAAATAAAAATGTAGCAGCTCAAAAAGTTGAAGTGCCACAAGTGATTTTTGAAAACCCACTTATGTATACTTTGACTCAAAAAGAAGTGTCAAATGTAATTAAAGCTAGTAATGCAGTTAGATATGAATCAAGGGAAGAATTATTTAATGCAACTATATATTTAAAATCTAAAGTACCTGATGAATATGCTTTAGAAAAATTAAGTGCTGACTTTATTAGAAAAAGTGGTTTTAACTATTTTTTAAAAGATAATGTAGATTATCAAAGGGATGACTTTTTTAAATTAGAAACAAATGAACTTTATTTTGATGATAAAAATAAAATAGCTAAAAATGAAGTTCCCTATAAAGGTTTTTATTACAATAATAACTTTAAAGGTTCTCATTTAGATTTTAGACTAAATGATAACTCAATGAAATCAAAAAATATCCATTTTGAAATAGATATTAATAAAGGTGTTAAATGAAATTATTAAGTTTTTTACTATTAGGTGTAATTGCCGCTAATGCTGCAAGTGATAAATTAGTTATTGATGCATTAGATTTTAAAATGGATGATAAAAAAGGTATCTCAATTTTTACAGGTGATGTAAAAATGAAAATGTCAAAAGATAGATTAAATGCTCAAAAAGTTGAAATATTTTTTAAAGATACTAATGATGGAAAAACACCTACAAAATATATTGCAACTGGTAAAGTTGATTTTGTAATAAATACAGAAGAAAAACACTTTATTGGAAATGGTGAAAAACTTATTTATGAACCTGCAAAACAAAAATACCAAGTAATTGGAAATGGTTATTTAGAAGATGTAAATACTAAAAGAAAAATTTATGGTGAAGAAATATTTGTTGATCAAGTTTCAGGAGAAGCAAGTGTTAAGGGAACTGAAAAGAAACCTGTTAGGTTTATCATCAATTTAGATAACAACGATAATACAAAGGAAAACAACTAATGAAAATAGTTGACGCAAAATTTTTAACATCAGCTCAGAGTATTCAAGATTCACCAAGTCCAGATATGGCAGAAGTTGCTTTCTTAGGTAGATCAAATGTTGGTAAATCTTCACTTTTAAATACATTAACAAATAGAAAAGGTTTAGCTAAGTCTTCTTCAACTCCTGGTAAGACTCAGTTAATTAATTATTTTGATATTAAATTTAAAACTGAAAATGAAGAATTACCATATCTTTTTTGTAGATTTGTAGATTTACCTGGATTTGGTTATGCAAGGGTATCTAAAAGTTTAAAAGCTGAATGGAACAGAAATTTAACAGGTTATTTAGAACAAAGACCAAACTTACAAATATTTGTACATTTAATTGATTCAAGACATCCACAGCTTGATATTGACAAAAATGTTGATGAGTTTTTAGGAACTATTAAAAGAGGTGATCAGATAATTATTCATGCTTTTACAAAGACAGATAAATTAAAACAAAATGATTTAGCTAAATTAAAAAGAGAATATCCAGAGGGGATTTTCATTTCAAACTTGAAAAAAAGAGGTATAATAGATTTACAAAATAAAATTACAGGATACTTATTTGGAAATCAAATTTTATAAACCTGATGTAACTCATATTCCTTTAATGCAAGAACTAGTTAAAGATGAAGTTCAAAGTGGTAAAATTTTATTAAGAACTGAAGATGAAATGGCTACAACAATTAGATCTTATACTATTGTCGAAGTTGATGGAAATATGGCTGGTTTCACAGCTTTACACATTCATTCTCCAAGACTTGCTGAAGTTAGAAGTTTAGTAGTTTCTAAAGACTTTAGAGGCCTTAAATTAGGTCAAAAACTTGTTACTGCATGTATTGATGAAGCAAAGCATTATAAGCTAGAACAAGTACTATCTCTAACATATGAAAAAGGCTTTTTTGAAAGTTGTGGTTTTCATGAAATTGAAAAAGAAAATATTCCAGAACATAAAATCTGGGCAGATTGTATAAGATGTAAGCACTTCCCAATATGTGAGGAAGTAGCTATGGTATACGATTTATAAGCAAAACCTTAAAAGTATAATCTTAAGATTTAATTTTTAATCTTAAGTATACTTTATATTTCAAATGATCCAATTTAACGGACAATTCTTCAATATCTTTACAATCTAATTTCACTAACATTTTTTTATAATCTTTGATGTCTTCATCTGTAATATCAACTATTAGTAAATCTTTACTTGTAAATGTTTTAGAGTTTACAGTATCAATCATCTCTTGAATACTATCTTTACTAACTCTTTTATATAGTTTGCCTTTTCTATGATAAACTTTATCAAAGAAACCTTGTTCTTCAAAACTCATGGTATTCCTTTCTTTTAAATTAGTATTTTTTTATCTTACAAAACTTTTTCTAATTGATTCTTTATACTAACAGGTACAAAAAACATAGATACGACATAAGACATCAATGTTCCACCAATAAGTGCAACACCTAATCCTCCAAATACTGCATCAGTAGCAAGTAAAGAAGAAGCAAACACCATTGTAAGAACTGTAAGTATAATTGGTTTTGATCTTGTTGCAGTTGCTCTTGCAATAGCTTCATTTATACTTAGATTTTGTTCTTTAACTAATTGTCTTGAAAAGTCAATAATTAGTGTTGAATTTCTTGAGTTAATTCCAATTAAACCAATAAATCCAATTAGTGATGTAGCTGTTAAATAGAATGTATCAGTTGTAAATAAATCCATAATAACATGTGCAAAGATAACTCCAATAATAGACACAAAACTAGCTAATACAATTCCACCAGCAATTGCAAAGTTTTTGTAATACATTACCATTAAGAAGAATATTAATACCATTGCAATAATAAATGCACCACCTAAATCTCTAAAAGTATCTAGTGTTACTTTTAATTCCCCATCAAAAACTAAATCAAATCTTTCATTTGTCTTTTTATCTATAAATGATAAATTTAACATATCAGTATTGAATACTTCAAAATCATCACTTAATAAAGTTTTCATATCACTTCTTGCATCTAATAAAGGATAAATTTGACTCTCTTTATCCGTTTCTGCTATTACATTTATCATTTTTGTTAAATTTTTTGATGTAATCGTTGGTTCTTGAATTACTTTTTTTATTTCTACAAATTCTAATATACTAATCATAAAACCTTGTGCATTTTTCACTTTTAAAGATTGAAGTCTGTTTTTAATACTGTTTAAATCTTTATTTTCAAAAAGTCTTGATGCATCTAATCTTAAGAAGATTGGAATTTGATTTTCAGCTTTATTTTCATTTACAACAGAAATTGTAACACCTTCATATGCCGTAAATAAAACATTTTTGATTTGGTCTAAACTTACACCACTTTTAATAACTTTATTATTATCTAAAGATAGTTCATATTTATAGTAATCATCATCAGCCATAACATCAATATCCACTAAAGTTGATTGTTTTTTTAGAATGTCAGCTATTCTTACAGCAAAATCTCTTCTACTTTCAAAACTATTTCCACCATAAATTTCAGTTACAATTGAAGCTAATACAGGGGGACCTGCTGGAAGTTCAATAAATTTGATATTTGCATCATATAAAGAGCATTTTTCTTGTATTTGACCTCTTAAAGAGCTAACTAAGTTATAACTTGTAATATTTCTATCTTCTGCTTTTTTGATATTTACCATCATTTCAGCCTGAGATTCTTTATCTTTTAAAGCACTTTGTTTAACTAAAGCAGCAAAATCTAAAGGTTGACCTTCTCCTAAGAACACTGAAATATTTGTTATGTTTTCATTTTTTTGTAAATGATTTGAAATACATTTAGTTACTTCTTTTGTTTGATTGATATTTGAACCATCAACTAAATCAACATAGATTGAAAAAGTATTTGAATCTTTCCCTGGAAGCATTTTAGCTTTTGTAATTTCAGTTGGGAATGTTAAAACAGATAAAATAAATAATACTAATGTAATCAAATACACCATTAAAGATTTAGTTTTACTTTCTAAAATATTGTAAATAAATTTTTCTAATTTCATCACTAAACCTTATAAGAACTTTTTGATTAAATATGGTGTAAATGCATAAGCAACAAATAATGACATTACTAAAGCAATAGGAACAAATACAGGTAATGGATGCATAAATTGACCCATCATACCGCCTACAAAGAACATAGGTAAAAAAGTCATTATAATTGCAATTGTTGCAATATTTGTTGCATTTCCTATTTCATTTGTTGCGTTAATTGAAATAACTTTTATATCACTATGAGGAGACATACCTCTGTGCCTATGTATATTTTCAATTACAATAATTGCAGCATCAACCAACATACCAAGGCTCACTAAAAGAGCAAATAGCGTAATTCTATTTATTGTTTCATCTAATAAAAACCCTGTAAATAAAGTTAATGATAAAATCATAGGAACTAATAAAGAGACAATCATAGCTTCTTTAAATCCAAGTGAGAAAATAAGTAAAATAGCTATAATAACTACAGAAATAAGTAAGTTTTGAACAAGTGAATTAACAGCATTATTAGCTGTATATCCATCATCTCTTGTAATAGTAAATTTAATATGTTTAGAGTTTAAATCTTCTTTTATACTATCTATAAAAGCGAAAATTTCATCATTTATTGTAACAGAATTACTACCTTTTAGTTTTGAAACTGTTAGAGTTAATTGTTCTTTTTCAATATAATTTCCATTTTCATCTTTTTCATAAAGTAGGGCAGATTTTTTGTTTTGTATGTCGTATGTTCTATGAACAGTTGCTATATCTTTTAAATAAACAGCTACACCACTTGAATATGTAACAATTATGTTTTTTATATCATCTTCTGATTCAATTGCATTTTTAATTCCAAAAATCACAAGTTCACTAGAAGTTGTATTACTAGTAATATTAGGTGTTTCATAAGAAAGACCTTTAACTCTATTTACAATCTCTCCTAAAGATATGTTGTATGCTGAAAGTCTATTTGCATCAACTAAAATATTGTATTGCTCTTTTTTTTCACCTTTCATATCTATTAAAGCCACATTTTCTATTTTATTTATATCTTTTGTGATTTTGTTTATTTCTTTATAAAGTTCTGTTTGTGAAATAAGTTCTTTTCCATCTTTTTTTTCAGGATAAAATGCAATAGTTGCAATTGGAATATCTGTATCAATATCCATTGTTTTAATAATAGGTTGCATAGCCCCTTTTGGCATTAAATCCATATTTCTCATAACTTGATCATAAAGTTTTAAATTTGATTCTTCTTTATCTTGACCTATGTAATATTGAGCTTGAACTATACCAACTGATTCTTTTGCATAAGAGTAAATATGTTCAACTCCTTGAATTTCTTTGATTTTCTTCTCAAGGGGTTCAATGATTACTTTTTGAATTTCACTTGGACTAGCTCCTGGCATAGCTACAATAACAGCTCCACCACTAACTTTTATTTGTGGGTTTTCTTCTCTTGGCATTATAATAAGTGAAATATATCCCAATGCTAAGATAAAAAAACCTAAAATAAATGTTAAAGGATGCTCTATAAAAGTAGATGACAATCTACCCGCTATATTTAAATTAGTGTCTATTTTTTTAGAAAATTCTTTTTCTTGCATTAAAAATCCTTAGTTATCTAACACAATATTTATTTTTGCATACATACCTGGATATACAGTTTTATCTTTGTTATCAAAAGAAATTTTTAAAATAAATGAATGAGTAGTTGAATTAACATTTGGAATAATTGCTTTGATTTTTCCTTTAGTTTTCAAGTTTAATGAAGAAATTTCAACATCTACTTCTTGACCTAAACTTATATTTCTTAAATTTGATTCAGGTATATCTGTTTTAATTTCCAATGAACTTAAATCAGAAAGAATAATCGCAGGAACAGATGGCATTGCCATTTCTCCAACTTTTATAGTTTTTTTGATAACTAAACCATCATTTGGAGCTTTTACTTTTAAATAATCATATAAAATCTCAACTTCTTTTAATTTAGCTTCAGCAATTGCAATCATATTTTCAATATTTCTAAGGTTTAATTCTAATTGCTCTACATCATATTTTGAAACTAAATCTTGTTTATAAAGTCTTTTATATCTATTGTAGTTTGTTTTGACATTATTTAGTTGATTTTTTTGTATTTGTAAAGTAAGAAGTGCTTCTTGTTTTTTTGAATCTAAAGTTGAAGAATCAATCTCATATAAAACAGAACCTTTTTTTACAACAGAACCTTCAGATGTATAAACATTAGTAACATATCCCATATATCTACTAGTAATAACTTTTTCATTATCTGAAACTACAGTACCTGAAAGTTCAAAATTATTCGCGTATGAAAATAAAGTTAGAATTGAAAATGTAATTAATTTTTTAATCATTATTTGTACCTTTGTATTGTGTAAAATCTATTCCTAAAACTAAAGCAATTTTTGCCAAAGCTAAAGAATATTTATATTTTGCTGATATAAGTTCAGCCTCATTTCTTTGAAGGTTAGCCTCTTGTTCTAATAAGTTTGTCATAGAAATAAGTTGATTTTTATACATTAGATTTGATTGTTCAAAAACCTCTGAAGCTAATTCTTTAGATTTTATTTTTTCACTTAAAATCTTTTCTTTAGCCTTTAAATCAGATACACTTTTTTGAATTTCTAATTTTATGTTATCTTGAAGTTGTTCTAAGTTATTTACACTTTTTTTATATTGTAAAGTTGCTTTTTCACTTTTTGCACTTCTTGTCATATCAAAAATATTATATTTGAGTCCCACAACTGCCATATAGTAATCTTTTGTGTTATCTAAATCAATTTTATTGTCGTTAAAACCATATTCAAGATGAGAATATACACTTGGCAAATATTCTGATTTAGCTATATCAATATTTTTTTTCATCGCAAGTTTATTTATTTCTTGCATTTTAAATTCATCTCTATTTTTTATAGCTTCTTTATATAAATCATCCAATGAATCAATATCACAGTATATATGTTTCATGTTTGTTACATCACTAATTTTATCATCTGATGTTAAGAATTTTAGGTAAGCAATTGCAATATCAAAATTGTTTTTAGCTTCAATAAGTTTTGAATTAACATTATATTCATGTACTTTTGCTTGTTTTACATCAATTTTAGTAACTAAACCTTCTTTATGAAATTCATTAGCTTGTTTAACCACAAAAGATATAGCTTCTTTAGTTTTTTCTACAGCTTGTATATATTCTTTTGCAACAACAGCTGCATTATAAGCTTTTAGAACCTCAAAAGATAATTGCTTTTTATTAAGGTTTATTTTTAGTTCACTAGCTCTATTTTGAAGTTTTAATATATCTTTTTGATTAGTTATCTTAAAACCTGTAAATAACGGCAAACTATATGATATTTTTGATGTGAAATTGTTTCTATCATCTGGATTGTTTAAAATATTTGGTTCAAAATCTTTATTAGCATTAACTTCCCTTGAAGAAAGTTTTGAATTAAAGACATAACCTGGATGATTAGTATTGCTAGCTTCATGATTAAATTGTAATTGACCTAATTCTACACCTAATAATTCGTCATTATTCTTTTTTGATATATCTAAATCTATTTTAGAGTTTTTTATTTGTTTGTTGTTTTTTAAAGTAAGTTCTAATGCTTTATCAAAATCAATTGTTTGAGAAAATGCTAAAGAAGATGATACTATAAATGATAAAATAATCTTATTCATTTTATAACCTTCATTTATTATAAATAATTTTGGTAATTATAGCATAATTTTATTAAAGAATAATAAGCTTTAATTATAAATACATTAAATGTTATAAGTTCTATTACAATGTATATTAAAATTTATTTATATTATGGTATAATTTTGGAAATAACAATTTTATGAAAAGTGATTAGGGTAATAAATGGGAAAAATAATAACTAATAAGTTGATGCTGTCAATATTTATAATTACATTAATAATGATGGTAACACTTTCAATTTTTATTCCACAAATTACAGAGAAAAATACTATTGATCAAATTGTTAAGCATTCTAAAATTTCTGTAGAACAAATTAAACTTACTAGAACGTATTATGTTAGAGAAGTTGTAGGAGATATTAAAAAATATGCTCCTAATATTAAGTTTGATTACCATGGAAATGGTGTTGATGGTAAATTAGCTTTTCCTACATCACTTGTTCATGAGTTAAGTGATATATTTACTCAAAATACAGGTTCAAGATTTCAACTTTATAGTAATTATCCTTTCAAACCTAAAGTTAATAGAGAGTTAAATGATAATCAAAAAGAAGCATTAGCATTTTTTGAAAATTCAAATGAAGATATTTGGGTAAAAAGAGATGTAGTTAATAATGAAGAAGTATTAATAGTAGCAATACCTGATGTTATGAATGAGCAAGCATGTGTAAGCTGTCATAACTCTCATCCTGATAGAACATGGGAATCTGGTAAATGGAAACTTGGTGATAATAGGGGAGTTTTAGAAATAGTAACTCCACTTACTACTAGTTTAGCTGCAAATAATCAAATGAAGAATAAAATCATTGGAATTGTATTTTTAAGTATGTTAATTTTAGTGATTTATTATGCATATATTTTATTAAAAAGAGAAAATCAATTGATTAATGAAAACGATATTCTTGATAAAAAAGTAAAAGAAGAAGTGCAAAAAAATCTTCAAAAAGAAAAGCAACTTATCCAACAAAGTAGAAGTGCTGCTATGGGAGATATGTTAGCAGCTATTATTCATCAGTGGAAACAACCTTTAAGTGCTATATCATCCCATATAAGTTCACTTGAAGTTAATGTTAGAATTGGTGAAGCAGATCAAAAATATATTTTAGAAAACATAAAAAATGTTAGATCTAATATTGATAATATGTCCACAACTATGAATGATTTTAAGAATTTCTTTAAGCCACAAGACCCTGTTGATTATGACTTGAATAAGAATATAATAAAAAGTGTAAATCTAGTTAGTAAAATCTATAAACAACAAGGTATAGATATAAATTTAGACTTTAAAGATGAGATTTTCATAACTGGTTATCCTAATGAATTGTCTCAAGTAATAGTTAATTTACTAAATAATGCAAGGGATATTATTTTAGAAAAAAATTGCAAATATAAGGATATTGATTTATCTACATATAAAGATAATGAGTATTCATATATTGTAGTTAGTGACTTTGCTGGTGGAATTCCTGAAGATATAATTGATGAAGTATTTGAACCATATTTTACTACTAAAAGTGAAAATAATGGTACAGGAATAGGTTTAGATATGTCAAAAACTATTATCAATAAAGTTGATGGAACAATTGAGGTAATCAATAAAACACATTCAAAAAATAATGAAGAAGTAGTTGGTGCTCAATTCATTATAAAATTGAAAAATTCATAATCGAGAATATATTGGAAAAAATAAAATTTAATATACTTTTAGTTGAAGATATTGACACATTAAGTGATAATATAGAAAGACTTCTAAGTAAGTTATACAATAAAGTATATGTTGCAAAAAACGGTAAAGAAGCATTTGATATTTTCCTTGAAAATCAAGATGATATTGATTTAATAATTTCTGATATTAAAATGCCTGTTATGGATGGTTTTGAACTTGTAAAAGAAGTTAAAAATATCAACACAAAAATACCTATATTTTTAATGAGCGCGTACAATGAAACAGATAATATGGATTTAGCTAATTATTTTAACATTTCTAAGTTTTTTGTAAAACCTATAAATATCATAGAAGTAATTGATGAGATAAATAATAATTATATTTAATTTTTTAGGGGTAATTCTATATAGAATTTAGCTCCATCTTGTGTATTTTTAACATAAATTTTACCATTTAATGATTCTGTAACTAATCTATAACTCATATGAAGACCAAGTCCTGTACCTTGTGATTTGTGTTTAGTTGTAAAGTATGGGTCAAATATTTTTTGAATAATATTTTCTTTTATACCTCCGCCATTATCTTCAATAGATAATATAACATTATTGTTATCTTGATTTATTTCAATGTTAATCCATTTTTCTTTTTTGTTATTTTGATTTTCTTGACTTAAAACATCTTTAGCATTATTTAGAATATTTACAATAACTTGAATTAATTCATCAGGAACTATTATAAGCTCTATAGTTTCTACTTTTTGAATGTTATGATAAATTCTTATATTTTTACTTCTTAAACTTGATGAAACAATGTCTAGAGTTTTGTTTATAATTTCTTGTAAAGATATTTTTTTACAAGTTTTATCACCTTTGATAAAGTCCCTAAATGTTTCAATTGTTGTTGAAAGATGATTCACATAATCTAAGCTATCATCAATTTTCTTATTAAAATCTTTATCATCTAAAATACCTATTTCTTTTTCAACTTTAATGGTTGATAAAAGCATAGATATAGCACTTAAAGGCTGTCTCCATTGATGGGCTATATTTCCTATCATTTCACCCATAGATGCCATTTTAGATTGTTCTAAAAGAAGTTGATCTTTTTCTTTTAAATCTGTAATGTCAATTATTGATGAAATTCTACAATATCTATTTTGTAGTTTTATGTTGTTACCTTGAGTAAGTGCTAAGAATTTTTTTCCACTAGATTTTAAGGCATTAATTTCATACTGTTTATTAATGTTATTTTGAATTCTATTTTTAATTATATCTCTAGAATCAGGAGCAATTAAATCAAATAAATCTTTACCTATTAATTCTTCTTTAGATGAGTACTCAAATAGCCTTAAAGCTTCTTTATTTACATTTATTATTTTTCTATTTTCACTAATAATAATAGCTTCCATCGTAGTGTCAAAAATACCTTCAATTTCATCTTTTGCATCTTTTAGTTTGTTGTGTAAGACTTTTAATGAAAAGTGCCTATAAGCAAGAACTGCTACTACAATTAAAAATAAGATTACTATTTGTAAAAGTAATGTGTAGTTAATCTTTTCTTCTGTTACAGTTGTTTGAACCCATTTTGAATATATATTTTTTCTTTCTAAAGAGCTTATTGAATCAAATGCTTTATTTATAATAGACTCTAAAATAGGATTATCTTTTTGTATTAGATATTTATGTTCAAAAATAAAATCAGTTTTTCCACTTACTTTTAGATTATTTAAATTGTTTGAAGATATGTAGTAAAGTGAGGTTGCAATATGTCCTACAAAGGCATCAGCTTTTTGTGTTTCAACTAAAAGTAGGGCATCTGGAATACTTTTAGTTGTAATTAAATTAATGTTAGGATAATTTTCAACTAAAAAATTGTAACTAGTGTAGTATTTTGGTACAGCTACAGTTTTTCCATTTAATTCACTCATATCATTGAAATATGAATATTTTCTATCTGTAACTATTACCATTGGATATTCAGCATAAGTTCTACTTACTAATCCAAGTTTAGTCTCTTGTGGGCTAGTTCCAATTCCAGGAACTAAATCAATTTTCCCTTCTTCAAACTTCTTTAAAACATCAGGCCATGAGTCAGAAGGAGTAAATTGAAAATTGATTCCAGTTTTTTCTTGAACTAATTTTAAATAATCACCCATAATTCCATTCATACTATTTTTTTCAATTATTGATAAAGGTTTCCAGTTAACTTCACTATAAGTTATAGTTGGATTTGTATTTAAGAATTCTTTTTCTTTTTGTGAGAATTCTATTCTTTCAGAAGAAAAACCAAATGACAATAAAACTGTAATAATTAAAAAAATAGATTTCATAAATACCTTTTGAGTAAGTAAATTTACAAAATTATAACATTTTTAAATAATAAATAATTAAATTAACCTCAATCTATCTTATAAAGGGATTTTTATTACCTTGTAATTTATGAATTCTATCATTCTTAATGATTTCCCACTTACTTACAGGATCTTGTTTATCCCAAGCTTCCATCATTTTTCTCTCAGACTTTGAAAGTCTTACATTGTATTTATCACTCATATAAAAATAAATTCTTGCTATGTCACCTCTTATATCTTCTTTTGGGTACGCTCTTTTAGCTTTGAAATCTACTTGAAACTCGCATTTGCCATATTGTCCTACTTTTGGAATATCAGCTGCAAATCTATAATTGGATCTATCGCCATTAACTTCACCAATTGCAGGAACTAAGTTATGCATATCAGCTTCCATAGTTTTAAAAGTATTATCTTTTCTACAATTTTTTCTTCCACCATCTTGCCAACATTGAAGATGCTTACCAAAGTTATGAGCGGGCATTACATGTTCCCATTCTATTCTTTGGGCTCTTGTATTTACTTTTCCTGATTTATAATATTCATTTCTTGGTGA
>CAKZOX010000020.1 GCA_937138295.1 uncultured Campylobacteraceae bacterium
GGACACGCAGCACAAGAAGAACAAAAATTAATGTTAAGATTAGTTAAACCTAAATTCTTCTTACCTGTTCATGGTGAATATAATCACGCATTAAAACATGGAAGAACTGGTGTTGAATGTGGTGTTTTAGAAAGAAACGTACACATCATGAGTGATGGTGAACAAGTTGAAGTTTGTCCTAAATATGTTAAGAAAGTTAAAACAGTTAAAACAGGTAAAGTTTATATTGATAATCAACTTAACCATAAAATTGCTGATGATATTGTTCTTGATAGACAAACAATGGCAAATGAAGGTGTTGTTATGTTAGTGGCACAAATCAATGAGAGTGATAGAACTTTAGCTCAAAAACCTAAAGTTACTTCATTTGGTTTAGTTCCTCAAAGTAAAGATAAATTCTTCTCAAAAGAAATTGAAGATTTATTAGCAATATTCTTATCAAATGCAAAACCAGGTATTTTCAAAAACACTAGAATCTTTGAAGATGAAATTAGAAAAGTTGTTAGAAAACACTGTTTCAGAAAATACAAAAAATATCCAATGATTGTACCTACTGTTTTTGTTCAGTAATATTTATTAATCTTAACACTAGGAGCCAATATGGATTATAAACAAATAGTAAGTGATGTTTTACTTTTAGAAAGTGAAGAATTAAGAAAAGCATCACAGTCAATATCTTTTGATATTGACAAGGCTGTTGAACTTATTTCTAATGCCACAGGTAAACTTATTATCACAGGTGTTGGTAAATCTGGTTTAGTTGGTTCTAAAATTGCTGCAACTTTAGCAAGTACAGGAACAAGTTCATTTTTTCTTCATCCTACAGAAGCCATGCATGGTGACTTAGGAATGATTAGCAAAGGTGATGTGGTTCTTGGTATTTCTTACAGTGGTGAAAGTGATGAATTAATTCAAATCTTACCTCACTTAAAAAGATTTAATATCCCTTTAATTGCAATGGCAAAAAATTCTAAATCTACTTTAGCATCTTATTCAGATATTTTTATTGATATTAGTGTAGAAAAAGAGGCTTGTCCTTTAGATGCAGCGCCAACATCTTCAACTACATTAACTATGGCTATGGGTGATGCTTTAGCAATATGTTTAATGAAAAAAAGAGATTTTAAAAAAGAAGATTTTGCATCTTTTCACCCAGGTGGAAGTTTAGGTAAAAAACTTTTTGTTAAAGTTGATGATTTATTAAAAAAAGAAAATCTACCAATTGTTTCACGTGAAACAATTTTAAAAGATGCAATTATTACAATGTCAGAGGGTAGACTTGGAAATGTAATAATTTTAGATGATGATAAAAAAATCATTGGTCTTTTAAGTGATGGAGATTTAAGAAGAGCATTAATGGAAGATAACTTTGATATAAACTGTAAAGTAGAAGAAGTTGCTACATTAAACCCTAAGACAATAAACAATAAAAATCTACTAGCTAGTGATGCATTGAAAGTTATAGAAGACTATAAAATACAATTATTAATAGTAGCAGATGATGAAAATAAACTAGTTGGATTATTACATATCCACGATCTAATACAAGCTGGAATAAAATAAATGAAAAAAAGAGATGAAGAAATAGAAGAGTATGAAATACAGAGATTAAATAAATTTATATCTCACAATACAAAATACTCAAGAAGAGAAGCTGATAAACTTATTGAAGAAGGAAAAGTAAGAGTTAATAATAAACCTATTACAAACCTAGCTACAAAAGTTAAAACAACTGATAAAGTAAGTATCAACAACACTATAATTAAATATGAAAAAAATAAAATCATAACTGTAGTTTGCTACAACAAACCAAAAGGTGAAATTGTATCAAAGGTTGATCCACAAGGTAGAAAGACAATATTTGACTCATTAGGAGCAAAATTTAAGCACTTTATGCCAATAGGTAGACTTGACTATGCCTCTGAAGGTTTAATCCTTTTAACAGACTCTGTAGATGTTATGAATAAACTTGCAAACTCTGATTTAGAAAGACTATATAAAATAAAAGTTGATGGTGAAATATCTCATAAAGTAGAAGAAGCTATGAAAAATGGTTTAGACTTAGAAGATGCAAGAGCCGGTGGACATGAGAAAAGTAAAATTGTATCTATGAAATTTGCACCATTTTTAGCCTATGATATTTTAACAAATGGAACAAAATTTTCAAAAATTAAAGTTTCAATTATTGAAGGTAAAAACAGAGAACTAAGAAGATTCTTTGCTCACTTTGGACTTGAAGTTTTAGATTTAAAGAGACTTGAGTATGGTGGAATTTCATTAAATAATTTACCAACAGGAAAATCAAGATATTTAACTAAAGAAGAATATAGAGATTTAAGACACTATATAAATCAAAAAGATAATGACTGATTTATCAAATAAATATAGACCAAAGAATTTAGAACAATTCATTGGTCAATCCCACATAATATCAAAAGAAAAATCACTCTACAAACTAATCAAAAAAAAAGAAATACCTCACCTGTTTTTTTATGGTAAACCAGGAACTGGAAAAACTACACTAGCTAAAATCATAGCTAAAGAAATTGACTCAGATTATTACTATTTTAATGCAACTTCTATAAAAGTAGAAGAACTAAGAAAAGTATTTGATAGATATAAAAATGCACTTATTAAACCTACAATATTTATTGATGAAGTACATAGACTATCAAAAAATCAGCAAGAAGTTCTACTGCCTATAATGGAAAATTATGATGCTATTATAATTGGAGCGAGTACAGAAAATCCATTTTTTACTTTAACTAATGCTATTAGATCAAGAAGTTTTTTATATAAATTCGAGTCATTTACAAATAAAGATTTACATCAAATACTTGATGTAGTTTTAAAAGATGAAGATATAAATATAGAAGATAAAGCTTTAGATTACTTAGTAAATAGTAGTGCTGGTGATGCAAGGGCGATGTTAACTTTATTAAATTTTGCAATAAAAATAGATAAAGATATTAATATTAAAATATTAAAAGAACTTAGAAATGAAGCTATAGTAGATGGAGTTTCATCAAGTGATACACACTATGATATTGCTAGTGCAATGATTAAATCATTAAGGGGTAGTGATATAAATGCAGCTTTATATTATCTTGCAAGATTAATTGTAGGTGGAGAAAATGTAGATTTTATTACAAGAAGGTTAGTAATATTTGCAAGTGAAGATATAGGAAATGCAAATCCAAATGCACTAACTATTGCAACAAATACAATGATAGCTTGTAAAACTATAGGATATCCAGAAAGTAGAATAATACTATCTCAATGTGTAATTTATCTAGCATCTTGTCCTAAATCAAACAGTTCATATAAAGCAATTAATAAAGTAATAAATGAAATAAAAGATGGTAATATAATGAATATACCATCTCATATAGATTCACTTCATAAAGGGTATTTATATCCACATGATTTTGGTGGATATGTCAAACAAGAATATTTAGAAAATAAATTAGACATTTATGAAACAAATAAAATTGCATTTGAAAAAACTTTAGATGAATGGGTAAAGAAAATAAAGGGAGAAATATAATAATGGAATATTACACATGGATACTAACATTTCATGTAGTGTCAGTTTTATCTTGGATGGCAATGCTTTTTTATCTACCAAGATTATATGTATATCATGTAGAAAACTCTGAAAAAAAAGAGTTTATAGAAGTAGTTAAAATTCAAGAGTATAAGATATATAAATATATTGGTATGCCAGCTATGTGGGCAACGATAATTAGTGGAGCTATAATGATATCACTAAATTCTGCTTTAATCACAGAACCAAGTGTAAATTATTGGATGCATGCAAAACTTACAGTTTTAATATTTTTAATAGCGTATTCATTTTCTTTAGAATATTACAGAAAGCAACTATCAAATGATACTTGTAAAAGAAGTGGAAAATTCTTTAGAATGTATAATGAAGTTCCAACAATATTAGCAATATTAATAGTAACATTTGTTATAGTAAAAGAAGTTTCTATCATATTTATATTATTGATGTTAGCTTTATTTGCTTTCATTTCGTATATGATATTTAAACCTAAGAAAAATAAACAATAAAGAGAAGTAATGGATTTTGAAAAATACTACGTACTTGATACAAATATTATCTTAGAAGATGCTACTAATATTTTTAAACTTAGTGACAATGGAAAGAATTTAATTGTATTACCAGAAACAGTTTTAGATGAAATAGATAGTAAAAAAAGTGGATTTGATGAAATAAATTTTCAAGCTAGACAATTTGCAAGAACACTTGAAAACTCTGAAATTTTAGAAACTAAAAATATAGATAATCATAGTTTTGTAAGGGTAAAGATAGTATCAGAATCAACAACTTATATTGATATAGTATCAGCTAAAAACTATCATATGAATGAAAAAAACATTTCTTTAAATATATTGAATGATAGAAAAATACTTCAAATTACTGAATTTCTAAATGATTACTACAATAAAAATGTAGAGTTTATTTCATTAGATATTATGGCAAGAACAAGAGCAATATCTATGAATATTAAAACAAGTTCATTAAGTGGTTCAAAAAATGAAGACTTAAACTTTGAGTTTGTAAAAAATATAGAAATAAAATTTGAAGATTTAGAAACAATTGATAACTCACTAATCACAGATTTTGATGAAGAATATAAACCTAATAACTACAGTTATTGTTTTAAAGTTAAATCTTCAGATCAAGTATTATTAGCAACAATAGAAAATAAAAGAATTCAAGTATTAGATGAAGATGAAATAAGAAATCAAATAATTACACCATTGAATAAAGAGCAACTATTCTTTTCAAATGCAATTATAAAATATTTTTATAGTGTTTTAATAGTTGAAGCAAAAGCAGGTTCAGGTAAAACTCTATTAGCATTAAGTGGAGCATTAAAATTAGTTAGACAAAAAAAATTCCAAAGAATCATATATATTAGGAACTCAATTGAATCATTAGATAAAGGTGAAGATGTTGGATATTTACCAGGATTTGAAGAGAAATTTAAAATTTACAATCACCCTTTAATGGATAGTTTAGAATATATAGTAAGAAGTGAAGACAAAAAGAAAAGTAAGAAAAATAAAGAAAACTATACTGAACTTGATGATCAAGAAGTAAAGTCTAGAGTTGAAAACTTGATTGCTAATTACTCTATAGAAACAATGTGGGTTGGAGAAATGAGAGGAAGAACTTTATCAAATTCCTTTATCATAATTGATGAAGCTCAAAACATGTCAAATAAAACTATGCAGATGGTTTTATCAAGAATTGATAATACATGTAAAGTTGTAATATTAGGTTCAAATAAACAAATTGATAACTTCTATGTAAACAAATATACAAATGCATTAACAACATTATTAAAATCAACAAATCAAGAAAGTAATTTAGTTAATACTTTTGCAATAAAACTTGAAAAAGTTCTAAGAGGTCCTATTACAGAATGGGCTGAATCTATATTTAACAAATAAAGGCTAAATATGAAAATAGTAGTACTTGATAAATCAACTTTAGGTAAAGATGTTGATTTAAAACCAATTGAAGATATAGCAGAGTTAATATGCTTTGAATTAGTAGAAACAGAAGAAGAGATTATAAAAGCAATTGATGATGCAGAAATCATAATTACAAATAAAGTTGTAATCACTAAATCAATAATGGAAAAAACTAATTTAAAATTAATCTGTATAAGTGCAACTGGTATGAATAATGTAGATTTAAAAGCAGCAGAAGAATTAGGAATAAGTGTAAAAAATGTAGCTGACTATTCAACTAATTCTGTAGCACAAGTAACATTTTCTTATGTATTTAAATTTATACAAAATTTAGATTACTACAATAATTATACAAAAGACAAAAAATGGATTGACTCAAAAATATTTACAAATTTAGATGCACCTTTTTTTGAATTAAATGGAAAAAAATGGGGAATAATAGGATTAGGTAATATTGGAAGTAAAGTAGCTACTATAGCTGCTAGTTTTGGGTGTAATGTATCTTATTATTCAACAAGTGGTAAAAACCATAATACAACTTACGAAAGAAAAGAATTAAATAAACTACTACAAGAAAGTGATATAATTTCTATTCATTGTGCACTAAATGATTCAACAAAAAATTTGTTAAATAAAACAAACTTGAATATGTTAAAAGATAATGCAATACTAATTAATGTAGGTAGAGGTGGAATCATAAATGAAACAGATTTAGTTGAATCATTTAACAACTCTAAATACAAATGTGCATTAGATACAATTGAATTTGAACCAATGAGAAAAGACTCTCCTATAACTAAATTATTAGGTAATGATAGATTTATATGTACACCTCACATAGCATGGTCTTCTATTGAGTCAAGAAACTTACTTATACAAAAAGTCGCAAATAATATAAAAGAATTTATGATATAATTTACAAACTATAATACATATTGGAGTTTGTAAATGAATCACTTACAATATACATCAAAAGAAATGTACTCTTCAACGGACTTAATAAGAAAAAGTAAGAGTATATTTGACAAATTAAACAACAAAGAAATAGAAAAAGCAGTTATATTAAGAGATGGTAAACCTTCTTTTATGCTGTTAGATTTTGAAACATATGAAAATATCATGATTGAATATGTAAAATTAAAAGAAGCATCTAATTCTAAATCTACAAAGAAAATACCAATTCAAGAAAATACTCATGAACAAAATAGTGACAAAAGTAAAGAAGAAAATAGTATAGAGGCTAAAATTGAGCCAATAGAAGCATCTAATAGCTCAAATGAGGAATTAAATGAAGCAGAAGTTCAAAAAGCCTTAGAAGAGATAGAAAAGCTTAATTTCAACTCTATAGATAATAATAAAATTGAAACTAAAAAAGAACAGCCTTTAAAAGATTTCTGGGAGTAGCATAAGCTACTTCTTAATCCATATCAATAATAAAACTATTCATACCATCTTTATATTCATATCTAAATACAAATCCATGTATATCAACTACTGTCTTAACAATATATAATCCTAGACCAAAACCATCTTTTCTTTTTTCTTCTTGAGTAAAGGCATCTGTGTAATAATCTAAATCTTGACTAAGTTTTTCACCATAAGAAGAAACAACAATTTGTTTTCTTGAAGCTTTAATATAAGCTTTTTTGTCAGGAGAAAATTTAACTGCATTATCAATAAGGTTTTTTATGACAATAGTAAACATTGAAATATCAACATTTAAATTGAAATTAACATTATTTGTCTCGATAGAATTAACGTCAAGCATTGTTAAGTCAACTGTTTTATTATATAAATCCATATAAGTGATATTTTCTTTTAGCATATTATAGTTTTTCGAAGTTAACTTTTCTACTGTTGATAGCTCTTTGATAATATCATCCATTCTTCTAAAAGACTTTTGAAGTGTGTCTCTTTTTTTATCATCATTTATTGTTTCAGCTATAAACATCGCTTTTGTAATAGGAGTTTTAAGTTCATGCATCATATTTCTCATAAACAAATCTTTTGACTTGGCTTGATTTTCTATGATATTTAAAGCAACTTGAAAACTCTTAGCAATAGTACCTATTTCATCATCACCATAAATTTGCTCAATTTTTATATTTCTATTACCCTTAGAAAATTCTATAATTTGATTATTTAAACTTTTTAAGGGAATTAATTTTTTCTTAACAGTAATAAATAAAAAAACTAAAACAAAAAAAGATAAAGAAAAACCAAAAATTATATAAGTAACATTATGATCAGGTTTAGCAATATCTTTTAACATCAAGTTATAACCAAATTGTTGAACATAGATATAAAACTCTTCATTAAACTTATAAACCCTATACATTCCTTGAGAATTTCTTGTAATAATCAATTCTTGAGCATTATTGATAATATTTAGCTTCATATCCCTTTCAATTACTGGTTGAACTTGATACTTTCTAAAAAGCTTTATTAAAACATCAGTATCTGGTAAATTTTGAAATGTACTTAAAAAATTTTCAGCGATAAGTTCATACTTATCTTGCATATTTAATTCATGTTTTTGTTTGTCGTAGTTTACAAAAAGTGTAAATGTAATTAGAATTGAGATAAATCCCAATGCAAAAATTACATTTATAAAAGTAGATATAGAGATATTTTTTAAAATATTTGTCATACTAGTTGATAACCAATACCTCTAACTGATTTAATATAAGCCCTTGTATCATCTAGTTTAGATATTTTTGATCTAATTCTTGAAATGATAACATCAATATTTTTTAAAGATGAATCATCTTCAATATTATCACTTGCATAAATAAAATCTTCTCTTGCAACTACTCCACCATTTCTACTGATTAATAGTTTTAAAATATCATATTCAGCAAGTGTTAGAGTTAAAGGGTCACCTTTAAAAAAGATTTGCATATCATTATCTCTAATTTCAAATGTAGATTCTTTTTTAGTAGCATTAGCATTTGAATTAACTGAATCTACTCTTTTCAAAATAGTTTTAATTCTAGCTTGTAATTCTCTAGGGTTATATGGCTTAGGTAAATAATCATCCGCACCTCTTTCAAGACCCATCACTTTGTCTAATATATCATCCCTTGCAGAACTAATGATAATAGGTATAGATGATTTTTCTCTAATTTTTGGGATTAACTCTAATCCATCAATTTCTGGCAAAGTTAAATCTAAAATTAGTAGATTAAAGTCCTTATGCACACTTAACAAAGATAGCCCTTTATATGGACTATCTGTATTTACAACTTCAATATCAAATGAAGATAAATATTCTGTGATAATTTGAGCTAACTCTAAATCATCTTCAATCATTAAAACCTTAATAATGGGAAATCCTTTATTTTATAACCAACATAATAGTTTGACCATATCTGTCAACATAAACTCTTTTATATCTATTATTATAGCTTTTTATTGCTTTTTCAACATCTTGGAATTTCTTAATTTCAATATTTTCAATTTGAATTAAAACATCACCAGCTTGGAAACCAGCTTTTTCTGCACTTGATTTAGGCTCTACACTTGTAATTAAAACACCTTGAGAATCTGGTCTTAATCTAAATTGCTTTTGTAAATTCATATCAATATCACTTAGGTTTAATCCACCTAATATCTCACCTGATTCACTTTTTGCCTTTACAAAGCCTTCTCTATTACCTAAAACAATATCTAAATCAACAAATTTACCATTTCTTTCAAGTTTAATTTCAACTTTATCTTCTGGTTTATATGAAGCAATTACATTTTGAAGATCCGTTCTATCTTTAATTTTTTTACCACCAATTGAGTAAATTAAATCTCCTCTTTTGATACCATATTTATCAGCAGGTGTATCCTTTGAAACATCAAGAACTAATGCCCCATAATCTTTTTTATAAACTTTTTGAAGTTCTTTATCTAAATCACCAATTGCAACACCTAAGTACCCTCTAGTAACCTTACCATCTTCAACAAGTTTCTTTACTACATCTTTTACCATATCAACAGGAATTGAGAATCCAATTCCGTTGTTTCCACCAGATTTTGAAATAATTGCAGTATTAATTCCAATTAAAGCACCTCTACTATCAACTAAAGCTCCACCTGAATTTCCAGGATTAATTGAAGCATCTGTTTGAATATAGTTTTCATATCTATTAATTCCAACTTTATTTTTATTAAGTGCTGAAATAATACCTTGAGTAACAGTACTTCCTATACCAAAAGGATTACCAATAGCAAAAATTAAATCCCCTACTTTTAACTCATTTGAATGACCAAGTTTTATAGGAGAAAAGTTCTTATCACTTTCAATTTTTATTACAGCTAAATCACTTCCAGGATCTTTTCCAATTAGTTTTGCATTATATTCGGTTGTATCATCTCCAATTGTAACTGTAATTTCTTCAGCATTTTCAATAACATGGTTATTAGTTACTATATATCCATCTTTTGAAACTATTACACCTGAACCAAGTGATCTTTGAATTCTGTTTTGTTTGAATTGTTGTCCAAACTGATCACCAAAAAATCTTTTAAAAATTGGATCATCAAACATTTGTAATGGCATATTTCCCATGTTAGCTTCAACATTTCTTTTTGCCGATATATTTACAACAGAGTGCATTGAATCTTTTACACTATTGTTAAAAGAGTAAATTTGATTTGAACTATTTGGAATAACTCTTTCAGGGTTTTTATTAACCATATCAAAATCTATAGAGTCAGCTAAAAGTTGAGTTGCTAAAAACGCACTAACTAATAGTAATTTTTTCTTCACATTAAATCCTTTTAAATTGAGAAATCTTATGTTAAAAGTATAAAGAAATTATGTAAACTATTATTGAATAGAAGGTTAATAAAGAGTTAATTATTTTGTTATTAAAGAGGACATTATTTGTCCTCTTTAAAAATTATTTTTATATTATAAGTCAGATTTTAAAATCGCACCATTAGATGCATTTGTAACTAAACTTCTATATTGCCCTAACCATCTTGAAGTAAGTGGTTTTTTAACAGGTATAAATTCAGCTTTTCTTTTAGCAATTTCTTCTTCAGTTAAATTAGCTTCTAATATATATTTATCAACATCAATATGGATTTCATCACCATCTTTTAATAAACCAATTAATCCACCTTCAGCAGCTTCAGGAGAAACGTGACCAATTGAAGCACCTCTAGTTGCACCTGAAAATCTACCATCAGTGATTAATGCAACTTTATCTCCAAGTCCCATTCCCATGATAAGTGAAGTTGGAGCTAGCATTTCTTGCATACCAGGACCACCTTTTGGACCTTCGTATCTAATAACAACAACATCACCTGCTTTAACTTTTCCAGAAACAATACCTTTAATAGCTTCAGGTTGACCATCAAAACAAACAGCTTTTCCTGTAAATACTCTATCACCAGTAATACCAGCAGTTTTAATTACAGCACCCTCTTTTGCTAAGTTTCCATATAAAATAGCTAATCCACCAACTTCAGAATAAGGATTATCTATAGTATGAATTACTTCTGTATTTGTAATTTCAGCATCAGCAATTCTTTCTAAAATACTTTCACCTGTTACAGTTAAGTTATCAAGTAAAATATCTTCACCTCTTTTACTCATTTCTTTCATAACAGCACTAACTCCACCTGCATCATTGATATCTTCCATGTGAACAGTACTTAATGATGGAGAAATTTTTGCAATATGAGATACTCTTTTTGAAATATCATTAATATTTTCAAGATTAAAATTAACACCTGCTTCTTTTGCAATTGCTAACATATGTAATACAGTATTAGATGAACCACCCATTGCCATGTCAACTGCAAATGCATTTTTTACTGCATTTTCATTTAAAATGTTTTTTAATTTAAATTTTTCAATATTTGCTTCACTTTTAGCAATTTCACAAATTCTTCTAGCAGCTTTTCTATATAACTCTTCTCTTTCTTTAGTTAAAGCTAAAATTGTTCCATTTCCAGGAAGTGCAATACCCATAGCTTCCATTAAAGTATTCATTGAATTAGCTGTAAACATACCAGAACAAGATCCACCTGATGGACATGCATTACATTCAATATCTTTTAACTCTTCTTCTGTAATATCACCAGCTTCAAATTTTCCAACAGCTTCAAAAGCAGTAGCTAAGTCAATAGGTTCACCATCTTTAGTATAACCTTTAGCCATAGGACCACCTGAAACAAATACAGTAGGAACATCAACTCTTAAAGCACCCATAATCATACCAGGTACAATTTTATCACAATTTGGAACAGCAATCATTGCATCTAATTTATGTGCATTCATAACAGTTTCAATAGAATTTGCAATTAATTCCCTTGAAGGTAATGAAAATAACATACCATCATGTCCCATTGCAATACCATCATCTACACCAATTGTATTAAATTCAAAAGGTACACAACCATTCTTTTTAATTTCATCTTTAATAATTGCACCAACTTTATTTAAAAAGTAGTGTCCTGGAATTAATTCTATAAATGAATTTGCAATTCCAATAAATGGTTTGTCAAAATCATCATCTTGTAAACCTGTAGCTCTTAATAAAGATCTATGAGGGGCTCTAGAGTGCCCTTTTTTTACTTCATCACTTCTCAACATATATCCTTTTATAAATTATATTAATTTTCTTTCGATTATACATTTTTTGCTGTTTTATTTCTATTAAAACAATTTATTTTAGAAAATTTTGAAATTTCCTTCAAAAACCCTTGACATTAATTTTAAATTCTATTATACTTCCAGTCCAATTTAAGTAATAACACTTAAATTATCATTTCATTGTTTGTGCGAGCGTGGCGGAATAGGTAGACGCGTTGGACTTAAAATCCAATTCCGGTTTCGGAGTGTGAGTTCGATTCTCACCGTTCGCACCATCTTTTTTTATGTAGTGAGTTGACTGAGTTGGTCGAAAGTACCGGTTTTGAAAACCGGCGAGGTTCACGCCTCCGAGGGTTCGAATCCCTCACTCACTGCCACTTACTTTATGCAAAATCATTTTAATCTTGTTACTGCTAAAATGATTTATCCAGATGGAGGTATAGCAAAGTTGGTAATGCACCTGATTGCAAATCAGATATTCATCGGTTCGAGTCCGGTTACCTCCTCCAAGTTATAAGTTCAAAAAAAGCCCTTTAAAAATTAGGTATTATGTAGTAATTTTGTCACTTTGACTGATTATTCCATTTTTAAAATATGCGTTTTTATTTAGGTTTTGGAAATTATATAGCATATTTAAAAAAAAAGGAAATACGATGGCAGAATTAATTAATGGTACTGTAAAATGGTTCGATAGCGAAAAAGGTTTTGGGTTTATTGCTCAAGAAGATGGTGGAAAAGATGTATTTGTTCACTTTAGACAAGTAAATTCATCTGGATACGGTAGAGTTTCTTTAGACGAAGGTCAAAAAGTTACATTCTCAATCTCTGAGGGACCTAAAGGTTTACAAGCAGAAAACGTAACTGCTTTATAATTTTTAAAGGACAGAAAATTTTTCTGTTCCTTTATCTTACTAATTATCTTTTTCTAGAATTTATTCTATTATTTTTTCTATTCTCTTTAATCTTATCAATCAAAAAATAAAATATTTCAATAACAATAATACTAGCTACAAAAACCAACAAACAAATAATTGCAAAATCTATGGTATCTAATGTAATTAGACTAATCATGATAAACCTTTCTAAGAATATATTTTATTATATTTAAGAAATGTCTCACAAATGTATCAATTTGTTAATTTACAAAACAAATTTACAAATTCCATGTTAAGGATAATTAATATTATTATAAAATAAATAAAAAATTAGGTTTAAATATGTCAATTAAAAATTATATAAAAGATTTAGATTTAACATTTTATAAATATAATGAACAAAAAAATGAATTCAATCTTGCATGTTCAAATAATGTAAGTTCATACTTAATATCAAAGGAACAAATTATGATATTCAATCATTTTATGGATATAGGTGTAGAATTAAAAATGGATTCATCTAATATAATCAAATTACATATAGAAAACTCATAAATACATTATTCTTACATATATTTAATGTAAGCTTTTAATTAATATATTAAAAGGCTTAACATGAAATTTCAAACAGCAGATTTATGCGATGATAATCAAAATAAAAAAATACAAGTTCTACCTGCAAAATTTAAAAACTATGGTGGTCTAAAAAAATTCCATGGGCAAGTAGTGACAATGAAGTTAGAAAAAAGTAACTTTACACTATTAGAAATGCTTAGAGATGAAGATGGCGAAGGTAAAATTGTAGTTGTTGATAATTCAGAACACTTTTATGGAGTGGTAGGAGATAGACTTTTAGGTTATGCTAAAAAAAATAATTGGACAGCTATTATATTAAATGGATATGTAAGAGATACAGACGAAACAGCAAAAATTGATGTTGGTTTATATGCTGTTGGGACATGTCCACTTAGAAATTTTGAACAAACTGAAGCAAAAAGAGATATCATTTTAGATTTTCAAGGAATAATTGTAAAACCTGGAGACTACGTATATGCAGACAATGATGGAATTATTATTTCAAAAGAGAAACTTTATTAAAAAAATAGTGTAAAATACGAAATTAATTTTACATCAGGACTTTTTCATGAGAATGAAAAAATTGAAAAAAGAGATATCAAAAGAATTAATTGATAATATTGAAGACTTTGATATCTTTTTGGACACTTTAAAACAACTTATTAGAATACCATCAGTTACAGGTTATGAACACTCATTTTTTTTATCATTAAAAAGAGAATTAGATGAGTTAGGTATTAAAACTGAATACTACGATGGTTTACTTGTTGCGCAAGGCAAAAATCCAAATGATGGAATGCTTAGTGCTCACATAGATAGACATGGACTTGTTTGTACAGGCCCTAATGAATTCCAATTTGCAGCATTTCTTGCTAAAAATAGAAGTGACCTTAAAGGAAATTCAGTATCTGAACATATATATTTACAAATTAACTCTAGATTTTTAAATCAAGATGTTCAAGCTTATGAACCTTGGTCTGGTAGCTATTTAGGAATTGGTAAGATAACAAAAGTCTATATTCAAGAAAAAATAAACAACTTATTTTTTGAAGTTGACGGACTAAAACATTTATTACCAGGAACTCCTGTTGCTTTTGTGGATAAACTAAATATAAATGATGATTTAATTTATGCCCAATTAGATAACGTAATTTCTGCAGCTATAATTATATATCTATATAAAAAAGGCTATGAAGGTACTGCCTTTTTTACAGCTCAAGAAGAAGCGGGAAAAAGCTGGAGATATGTATATGAGTGGTTTACAAAAAACAACATAAATACAAATGAATTATTAGTTCTTGATACAAGTCCTTATGCAAATAGACAAGAGGCTGATTTACAAGATATTGTATTAAGAAACAGAGATGCAAATGCAAAATTTAAATCTCCGCTATTAAAAAGCCTTAAAAACTTTTGTCATAAATATAATATTGATTATTCTTGTAAAGACTTATTTATTCAAGAAAAGAATAAACTATTAAAAGAAGAGAATAAAGATTTATTAACATTAGGTAGTACAGAATTAGGAAGAATTGTAAAAGAATCAAAGGGTTTAATTCAAGGAACAACCCTACAAATCCCTACAACTGGTTATCATACTGTTGAAGAAACAGCAAATCAAAAATCAGTAAAAAGTATGCTTTTTATTTTAAAAAATATGTATATAAAGGATAAAATCCAATAGATTTATTTCTATTGGATTATTTCTTCACTATTTAACTCTTTAAATTCACTAGTTTCAATGGCATCTTCACTGAAATATTCGATTTTATTTTCTGCTGTTTCTAGGTTTTTGAATTTTGCTATATGAAAAATAGCATCACCTTCTTGAATTAAAGGTATTTGTGATTTTCCGATTATTACTCCATCAAAAGGTGAAATAATTTCTGTAAATCCATCCCCTAAAGGTTCATCAATAAAGGCAATTATTTCATTTTGAACAACAGTATCTCCTAAAGCTTTTATAGTTCTTAAAATACCACTATCAGCACTTCTAATCCAAGAACTACTTCTAACAACAATAGGTAGTTTACTATTTTGTTTTGAATTTAATGGAAGCATCTGCATTTGTCTTAAAACATTTACAATACCTTTAACTCCAATTCTAATTGAAGTCTCATCAAATCTTAATGCCTCCCCTGCTTCATAAAGTAAAATTGGAATACCTTTTTCTTGAGCTTCTGCCCTAAGTGAACCATCACGTAAATCAGAATGAAGCATCAATGGAGCTTGAAATGCTTTAGCTAAAGAATAAGTAAATTCATCACTTAAATTTGTTCTAATTTGAGGAAGATTTGATTTATGAATTGATGCTGTATGTAAGTCTATTCCTAAATCACATTTTAGTACAACTTCATCAAAAAAAGCTTTAGCAATTCTACTTGCTAAACTTCCCTTGCTAGACCCAGGAAAAGATCTATTTAAATCCCTTCTATCAGGTGTATATCTAGATAAAGTCATAACTCCATAAGTATTAACAATAGGAATTAAAATTAATGTACCTTTTAATCTTTTAAGAATACTAAGGCTACCTACTCTTCTTATGATTTCAATACCATTTAATTCATCTCCATGAATAGCAGCACTTATAAAAACAGTAGGACCATCTTTTTTTCCTCTTATTATTCTAATTGGAATACTCGTTGAAGTATGATAAAGTTTAGGTAACTCAAGATTTATTGTTTTATCTTCACCTTTTTTTATTTTTTCATTAAGTATTGTAAAATCTTCCAATTATGCTCCAATATTATCTTTTTTTATTTTTCTTTTTTTAACAATTTTTTCACCATCACTAATAGGTTTTGCATTAGCTTCAATATAATCCATAATTTTACTTGCTATATCAATACCTGTAGATTTTTCAATTCCTTCTAAACCTGGACTTGAATTAACTTCCATAACTAATGGTCCTCTTTTTGAAGGAATCATATCAACACCACAAACTCCAAGACCCATTGCTTTTGCTGCATCTAAAGCTGTTTTCTTTTCTTTTCTATTTAGTTTATAAGCTGTAGCACTTCCACCTTGATGAAGATTACTTCTAAAATCACCTTCAGCACCCTGTCTTTTCATAGCTCCAACAACTTCACCACCAACAACTAAAGCTCTAATATCAGCTCCACCTGCTTCTTCAATAAACTCTTGAACAAGTAAGTTTACTTCCATTCCATAAAAGGCATCTAATACTGATTTTGCTGCTTTTTCACTATCTACTAAAACTACACCTACACCTTGTGTACCTTCTAATATTTTTAAAACTAAAGGAGCTCCACCACTTAATTCAATAACATCTTTTGCACTAGATTTATTAGAAGCAAATACTGTTTTAGGCATATCAACTCCATATCTTGATAAAACCTGTAAACTTCTTAATTTATCTCTACTTCTAGTAATTGCTAAATTTCCTGATGTAGAAAACACTTCCATCATCTCAAAGTGTCTAACCATAGCAGCACCATAAAACGTTCTACTAGCTCCAATCCTAGGAATAATAGCATCAGGTGTTGGTAATACTTTTCCTAAATAATTAACTATTAATTCACCCTTCATAATCTCAATAGTACACTTTAAGTAATCAATTACTCTTACTTCCCATCCTCTTTGCTCTGCTGCTTGAACTAATCTATCTGTTGAATATAGATTTTTATTTCTTGATAAAATATAAACTCTCATTATTTATTCTTCCTAAACTCTTCACTTAAATACTCTTTTGATACATCCACTAAAAACTTATTTGCCATAAATTTTCTACCAATTAACATAGGAAATTTCATATCAGATCTATCTGTTAATGAAATTACACTTTCATATTTATTTCCCATAAATTCAACATTTACCTTTATAGAAGGTCTGTTTTGAACTTGACCATTTGAACTTTTAACTTTTTTTATTTTGTAAATAGGCATTGTGATTTTTTTGCCGTGATAAGAAGAATGAACTTCATCCAATAATCTAAAGGTAACTTGATTATCTTTTATTTCAATTTCATCACAGTGAATAGCATTAGAATCTGCACCAGTATCTATTTTCGCATCTAAATCATATAAATCTAAATCTATAATAGAAATAATCTCTTTACAACCGATTATTTGTTTTTCCATAAGTACTGCTTTTAATTAATTTGTACTTATATTATATAATATTTTTGGGAGTTTAGAAGTAGAATCTAATTATTTATTCTTCTTCTTTTGATGATAAAGCTTTTTTTAGTGAGTCTGTTCTTTTTTTATGTTCATCAATTTGATCAGATATACTAGGTCTTGAAAATATTTTACCAATTAAAAATATTAGTAAAATTAAAAATACAATTCCTATAAGACCATAAACTATATATGTAATATTTATATACTTTGAAATGAAACTTTCATCTTTTGTTATAACTATTGGTTCATTATAAGTTTGTTTTTCTTGAGTTTTTTCTTCTGTAATCTGTTGTGTAACTTCTTTAATTTCTAAATCTTGAGAGACTATTTTAGGACTATTTTGTTCTATTTTTTCTTCTAAATTTTCAGTTTCTATTACTTCTTTTGTTTCTTCAATAATTTCTTTAGCTTTTATAGATTCTTCTTCATTAATTTCTGTAGCAACTGAAGGTAATTCTTCATCTATTTGAGCTATTTTAGGTATATCAATAACTTCATTTTTAATTGTAGTAGATTGTAATTCTTTTAATTCATCAAAAGAGTTTACTAAAGGAATATTTGTGTTTTCTGTTAAAATAAATCTAGTAACTACAAAACCTTTTTCAATTTTGTACCATGTGCCTTTATTTTTTGTTTTAATGATAGCTTCAATTTTTACTGCTTCATTTTTTCTAAGAACATATGCAATTTTACTTTCATAGTCAGGCATTGACCTTACATTTACATCTTGTTTTGCTTTTCCATCATAAAAATCATTTGCAAATAAAGATAAACTAAATAAAATTGTAATAATTACTGTTCTGTAAAAAAAAATATTATGCATTATTAAAGCCTTAAAAAATAACTTTTTAAGGATACATTAATAAAAGTTATAAAAAGTTTAAGCCTAAATCTCTTCAGGCTCATTATCTTGAGTGTCATTAAAGTCGTGTAAGTCTTTAAATAAGTATGCTTCAATAATTTCGTCTATACTTTTTTGGAAAGGAGCTATTAAAATTCCGATACCTTCATCTAAAAATGGCCAAACTAATTCTCTTTCATTTATTACAATTAGTTCATCAATCCACTCTAAAATCTCTTCTCTTCTATCGTAAAATTCAACTTCACAAATTTTACCTTCATCTAACCTAATCAAAGCCCATGCTTTATTTTCTTCAATTGAAGCAATTACGCATTCATCTCTATTTTTACTATCAACTGGTATTAAAATTGTCATTTAATTAACCTTTTTTGCCTTTTTAATTTTAATTATCATTTCAAAAAATAATACAATTTTTTTTCTTAATTCATATACTCTTTTTCATACCATTTAGCAAATACATACAAAGAATACAAGTGCTGTTTAAACTTTCTTGATTTTGCTAACTCATAAATATGTTTAACATAACTCTCATTAAACAAGTTTGTTTCATTGTTTACTTTTAAAATTGTATTTAAAATATCATCTTTATACTCTTGCTGTAACCATTCATTAAAAGGTGAATTAAAACCTTTTTTTGTTCTATTAATTATTTCATTAGGTATATATTTACTAGCAACTTTTTTCAATAAATACTTGTTTGTATCCCCTACTTTTATACTAGATTGAACACTAAACATATAATTAACTAAATTATAGTCTAAAAATGGTGTTCTAACCTCTAGTGAATTTCTCATGGAAATTCTATCGACTTTACTTAAAAGTCCATCACCTAGCCATATTTTCAAATCAATGTAACTCATCCAATCTACAGGGTCATTTTTAGGTTTTTCACCCTTAAAAGATGGAACTCTTTTAAATAATCTTTTCTTTTGAATATCTGTGTAAATTTCACCAAAACTATTATATAAAGTCTGTTTTTTTACAATTCTTCTAAGATATTCACTCTCTTTTGTATTATTTTGTAATGCACCTATTATATCATCTAGAAAATCATTTTGGTGGGCTGATAATGTCTTTTCAAATTCATAATATTTTAAAAATTTTGCATAATTATCATAACCTAAAAAAATTTCATCACTTCCTTCACCTGATAATACTGTTTTAATTCCATCATTATGAATTTTTCTAGTTAATATATTCAAAGGAATAGCAGCACTATCTCCATGAGGTTCTTCTAATGCTTCTAAACTATCTTCAAAATACTCTATAAAATCATTCTTACCAATTACAACAGGATTATGATTTGAATTAATATGTTGTGCTGTTATTTGGGCATAATCTAATTCACAATAATTTTTATATTCATCATATCCTATAGAGTAAGTATTGATTTTTTTGTTAGAAATCTTTGTATATAAAGCTGAAATAAGTGAACTATCTATTCCACCACTAAGTAAACTTGCTACTTCGACATCCCCTACAAGTCTAGTTTCTACACTTTTAAATAGTAGTTCTTCAATATCAATTAGTGCCCTATTTTCATCTTTGATTTTTTTATAGGTATTAATTTTATAAAATCTTTTAGTTGTAAGGTTTTTATTTTCAAAAACCATATAAGTAGCGGCTTCAAGTTTCTTAATGTCTTGATAAAAAGTATCTTCACCATAAGATGTAAAGTATTGTAAATATTTTGATAAAGCTACTTTATTTAGATTTGGCTTTTTAGGTAAAAGTTTTAAAATAGATTTTATTGATGAAGAAAAAATAAATTTATTATCTTTAAAATAATAGAAAAATGGTTTTTTACCATATCTATCCCTAGCGCAAAAATATCTATCTTTTTTCATATCATAGATGCAAAAACTAAACATTCCATTCAATTTATTTAAAAAGTCATCGCCATATTTTTGATATAGTCTTATTATAACTTCACTATCAGAAGCAGTTTTAACTTCTATTTTTTCATCTTTGATAATTTCTTTATAGTTGTAAATTTCACCATTAAAAACAAGTAATATATCATCAAAAACCATAGGTTGATTTGCTTCACTATCTAAATCAATTATAGATAATCTAGTATGACCAAAACTTTTATTTTCTATAACTTTTATATCTTGAAAATCAGGTCCCCTATTTTCAATATATTTTAAAGCTTCAGCAAAATTTACTGAATTAAAATTACAACCTAAAATTCCACACATAAATAGACCTTTTTATTTAATGTAATAATCTATAATATAAATATATATACTTAATAAACCAACAAACAAGGCACTTGAAATCAAAACACTAGCAGCTACATCAAAGGGTTTACAATGATATAAAGCAGCTAAATTTACATTATTTACAGCTAAGGGAACCATAAGTTCTAATATAAGAATCTTTGCAACAAAAGGATTTAAATCTGTAAAGTTTACAACAACTATTATTCCAACTACGGGCAATAAAATATGCTTAACAAATGATATCTGTAAAGAACTATACCATGGCATAGTTTTTATTTTTACACTTGATAGATATATTCCAAATATTAAAAGCTGAATAACCATAGAAGTATAAGCACCCATTTCTAAAGCTGTATAAATATGTTTATTGATTAATATTTCATTGTAGTTAATTAGTAAGGCTAATAAGGCAAACCAAATACCCGGAATTTTTAAAATTGAAAGAATTGCATCTTTTAATGCAAATTGTTCTCTAGCAAAAAAATAAACTGAAAAAATATAAATAAAGACAATATTAGCAATATTGATGATACTTGTATAAGGAACTGACTCTATACCAAAAAGTGCTATTCCTAAAGGAATACCAAGATTACCTGTATTTCCTACTAAAGCCACAGCTAAATAAATTGATTGATCAGTTCTTTCTTTAAAAATTAAAGTAGCAGCGGGAATTAAAAATACTAATAAGCCTAAAACTATAGCTAAATAAATAATAGGTGAGGCTATAAACTCATAATTTATTGGTGATTTTGTTAAACCCCAAAATATTAAAATTGGTTGAAAAAAATATAATGATAATAGTACTAATGTTCTTTCATTTATTTCATCTCTAAAAACTTTTTTTGAGATAAAACCAAGTAATATAAAAAAATAAACGGGAAGAACTGATATAACAGCTTCTATGATAAAGTCCTTATGATAAGAATCCTAAAAATCCTAATTTTTAGGAATTCTATCATAATGTATATAAGTTTTAAAAAATATGTCCTAAGACATAATTCCTTTAATTGTAAAGAATACAATAGCAGATAAACAAGCAGCAGCTGGAACTGTAATAATCCAAGCAGCAATAATTTTCTTAACTGCATCTCTTTTTACATAAGTAGTTCTTTTTTCTTCTTTAATATCTTTCTTTTCTTGTTTTACTTGAGCCTCTTTAAATTCAATACCTTTGTATAATTCAACAATTCTAATATAATCTGATTTTGATTTTGTTTCTTTTGTTTCAAATTCAGCTAATTCAGTTGTCATAGAGTCTAACTCTTTTTTATGTTTTTTAAATTTCTTTCTTAATTTATCAGTTACTCTTTTATCACTTGAGTCTAAGTATTCTCTTAAGAATCCAACACCAAATACACCACCAACAGCAATATGTGTAGAAGAAACAGGAAGACCTAACTGAGAAGCTATAATAACAGTAATAGCTGCAGCCATAGCAATAGAATAAGCTCTAATTTGATCTAATTCAGTAATTTCACTACCAACTGTTTTAATTAGTCTAGGTCCATATAATGCAAGTCCTACAGCAATACCAATTGCTCCAACTAACATAACCCAAAATGGAATATCAACTTTTGAAGAAACAGAAGAGTTCACAATAGCATCGTTAATAGCTGCCAATGGTCCAATTGCATTTGCAACATCATTTGCACCATGAGCAAATGAAAGTAATGCTGCTGAGAAGATTAAAGGAATAGTAAATAAAGTATTTATACCTTCTCTTGTATTTTCGATTTTATCAGCTGCTTTTGCAATCATAGGTTTTACTAAAAAATATACTACAACAGCAATAGCTAAACCAATTAATGCAGAAGTTAGGAAATCAAATTTAATTAGTTTTTTTACACCTTTAACTATTAAGTATGTAGAAAAAGCCCAAGTCATAAGTGCTATTAAATAAGGTACAAACTTTTTAGCAGCTTCGACCATATCATCTTTAAAGACAATCTTTGTCTTTATAAAATACAAAAAGGAAGCTGCAATTATTCCACCTAATACTGGAGAAATTACCCATGAAGCGGCAATTTTCCCCATAGTTCCCCAAGAAACAATAGCAAATCCAGCAGCTGCAATTCCAGCCCCCATAACTCCTCCAACAATAGAGTGAGTAGTTGAAACAGGTGCTCCAACTGAAGTTGCAAAATTTAACCATAAAGCAGCTGATAATAAAGCAGCTGTCATAGCCCAAATAAATATTTCTGGATTATCAATTAAACCAGGGTCAATAATTCCTTTTTTAATTGTTTTAACAACATCACCACCTGCAATTAAAGCTCCAGCTGCTTCAAATATAGCTGCAACGATAATAGCTGTTCCTAGTGTTAAAGCTTTTGAACCAACCGCAGGACCAACATTATTAGCAACATCATTTGCTCCAATATTCATAGCCATATAAGCACCAAAAACTGCACCTATAATTAAGAATGTATTATTAGGAACATCACCATGACTTGTGTATGACCATATAAATACTATTGCTATAAATACCATTGCTAAAGAAAATTTAGCAAAACTTGGTAGAGTCTTATTAGTTGCTCTATCAAATGTGTCTATTGTTTTAATATCCAATATTTTTCCTTGTAACTGTTGAGTAATTTTAAAATTATAGAATAGTAGTCATTAATTAATTACAATAAACTTAAATAAAACTTAAATTTTTATAGCTTTTAGTCCTATTATATTTAAAAAGACTATATTTTGTTCTATATAAATTTCAATATTTCTATGAAATATTTTTAGCTTTTTTAGTAAAATTGTGTTCTTATTAGTATGTTAAAAATTAAAATAATTTATATTTTTATAAGAATAATATAAAAGAATAATTTGATTATTGAAGATTTCTGTAGGTTTTTTAAAAAAAGTATTTAAAAGAAGTAATTAAATAAAGAAGAGAGGTTTAACCTCTTCTTCTTGATGATGAAGATGAAGAAGAAGAGCTTCCACCGCTTCTACCACCTCTAGATCTAAATCCACCGTTTCTTCTTTCAGAACCGCCTTCTCTATCTCTTCTATTGTTTCCACCACCTCTTCTACTAGAGTTACCTCTTCTATTTCTTGGGCTATTTCTATCATCGCCTCTTTGAGTTTTAGCTTTTTCAATTAATCTTAGGATATCATTTTCAGATTTACCGATATTATTGCTACCTTTTACATAAGTATCATTAGCAAGAATTGAAGCTAGTTTAAATGCAATAGTTGAAATATCAAATTCTTCTTTTAATTCTTCAACAATATTCATTGCATAATCTTTTACTTCTTGAGCTTTAATTTTATCTTTTAAAGACGTAATTTTTTTCTCTTTAACTGAAGATACATTTGGAATAATTTTAGCTTCTAATTTAGCACCAATATTTTTCTCAATTTTTTGCATCATTCTAAACTCATGTGGAGTAATAATAGATACAGCCATACCTTCTTTACCAGCTCTTCCTGTTCTACCAATTCTGTGAACATAAGACTCAGAATCAAACGGTAAATGGTAGTTAAATACGTGAGTTACATCATTTACATCTAATCCTCTAGCAGCAACATCAGTTGCAATTAATACTTCTAATTTACTCTTTTTAAATGCATTAATAGCTTCTTCTCTTTGTCTTTGCTCCATATCTCCATGAAGACCTTTTGCAGAGAATCCCTGAGATACTAAGAATGTAGAAAGTCTATCTACTTCTTTTTTTGTTCTACAGAAAATAATTGATTTTTCTGGGTTTTTGTAATCATATAATCTAATTAAAGCATCATCTCTTTCTTTTTCATCAACAACATAATATGTTTGAGTGATTTTAGAGTTAGTGATATCTTTTTTAGTTAGCGTAATGAACTCAGGCTCATTTAAAATTTGTTTAGCAAGATTTTTAATAGCTTGTGGCATTGTTGCTGAGAATAATAAAGTTTGTCTCTTAGCAGGCATAAATGTAAATATTTCTTTGATATCATCTAAAAATCCCATATCAAGCATTTCATCTGCTTCATCTAAAATAACATAATCAGGTTTAATGTCGATTTTTTTACCTCTTAATAAGTCTAAAAATCTACCTGGAGTTGCAATAATAACACCTGCATTTTCAATATGTTTTAATTGTCTAGAGTATGATTGTCCACCATATACAGTTGCAGTGTTTACATTTAAATTTTTACCAAATCTAAATATTTCATCACTAACTTGCATTGCTAATTCTCTTGTAGGAACAATTACAACTGCTTCAACTGAACCATCACATTTTAATTTATTTAAAACTGGTAAACCAAATGCTGCAGTTTTACCTGTACCTGTATGCGCTTGACCTACAATATCTTTTCCCTCTAGGATAACTGGTATTGCTTGTTCTTGAATTGGACTTGGTTCTTTGAAACCTGCCTCATCAATCGCCGATTGTAAGTTTGTTTTGAAGTTGAATTCGTTAAAAGTCATTTTTTACCTTAAGTATATATTTTTTTAAAATACACACCCGCATAAAAGACTATCTTTCATTCATACTTTTACAACTCAATTTTAAAGTAGGTTATTATCTAGAGATATTTTCATTTAGTTTTTGATTTTTATCAATCGTTTAAAAATAGTATATGTCTGTGTGTAATTTGGTGGATTATATCTAAAAGTATATTAATATATACTTTTAGATAGTAGAAAAAGGTTTTTTTCTATAAGTCGTCTAGACTTTTGTAACCTTCTAAGTATTTTGTATCGTAATTATTAGCAATAAAATCATCATTTTCCATCATTTTTTGGTGGAATGGAATTGTAGTTCTAATTCCTTCTACTTCAAATTCATTTAATGCTCTCTTCATAATATTGATAGCTTTATTTCTATCTCTTCCCCATACGATTAGTTTTCCAATCATTGAGTCATAATATGGTGGTACTACGTATCCTGAATAAACGTGAGAATCAACTCTTACATTTCTTCCACCAGGTACGAACCATTGAGTTACTTTACCAGGACTTGGTAAAAATGAATTTGGATCTTCAGCTGTAATTCTAACTTCAATAGCATGACCTCTGAATTTAATAGTTTCTTGAGCAGGTAAATGTTCACCTTCAGCAACTTTAATCATCCATTCAATAATATCCATACCAGAAACCATTTCAGATACAGGGTGTTCAACTTGAAGTCTAGTATTCATTTCCATGAAATAAATATTTTGTTGATCATCAGCTAAAAATTCAAAAGTTCCAGCACCCTCATAGTTTAAGTATTTAGTTGCTTTTACAGCTACATCATGTAAATGAGCTCTAGTTTCATCATTTAATAAAATAGCAGGTGATTCTTCAATAACTTTTTGGTGTCTTCTTTGTAAAGAACAATCTCTTTCACCTATATGAATAGCATTTCCATGACTATCACCAAGAACTTGAACTTCAATATGTCTTGGTTTATTAATAAATCTTTCAAGGTACATTGTACCATCACCAAATGCTGCTAATGCTTCAGAAGATGCAGCTGTGAAAAGTTGTTCAAACTTCTCTTCAGACTCAATAAGTCTCATACCTCTTCCACCACCACCAGCAGAAGCTTTAGCCATGATTGGATATCCAATTTCTTTTGCTACTTTTTTACCTTCTTCAACAGAGTGTACAGCACCATCAGAACCAGGAACAACAGGAACACCTGCTCTAATCATTTCTTCTTTAGCTTTTGATTTATCAGCCATTTTTTCCATTACTTCAACAGATGGACCGATAAATTTGATTTTGTGTAATTTACAAATTTCTACAAAATCTTGATTTTCTGATAAAAATCCATAACCAGGGAAAATAGCATCACAACCTGTAATTTCAGCTGCTGTGATAATTGCAGGAATATTTAAATATGAATCAACAGATTTAACATCTCCAATACAAATAGCTTCATCTGCATGCTTTAAATATGAAGCATTTTTATCACCAGCACTATATACAGCTACTGATTTTTTACCCATTTCTCTAATAGTTCTAATAGCTCTTTGAACTATTTCACCCCTATTAGCGATTAATATTTTTTTAATTTCTGCCATGTCAAATTACTCTATTATAATTTTTCAACAACAAACATTGCCATGTCAAATTCAACCGGAGAACCATTTTCAACTAAGATATCAACAATTTTACAATCATATTCAGCTTCAACTTCGTTCATAATTTTCATTGCTTCTAAAATACATAAAGTTTGACCTTTTTTAACTGTATCACCTTTATTAACAAATGCTGGAGACTCAGGAGACGGAGAAGCATAATATGTTCCAACCATTGGAGCGTTTATAGTTTCACCTGCAATAGTAGCAGGAGCAGCAGTTTCACTTGCAACAGGAGCTGTAGCAGCAGGAGCAGCAACAGGTGCAGGGGCAGCAGCAACAGGAGCGGCAGCTGTTGTAACTACAGTTCCTTCAAAACCAGTTTGCATAGAAATCTCAAAATCACCATCTTTGATTTTTAACTTATTTAAATCACTTTTATCAAAAACTCTGATTAATTCTTTGATATCTTTAAATTGCATATTAGACCTTTTTTTACAAATTTTCGCTTATATTATCACAATTATTATAATTTTTTAGCATTATAGGCTTAAAAAAAGGTTTTTTTAAGTTTTTAAGCAGTTAAGGCAAAAAAGTTTTTTAATTGATTATAATTATAAAAAATAATTAAGGCTAATAAAATGATTAGTGACAAAAATTTCATAAATATTGCAAAAGAAATTGCTAATGCGTCTAAATGTGTATCAAAACAAGTAGGTGCAGTTATTGTAAAAGATGGAAGAATTTTATCAACAGGATACAATGGAACTCCAGCTGGATATACAAATTGTAAGGACCACTGGAATGGTGAATACACAAAAGATCATCATGATTGGTCAAAAACATATGAAATTCATGCGGAAATGAATGCTTTAATTTGGGCAGCTAGAAAAGGAATAAGTATAGAAGGCGCTACAATATATGTAACTTTAGAGCCTTGTAGTGAATGTTCAAAAAACTTAATTGCAGCAGGAATTAAAGAAATAGTCTATGACAAAGCCTATGAACACACAGACTCTAATATTATTTCAAAGTTTATAAAAGACAATGGTGTAAAAATTTCTCAAATTAACTAACAAATATTGATTTATCATAAATATTTCATATAATAGTATTACTATTTCATTATATCTTATTAAGGAGACCTAATGAAAATAGGACTATTTATTCCCTGTTTTATGAACGAACTCTATCCTGAAATTTGTAAATCAACTTATAAAATTTTAAAAAATTTAAATCTAGACATCGAATATCCTCTAGAGCAAACATGTTGTGGACAGCCTATGGCTAACTCTGGATGTTCTAAAGATATTGAAGGTCTTGCAAAAAAATTTGTAAATACATTTAAAAAGTATGATTATATTGTAGCTCCTAGTGGTTCTTGTGTATCAATGGTAAAAGATCACTATGCTACTTTTTTTGAAAATGATACAGATTTCAATAAAGTAAAAGCTTCTATATATGAAGTGTGCGAATTTTTACATGATGTTATAGGTGTTGAAAATTTAAATATTAATGTTGATTTCAATCACAAAGTAGGGCTTCATAACTCTTGTCATGGACACAGAATGTTAAAACTTGGAACACCTACAGAATTAAATATTCCATATAATTCAAAACTAGAAAACATTTTGAATATTGTAAAAGATATTGAATTAGTTGAACTAAAAAGAAAAGATGAATGTTGTGGTTTTGGTGGAACATTTAGTGTTAGCGAAGAAGATATTTCTATTGCTATGGGAAAAGACAGAATCAAAGATCATTTAGATTCTAATGCTGAAGTTATAGTTGGTGCTGATATGAGTTGTTTAATGCACTTAGATGGAATCATTAATAGAAACAATCAAAAAATAAAAGTAATGCACATAACTCAAATTTTAGCAGGTGAAAAACTTTCAACTATGCAAGGAGAGTTAGTATGAGTGTAAAAACACATCCAAATAATGCTAAAGAATTTGTTAAAAATGATGAAAGAATGCATTGGCATGATGAATCATTATGGTGGGTTAGACAAAAAAGAGATATGGCTACAAAGACTATTCCTGAATGGGAACAGCTTAGAGAACTAGCTAATCAAATTAAAACTCATACTATGGCAAACCTTGACAAATATCTTATAGAATTTGAAGAAAATGCTAAAGCAAAAGGAATAATTGTTCACTGGGCAAAAGATGCTGCTGAACACAATGAAATTGCTTACAATATTTTAAATTCAAATAATGTAACTAAATTAGTTAAATCAAAATCAATGTTAACAGAAGAGTGTCATTTAAATCCTTACTTAGAAGAAAGAGGAATTGAAGTTATTGATACAGATCTTGGTGAAAGAATTGTTCAATTAAGAAATGAACCACCTTCACATATTGTACTACCTGCTATTCACTTAAAAAAATCAGATGTATCTGATACTTTTGTTGAGCATTTGGGCACTGAAAAAGGAAACGATGATCCAACATATCTTACAAGAGCTGCTAGAGAAGCCTTAAGAAATGACTTTTTAACAGCACAAGCAGGAATGACTGGAGTTAATTTTGCAATAGCAAATACAGGTGGAGTTGTAGTTTGTACAAATGAAGGAAATGCTGATATGGGTGCAAGTGTACCTAAACTTCATATCGCTTCTATGGGTATTGAAAAAATCATTCCAAGATTAGAAGACTTATCTGTATTTACAAGATTATTAGCAAGAAGTGCTACAGGTCAGCCTATTACAACTTATACATCGCATTTCCATGGTTCAATCCAAGATGGTGAAATGCATATTATTATTGTAGATAATCAAAGAAGTGAATTCTTATCTTCTGATAAATATACAAAAGCATTAAACTGTATAAGATGTGGTGCTTGTATGAATACTTGTCCAATTTATAGAAGAAGTGGTGGACATTCTTATGAATATGTTATTCCAGGACCAATTGGTTCAATTTTAGGAGCTGTTAAAGAACCTGAAAAACATAGTTCATTACCATTTGCTTGTACTTTATGTGGTTCATGTACAAATGTATGTCCTGTAAAAATTAATCTTGACTCACAATTATATGCAAGAAGACAAGATTTAGGAAATCTTAATATGATTGACCCATCTAAAAAAAGAGCTATGAAAATTACAGCTTGGCTTATGGAAAAACCAAAATTATTTGATTTTGCTGGAAAAATGGCTAGAAAAATAGTTCCTAAACTTCCTAAGTCTTTAGTTTACAGTAAAGCAAATGTTTGGGGAAAACAAAGAGACATGCCAAAAATGCCACCAAAAAGCTTCAAAGAGATGTTTAAAGAAGGAGATTTATAATGAGTAGTAAAGATGCTATATTAAATGCTATAAGACAAAATAATAAAGTTGCAGATGTTGATTTACCAAGCTCATATGAAAATTTTGGAATTACTTTTGAAAATAAATTTGAAAAATTTTCTGAAATGATTGAAGCGGTTGGTGGAAAAGCATTATTAATTGAAAAAGATCAATTAGATGAAACTATTAAATCAATTTATCCCGATGAAAAACTAATTGCAACAAATGTTGAAGGATGTAATCTTGGAAATTTTGATGCTAATGAAGCAAATGATGGACATGAATTAAAAGATATTGATTTAGCAATAGTAAAAGGAAATTTTGCAATTGCTGAAAATGGAGCAGTATGGATTAAAGATGAAGACAATAAACATAGATGTGTATACTTCATTGCCCAAAATATTATTACTGTAGTAGATGAAAATGAAATTTTAAATAATATGCATGAAGCTTATTTACAAATTGATTTCACAAATAAAGGTTGGGGAGCCTTTGTTTCAGGACCTTCTAAAACAGCAGATATTGAACAATCACTTGTAATTGGAGCACATGGTCCTAAATCTGGATATGTTATTTTTATAAAATCTTAACTATAATAAGCTAAATAGGGAAAAACAATGAACAAAATAATACTATTTAGCTTAATATTTTTTAATACAATATTATTTGCTGCTAACTCAAAAGAAGTACTTCTTCTTCATTCATATCATAAGGGTTATACTTGGACTGATGATATTTCTAAAACTATAGAAAATGAGTTTGACAACTATAAAGATATTGAACTAACTACAGTTTATATGGACACTAAAAGAGTTTCAACTCCTGCATACTTAGATCAACTTGCAATTTTATACAAAGAACAATTTAAAGATAGAAAATTTGATTTAGTAATTGTTAGTGATAATCATGCCTATGATTTTGCAAAAAAACACCACAAAGATTTATTCAAAGATTTACCAATTTTATTTTGTGGAATTAACAATTTCAATAAAATAGATTTTTTAAACGATAATCTTAATAGTTTTATGAGTGGAGTTGTAGAACAAGTTGACTTAGAAAAAAATCTTGAGTTAATATCTGATTTACATCCTGATTTAGAAAATCTAATTATCATAAATGATAGGTCAAGCACGGGTCTAGCTGTAAAAAAAGATTTAGATAAATATACAAGTAAATATGAAAATAAATTCAATATCAAATATATTGATAAAATGGAAATAAAATCTCTTAAAAAAACTGTTTCAAATTTAAAAGAAAATGATGTGATTTTATTTGTACTTTTATTTAAAGATACAACAGGGAAATATTTCACATACAAACAAAGTTTCAAACAAATAAAAGAAGTAAGCCCTGTTCCTATTTATGGACTATGGGATTTTTATCTTAATTATGGAATTGTTGGGGGATTATTAACATCAGCTGTTGGACAAGGTCAAGCTGTTTCAAAAATGGCTCTAGAAGTACTATTAAGAAATAAAAATATTAGTAGTATTCCTATTTTAGAGAAATCTCCTAATAAATACATGTTTGATTATAGTGAATTAGAAAAATTTAATATTGATATATCTCCCTTTGTAGAAGATTACAAACTAATAAATCAGCCAAATACTATATACAGACAATACACAAAATTCTTGATGATAACGGTTATTTTAATTTTAACACTAATCATTATTATATTAATTTTAAGAGCAAATATTCAAAGAAGAGTAAAACTTGAAAAAGAGTTATCAAATAGAATTGAATTTGACAAAGTATTATTAGACACTATTCCAAATCCTATATATTACAAAAATACAAATGGTAAATTTTTAGGATGTAATCTTGCCTTTTCAAATTTAGTAGCTTGTTCTACTGATGAAGTTGTAGGTAAAACTACATTTGACTTTTTTCCCTTTGAAATTGCTAGTAAAAATAATAAAATTGATAAAGAACTTCTCGAAAACTTCGGAACTAGTACTTCAGAGTTTACATTTCATACTCCATCAAATAATATGAAACATATTATTCTAAATAAAGCTGTTTATAGAAATATAGATGGAACAATAGGTGGTATAGTATGTATTATGGATGATATTACAGATAGAATTCAACAAAAACAGTTTCTGATTCAACAAAATAAATTAGCAGAAATGGGTGATATGATAGCAGCAATTGCACACCAATGGAATGAGCCTTTAGTTGAATTATCAGCACAAGTTCAAGATATTGAAACATCTTATTTACTTGATGAATTAAAAGATAGTGATGTAAAAGAATTTGTAAATGATTCAATGGTACAAATAAAATATATGTCAAAAACATTAAATGACTTTAGAAATTTCCTAAAACCATCAACTAAAAAACAAGAGTTTGCTGTAAAGAAATGTATAGATGAAATTATAGAAATTATTGGTAAACAAATTTTTTATTCAAATATTATTTTAGAGATTAACTACAATCAAAAAGATGAAGAAATATTAATATATGGTTATGAAAATGAATTTAAGCAAGTATTATTAAACATCATTAATAATGCAAAAAATAAATTAATTGAGAAAAATGAGAACACTAATGATAAAGGAAAAATACAAATTGATATTGATAAAACACAAAAAAATACTAAAATCAAAATCACCGATGATGGTGGTAGAATTGATGAAACAATAATTCATTCGATTTTTGAACCTTATTTTACAACTAAAGTTGAAGGTACAGGTCTTGGATTATATATGGCAAAGGTTATAATTGAAGATAAAATGAATGGAAATATCAGTGTAAACAATGACAATCAAAATGTAATCTTTACAATAAAACTTCCTAATCAAAGGATATAAATGAAACTATTATTACTTGAAGACAACAAAAAACTAAATGAAACTATTACTAAAAGACTTAAACTAAAGGGTTATAAAGTTGAAAGTTTTATAGATGGTGCACAAGCATATGAAGCAATCGCAGATGGTTTTTCATGTTTTATCTTAGATATAAATGTACCAAATATTGACGGCATAAAGATACTAAAAAAAATTAGAGAATTTTATACAGAAGTTCCTGTAATTATAATATCTGCATCCGTTGAACTAGACATAATTAAACAATCCTATGATTTTGGTTGTAATGATTATTTAAAAAAACCATTTTTTATAGATGAATTAGAAATCAAAGTTCAAAAACTTTGTAAGATTCAAGATGATCTAATACAGTTTGATGAAAATTCTTATTTTGATTTTAAATCATCAAATATAAAAATTGGTGAAGAAGAAATAAGATTAACTAAGAAAGAAAAATTATTAATGAATTTGTTTTTAGACAATAAAAATCAAATTTTATCATATGAATCAATTGAAAATTATGTTTGGGAAGGTAACTTTGCTTCACTTGATTCTATTAGAAGTCTTGTAAGAAGGCTTAGAAAGCATTTAAACAACGAATATATTCAGACTATTGTTGACACAGGTTATATTTTTAAAACTTCTTAAATTTAAAAAATATGTCAAAAAATATCATATTATTTTCATTTGATGTAGTTAGAATTTAAATGAATGAAAAACTAAGGAGAAAACAATGTTAAAGAAAACAGCTAAATTATTAGTTACTTCGTCGTTAATTTTAGGTATCGCAGCTACTGCATCATCTGCAGCAGATAGAGTTTACAAGTGGAAACTTGCTACAACTTGGGGACCAACATTATCACCATTTATTGATGCACCTCAAAACATGTCTAAAATGGTAGAGGAAATGTCTGATGGAAGACTACAAATTAGAGTAGATGCTTCAAATAAACATAAATCTGCTTTAGGTATTTTTGATATGGTTAAAGGTGGTCAATATGATATGGGTCACTCTGCATCATATTACTGGAAAGGTAAAGACATTAATACTTTACCATTTACAACAATGCCATTTGGTATGACTACTAATGAGCAATATGCATGGTTCTACTACGGTGGTGGTATGGAATTAATGCAAAAAGCATACAAAAAACACAAAGTATTATCATTCCCTGGTGGAAACACTGGTAACCAAATGGGTGGATGGTTTAGAAAAGAGATTAATTCTGTTGCGGACTTAGAAGGTCTAAAAATGAGAATTCCTGGATTTGCTGGTGAAGTTATGGCGAAATTAGGTTTAACTGTTACTAACATTGCTTCAGGTGAGTTATATACAGCACTTGAAAGAGGTACAATTGACGCATTAGAATGGGTTGGGCCTGGAATGGATATCAACATGGGATTCCATAAAATTGCACCTTTCTATTATACAGGTTGGCACGAGCCAGCAACTGAATTACAATTCTTAGTAAATGAAAGAAAATTCAATAAATTACCAAAAGATTTACAACAAATCTTAGTAACTGCTATGAGAGTTTCTGCATATGATATGTATATTCAAAACTACCACATGAGTGCAAACGCATGGGATAAAATGGGTGCTGAATATCCAAATATCAAAGTTAAAACTTTCCCTAAAGAAGTTATGGATGCTATGAAAAAAGCAAATGATGAGTTATTAGTTGAAATGAAAGCTAAAAATCCATTATTAAAAGAAGTTTTAGATTCACAAGCTGAGTATCAAAGAAAAGCTAGAAAGTGGACTGAAATGTCTGACTACTTATTCTTAAAAGATAACTTATAAGATTAAGTATATTTTTATTATCTCCTTTTGGAGATAATAAACAAATATATGGGTTACAAAAGTATACTTTATAAAGTATGTTTTTCTGACTTATTGTGTTAAAACCCCCAAAGGAAATTTTATGTTGTTAAAACTAGAAAAAGCATTCGACAAGTTTGCTGACTATATTGGTATTATTACTGGTATTGCTATGGTGTTAATGATTTTAAATGTTTTTTATGACGTTATCATGAGATACTTTTTAAAATCTGGAAGTATTGCTATGCAAGAGATGGAATGGCATCTTTTCTCAGTAATTATTTTACTTGGTGTAGCTTATACACTAAAAGAAGATGGTCACGTTAGAGTTGATATCATTTATGATAGATTATCATTTAAAAAGAAGGCTATGATAAATATGGTTGGAGTATTCCTATTTATCTTTCCTATAGCATTTTTAGTTGGTATCGCTTCTATAGATAATGCCTATGAGTCATTTTTATCAGGTGAGCAAAGTGGCGATCCAGGTGGTCTTACAAACAGATGGGTAGTAAAGGCACTTATTCCTTTATCTTTTCTTTTATTGATAATTACATCAATTGGATTCTTTATTAAGAATTTAAACAACTACCTAGGACTACATCCTGATGATTCATATAATATGAAAAGTGAAATTGAAGATATGAAAAAAGATGCATTAGCTAAAAAAGGAGAACTAGAATGATTGGTATTATAATGTTCTTTACAGCATTATTTATGCTGTTAATTGGTTTTCCTGTAGCCTTTACTTTTGCTGCTGTATCAGTTTTCTTTGGTCTTATAGCTGGTGTATACGAAATAGCTAGATATGCTGAAGAGAGTGATACATTTATGACTATACTAAATAGTGGTATAGCTGAAGGTGTAGCAATGTTCGACTTTATGCCATTTAGAATTTATTCAATTCAACAAAATACTATTCTTATGGCAATTCCTATGTTTATTTTCATGGGTATTATTTTACAAAAAACAGGTCTAGCTGAAAGATTATTAGAATCAATGGGTCTTTTATTTGGTGAAATTAGAGGTGGTGTTGCTATTTCTACAGTTTTAGTTGGAACATTATTAGCAGCTTCAACAGGAGTTGTTGGAGCTTCAGTTGTAGCAATGGGTGTTATTTCATTACCTGTTATGCTTAAATATAAATATAGTACTCCACTTGCTTGTGGTACTATTTGTGCATCTGGAACATTAGGTCAGATTATTCCACCATCAATTGTATTAATTATCTTAGGAGATGTATTCCAAGTACCTGTTGGTGATTTATTTGCAGCTGCTATTGGTCCTGGTTTAGCTTTAGTTGGAGCTTATATCTTATTTATTTTAGTAGTATCATACTTCTATAAAGAAATGGCACCAGCTATTCCTGCTGATGTAACAAGAGGTAAAAAATCTGCTCAAGTAAGAAAAGCATTAATTGATATTATTCCATCTTTAACACTAATTGTTTTAGTACTTGGTTCAATATTTGCAGGAATTGCAACTCCAACTGAATCAGCAGCTGTTGGTTGTATTGGTGCAATTTTATTAGCTGTTATGTATAAATCATTTAGTATTCAAACAGTTAAAGAAGCATCTATGGAATCTGTTAAGATTACATCTATGGTATTTGGTATCTTAATTGGTGCAACAGCATTCTCAATGGTGTTCTCTTATACAGGTGGAGAAGAAATTGTTGAACACTTCTTTATGAGTTTACCTGGAGATGAGAAATGGGGATTCATTATCTTTACAATGATTGCAATTTTAATATTAGGATTCTTTATTGACTTTATTGAAATTTCATATATTATTGTTCCTATTTTAATTCCTGTATCACAAGCACTTGGTGTTGATCCAGTATGGTTTGCAATTTTAATTGCAATGAATTTACAAACGTCATTCTTAACCCCACCATTTGGATTTAGTTTGTTCTACTTAAAAGGATGTGCTCCAAAAAGTGTAAGAACAACACAAATTTACAAAGGTGTAGTTCCATTTATTATAATTCAAATTATAGTTCTAGGTATAGTAGCATTCTATCCAGAGTTCTTTGGAATGACGACAGGAGACTAAGGATAAATTATGTTAGAAAGTAGATATCAAAACTTTTATGATCAAATCTCAGTAAAAATTGAAAAAGATAGAATTTTTACTGATGAATTACACACATTAACATATGGAACTGATGCATCTTTTTATAGATTAATTCCAAAGATTGTTATTAAAACAGACAATGCTAATGAAGTAGAAGAAATCATAAAATTAGCAAATGAATTAAATTTAACTATTACTTTTAGAGCAGCTGGAACATCTCTTTCAGGTCAAGCAATTAGTGATAGTATTTTAATAATAACTTCAAGAAAATTTACAAATTTTAAAATTGCAGATGATAAAAGTTATATTGCTCTACAACCAGCTTTAACAGGTGCTCAAGTAAATAATTTACTAGCACCGTTTGGTAAAAAAATTGGTCCAGATCCTGCAAGTATAAATGCTGCTATGATAGGTGGAATAGCTGCAAATAATGCATCTGGTATGTGTTGTGGAATTTCTCAAAACTCATACAAAACATTAAAATCCATGAAACTGATTTTTGCAGATGGTTCAAAACTTGATACAAGTAGTGAAGATAGTAAAAATGAATTTAGAAAAACACATAGTGAATTTTTATCAAACTTAAAAAATCTTGCAAATAAAACTGTTGAAAATGAAGAATTAAGAGCTTTAATTGAAAAGAAATTTAAAATCAAAAACACATGTGGTTACTCTTTAAATTCATTAATAGATTTTAAAGATGAATTTGAAATTTTACAACATTTAATAATAGGAAGTGAAGGAACTTTAGCATTTATTGAAGAAATTACTTACTATACAGTTGAAGATTATAAAGATAAAGCAAGTGCTTTAATTTATTTTAAAGATGTTGAAGAAGCATGTAATGCTGTTACAAAATTAAAATTAGCTAGAGATAATAAAACAATTACAGTTGATGCTGTTGAGCTAATGGATAGAGCAGGGCTTAGAAGTATAGAAAATGACCCTGCAATGCCTGACTTTATTAAAGATTTTGATAATGAAGTAACAGCACTATTAATTGAGACTAGAGCTGTAAATGATGAAACTCTTGATATTCAAATAAAAGAAATTTTAGAATTACTTGCTGAATATGAAGTAAAAAGAGAGATATATTTTACTAAAGACATTGAAGAGTATACTTTATATTGGAAAATCAGAAAAGGTTTATTCCCTGCTGTTGGAGCTGTTAGAGAAAATGGAACAACAGTAATTATTGAAGATGTTGCTTATCCTATTGAAGCTTTAGCTGAAGCTACATTAGAACTGCAAGAATTATTTAAAAAACATGATTACCATGAAGCACTAATATTTGGACATGCTTTAGAAGGTAATTTCCACTTTGTATTTACACAAAACTTTGATGATGAAAAAGAGATTCAAAGATATGATGCATTTATGCATGATGTTGTTAATTCCGTTGCAGTTAAACATCAAGGTAGTTTAAAAGCAGAACATGGAACAGGTAGAAATATGGCTTCATTTATTGAAGTAGAGTGGGGGAAAACTGCACTTGATATAATGAAAGAGATTAAAAATTTATTTGACCCTAAAGGATTATTAAATCCAGGTGTTATCATAAATGATGATCCAAAAGCACATATTAAAAACTTAAAAGGTATGCCTGCAACTAATGACCTTGTTGATAAATGTATTGAATGTGGATTCTGTGAACCAAGCTGTCCTTCTAATGAGCTTACTTTAAGCCCAAGACAAAGAATTGTAGCTAATAGAGAAATATCTAGATTAGAAAGCATAGGTAAAATAGTTGAGGCTAAAAAATTAAGGGATTTATATCAATATGATGGAATAGAAACATGTGCGACATGTAGTTTATGTTCTGGCTCTTGTCCTGTAAATATTGATACGGGAAGCTTAACAAAATATTTAAGAGCTGAACAAATTACTCCAAGAGAAAAAAGTATAGCAAATAGTGTTGTTAATAATTTCTCTAGAACATTAAGTACTGTTAAAATTGGTCTACACACTGCAAACTTTGCACATAAAATTTTAGGTACTGCAAGTATGGAAACAGTTACAAGTGGTCTTAGAAAAATCACTAAAAACAAACTTCCATTATGGAATGAGAATTTGCCTAGGGCAACTTCAATTAATACTGATTTTGAACAGCCACTTAAAGATAAAAAAGTTATATATTTTCCTTCATGTATAAATAGAACAATGGGTAATAGCTCTGTTTCAACTGAAGATAAAACTGTATATGAGGTAACCGTTGAATTACTTAAAAAAGCTGGTTACCAAATCATATTCCCTGATAATTTAGAAAATCTTTGTTGTGGAATGCCTTTAAGTTCAAAAGGTTTCATAGACGCAGGTCTTACAAAATCACAAGAACTTCAAGCTTCATTATTAACAGCAAGTGAATATGGAGAATATCCTGTATTATGTGATATGAGTCCATGTACAAAAACTATGCTTGAAAAATTTGATAGTTCAATAAAAGTTTATGAACCCATTGAGTTTGTATTAGATTATTTAGTTGATGAGTTAGATTTCAAACAAATTGATGAACCAATAACAATTCATACTACATGTAGTTCAAGAAAAATGGGTTTAGAAAATAAATTTAAAACATTAGCTAATCTTTGTGCAAAAGAAGTAATTATTCCAGCTGATATTCAATGTTGTGGATTTGCAGGAGATAGAGGTTTTACATTCCCTGAATTAAATGAATCTGCACTTAGAACACTAAAAGAAAAAACAAAAGATGCAAAATATGCATTTAGTACATCTAAAACTTGTGAAATAGGATTAAGTCAACACTCTGATTTAGACTATAACTCAATTTTATATCTTGTAAATAGATGCTCAACTGCTAAAGATAAATAAAAAAAGAGTTAACACTCTTTTTTTATCTTACCATCATAATTTCTTGCATACTTTCTAAAAATCTCTTATAGTTTATTGGCTTACTAAAGTGATGATTAACATCTAATTTTCTTAATTCTTTAATATTGTCTTCATCAATATATGCACTTGTAATAATAATAGGAAGACTTATATTTAATTTTTTTAACTCTTTTATAAATGTAATTCCGTCCATTTTTGGCATCTTTAAATCTAATATCAACAAATCATATTCTGTATTAGTTTTAATTTCTTCAAGAGCTTTAAAACCATTGTCAAATGAAACTACTGTGTCTATATCTTTTTGAAGTAAATTTTGGAAGATATTTCTTTCTAAATCATCGTCTTCAATATATAAAATTTTTAAATCCTTCATACTATTAAATTTAGAAATTTTTAAAGTAAATTGCGCTCCATTTTCGGTATTATGTACTTCAATAAGACCATTTAATTTATATTTTACAACTCTATAAATATAATTTAAAGATAAACCTACATCTAAAGCTTTATGTTTTGTAGTAGAGTAAGGTAAGAAAATATCATTTATATCTACTTGATTTTTAATACCGCCAGCGTTATCTTCTAGTTTAATAAATATATCATCATCTTTTTCAGATAAAGAAATCTTTATCCAAGGATTGTCAATTTTTCTATCTACAAGTACCTCAATTGCATTACTTAAAAGTTCAAGTATGATTTCATTTATATAATCACCTTTCATTTTTTTAACAACATTTTTTTCACCAAGCTCTAATTTTACTTCAATATTAGAATTATTTAACTTACCCTTTAAAATGTCTAAAGCTTTATCAATTTCAGCATTAATAGAAATATCCCTTAATGTATTTAAACTAATATCTGTGTAATCAGAGAATTTATTTAATAAATCTGATAAATACCTAGTATTATCTAAAATATTAACAATGTAATTATCTAACATTTCGCCATTTAATACATCAAACTCTTTTTCAGTTTTTATAGCACTTGCTGACATTGAAATCATATTTAAAGGTTGTCTCCACTGATGGGAAATATTTTCAATTAATTCTTCAGCAGATTTGAGTTTAATAAACTCATATAACTCTAAATCCCTCTGTCTAATAACATCTAATTGTTTAGATATTTTATCTTCAAGTTTGTTTTTATATTCAAAAATTTCAGTCACATCATTTTGAATACCAATGAAATTTTTTAAGTTGCCATTTTCATCAAAGGAAGGAGAAATTAATAACTCATTATAAAATAGTGTTCCATCTTTTCTATAGTTTCGTAAAGTAACTCTACAAGATTTATGATTTTTTAAAGCATCATTAATAATTTCTTTTTCAACGCTTTGTTCATCATTTCCTTGCAAATATCTACAATTTTTATTTATCGCTTCTTCTTTACTATATCCAGTTATTTTCTCAAATGCTGGATTTACATAAATCAGTGGGTTATCAGGCTTTGATGGATCAGAAACTGTGATACCAGCAAGTGATAAATCACAAATATCTTTAAATAATTTGTTATTAATATCCATATTCTACCTTCTAGATTAAATTATTCTTTTTAATATAATACCAAAAAGTACATTCTTTTTAGTTATTTCAATTGTAATTTCAATAATAAATATCGTCAAAACAGATATTTACAAAAGTTTTGATAAAATATCATCTTTATGATAAAGGAATATAAATGAAAAAACTTTTTTTAGGGTTAGCTATAGCTTCAAATCTGCTATTTGCAAATGTAATAAATTCAGTTGCATTAACAGTAAATGATGATCCAATAACTTTTTACGATATAAAAGTTCTTATGGATAGACAAAATATATCAAAGGATCAAGCTGTTACAAAATTAATTGATCAACTAATATTTGATCAACTAGTTGAAAAATATAATATCACAGCAGATGTTCTAGATATTGAAGATTATATTAATAAATTAGCTGCACAAAATGGAATGGATGTTTATACTTTTAAAACATTAGTTTCTAAAAAATACCCTAATTATGAAGTTTTTGAAGAAGAAACAAAAGCTGTTATTCAAAAGCAAAAACTTGTGAAAAAAATTGTTGCGGGGCAATTAAAAATTGCTACTGATGAAGATTTAGAATTATATTACAACAACAATAAAAATAATTACACAACAGCAAAAGAAATTGATGTTATTCAATATGCATCAGCAAATAGAGCTGCATTAGCTCAAGCTATAAAAAATCCTATGATGATTGCGCAAGATGTTCAAAAACAAAATGTAAAATTAAAAGCTAAAGATTTAAATGCACAATTACAATTCATTTTAAATAGCATTAATGAAAATAATTTTACTCCTATTTTGAAAGCAAATAATGGTTTTATATCATTTTTTGTTGTGAAAAAAATTGGAACAGAAGTTCAAAGTTTTGAAAGTGTAAAAAATAAAATCTTTGCAGATGTTATGAGTCAAAGAGAACAAAAGTTTTTAAATGAATTTTTTGAAAAAGAAAAAATCACAGCTAATATTAAAATAGTTAAATAAAGGAAATAAATGTCAGGTATGTTTGAAGTAATCATTGGTTTAGAAGTTCACGTACAATTAAATACAAAAAGTAAGCTTTTTTGTTCATGTCCAACAAGTTTTGGTGAAGCACCAAATACAAATGTTTGTCCAACTTGTTTAGGAATGCCTGGAGCTTTACCAGTTTTAAATAAAGAAGCTGTACATAAGTCAATTATGTTAGGTACTGCTTTAAAAGCTCAAATAAATCAAAAATCTATTTTTAATAGAAAAAACTACTTTTATCCAGATTTACCAAATGGTTATCAAATATCTCAATTTGAAGTACCAGTTGTTGGATTAGGTGAATTAGTTATTGATTTTGAAGATGGAACTAGTAAAACTATTGGAGTTACAAGAGCACACTTAGAGAATGATGCAGGTAAAAGTATCCATGCGGGAGATCACTCACAAGTTGATTTAAATAGAGCAGGAACTCCTTTACTTGAAATAGTTTCAGAACCTGATATGAGAAGTGCTGAAGAAGCTATTTTATACCTTAAAAAACTACATTCAATTGTAAGATACCTAGAAATTAGTGATGCAAATATGCAAGAGGGTTCTTTTAGATGTGATGTTAATATTTCAATTAGACCAAAGGGTGATACAAACCTTTATACAAGATGTGAAATCAAAAATATGAACTCATTTAAATTCATTGAAAAAGCTATTAAATATGAAGTAAACAGACATATTGAAGCTTGGGAAGATGGAGTTCACTCTGAAGAAATCGTTCAAGAAACAAGACTATTTGATCCTGAAAAAGGTGAAACTAGATCTATGAGAGGTAAAGAAGATGCAGCTGATTATAGATATTTCCCAGATCCTGATTTACTTCCTTTAGTTATTACAGATGAAATGATGGAAAAATATACTCAAATACCTGAATTACCTGATGAGAAAAAAGAGAGATTTGTAAAAGAGTTTGGATTAAAAGAGTATGATGCTTCAGTTATCACATCTTCACTTGAAACTGCAAAATTCTTTGATGAAATGATGAAAGAAGGAATTTCAGGAAAAACAGCTTCAACATGGTTAACAGTTGAATTACCTGCAAGATTTACAGAAGGTATTTCTATTGAAAACTCTCCTATTGATGCTAAAACATTAGCAACAATAGTAAAAAGAATTGAAGATGGAACAATTTCAGGAAAAGCAGCTAAAGAAGTTTTAGATTATTTATTTGAAAATGATGAAAATGATGTAGATGCAGTTATTGAAAAGCTTGGATTAAAACAAGTATCTGATGATGGTGCTATTTTAGAAATCATTGATGGAATTTTAGCTGCAAATGAAGATAAAGTTGCAGAATATAAAAGTGGAAAAGAAAAAATGTTTGGTTTCTTTGTAGGTCAAACAATGAAAGCTTCAAAAGGAAGTGCAAATCCACAAAAAGTAAATGAACTTTTAAAACAAAGATTAGGATAATAATTATATGAAAAAAAACTCTATTGCAGTAATAGGTGCAGGTAAATGGGGACAAGCTTTACATTTTGCACTATCAAAAAATCAAGAATGTTTAATAACTTCAAGAACAAAAAGAGATATTGAAAACTTTGTTGATTTAAAAACTGCCTTAGAGTGTGAATACTTAGTTATAGCCATCCCAGCCCAAGAAATTAGAAAATGGCTTAGGGAAAACTTTGTATTTAATAATCAAAAAATCTTAGTAGCATCTAAAGGAATTGAAGCAACAACTGGTCAGTTTTTAAATGATATTTATGCAGATTTTGTACCTGATGAAAATATTGGATTTATATCAGGTCCATCATTTGCAGCTGAAGTAATCAAAGGATTACCTTGTGCTTTAGTTTTAAATTCACATTCAATTAAACTTTATAATGAATTTTCATTATTCTTCCCAAACTTTATAAAAACCTATTACTCAAATGATGTAATTGGAGCAGAAATTGCAGGTGCATATAAAAATGTATTAGCAATAGCTAGTGGAATATGTGAAGGATTAAATCTAGGTAAAAATGCTCAAGCTTCACTTATTTCAAGAGGTTTAGTTGAAATGCAAAGATTTGGAAAATATTTTGGTGCAAAAAAATCATCTTTTTTAGGTCTAAGTGGAGCAGGGGATTTATTTCTAACGGCAAATTCAACAATGAGTAGAAACTTTAGAGTTGGTCTTGGATTAGCTTCAAATAAAAATTTAGAAACAATTCTAACTGAATTAGGAGAAGTTGCTGAAGGGGTTAAAACAGCTCAAGCAATAATAAAATTATCAAAAAAACATGGAATATATACACCAATAGCAAATGAAGTATTTGAAATACTAAATGGAAAAACACCTCAAGAATCATTAAGAGATTTACTCAAAAACTAGTAATTATGAAAACAATAGAGTTACATAATTTACTTTATATGTTAATACCAATATTAATTACTTGGTATTATTATAGAAAGTGGCTTGGAAATAGTATTGAAATTATAAAAGCAACTCTAAGAATGACAATTCAACTTTTATTAATTGGATATGTTTTAATTTATATATTTGAAAATGACAATTCATTAATAGGACTAACTATATTACTATTTATGGTTTGTATCTCAAGTTACATAAGTCTTAGAAATTTATCAAATAAAACATTTCATGAATATAGACTAATATTTTTATCAATACTGTTATCAGGGTCTTTTAATCTAATACTTGTTTTTGTATTTGTACTAGAATTAAAAAAATTATACATACCACAGTATGTAATACCAATAGCAGGAATGGTTTTTGCTACCTCAATGAACTCTGTCTCACTTGTTGCAGAAAGATTTGAAAAAGAAATGAAAAGTAATACATATTTTGAAGCGAGAAACAGAGCTTTTAAAGCTGCGCTTATTCCTCAAATAAACTCTTTTCTAGCTGTAGGACTTGTATCTTTACCTGGAATGATGACGGGCCAAATATTATCAGGAGTTGACCCTTTAATTGCTGTAAGATATCAAATAATGGTTATGGCTATGATTTTAGGTGCTGCATCATTATCTAATATAATTTATTTAAACTTGAAAAGAACTAAATAAAAGTTTAACTATTTTTTCTTTCTTTATGTTTTTCACCCCATAGATATAGTTGTTTTAGTATAGGTTTTAAAGTTTGTCCATACTCAGTTAAAGAATATTCAACCTTAGGAGGAACAACAGGATAAACCTCTCTACAAACTATACCATCTTCTTCTAATTCCCTTAATTTTTGAATTAACATTTTTTGTGTAGTGTTTGGTAAAAGTTTTTGAAGTTCATTAAATCTTTTCTTTTCACTTCTTAAATACCATAATATTAAAATCTTCCATTTACCAGCTAATGCATCTATAGAAGTTTCTACAGGACACTTTTCATATGTAAACTTTTGTTTTGATTCTATTTTTTTTGTCATCTTTTTCTCCAATAGTATCTTTTTGGTAAGTACCTATTAATTTAGTAAGTTCTTGTTCTTTTTTTATATTTTAGCTAAAGTTTTACAAAATATTTAATTAAAAGGATTAAAATGAAAGCATTTGTAGTAGAAAAAGTAGCTGATAAAGAATTTAATGCAGACGTAAAAGATATTTCAAAACCAAAATGTGGAGAAGATGAAGTAATAATTGAAGTTAATTATTCATCATTAAATTTCAAAGATGCATTAAGCTCTGTTGGAAATCCAGGAGTAACAAGAAACTTTCCTCATGTTACAGGTATAGATTTAGCTGGTATTATTCATGAATCAAACTCTCCTATTTTTAAAGAGGGTGAAAGAGTTTTAGTTACAGGATATGATTTAGGAATGAACACAGATGGTGGTCACTCTGAATTTGTTAAAGTTCCTGCTTCTTGGGTTGTAAGAACACCTGATGCAATTAGTGATAAAGAAATCATGACTTATGGAACAGCTGGATTAACAGCAGCACTAAGTATATTTGAACTAGAAAAGAATGGTATTACTCCTGAAAGTGGTCCTGTATTAGTTACAGGTGCAACAGGTGGAGTTGGTTCAATTGCTGTTTCAATTCTTAGTAAAATAGGTTTTAACGTAGTAGCAGTTTCAGGTAAAGCTGAAAAAATTGATTTCTTAAAAAGAGCAGGTGCTACTGATGTTGTATTAAGAGATGAATTTAATGAATCTTCAGCTAAAAGACCAATGCAAAGTGAAACTTATGCAGGTGTTGTTGATACAGTTGGTGGAGAAGTATTAGCAAATGCTTTAAAATATATCAAATATGATGGTGTTGCTACTTGTTGTGGATTAACTTCATCACATGAATTAAATACAAATGTATTCCCATTTATTTTAAGAGGAGTTAGATTAATAGGTATTGATTCAGTTGAATGTAAATTAGAGAAAAAACAAAAAGTATGGAAAAAACTTGCAAGTGCATGGAAAATTGATACTTTAGATAATTTAACAAATGAAATTGATTTAGATGGAATCAAAGAAGCATATGAAAAATTACTAGCTGGAAAAGCAGTTGGTAGATATGTAGTTAAAATCAAAGATTAAAAAAGCTTCACAGCTAATTTAGATATAATCTCTAAAATTAAATTTTAGGGAATCAAATGCAAACATTTTTACAAGAAGCTAAAAAAACTAGTAGAACTATTGCAACTTTAAGTACTAAGAAAAAAAATGAAGTATTAAATGATATGGCGCAGGCTCTTATGGATCACTGCGACTATATCATAGCTGCAAACAACAAAGACATGCAAAATGCTGAAGAAAGCAATCTATCAAGCGCACTAAAAGACAGACTATTATTAACAGGTGACAGAGTAAAAGATATGAGTGATGCAATTAGACAAATTGCAGACCAACAAGAACCAGTGGGAAAAACATTAGATGGTTGGATTACTAAAGATGGTTTAAATATCCAAAAAGTAACAATTCCTATTGGAGTTATTGGTATTATTTATGAAAGTAGACCAAATGTTACAAGTGATACAGCAGCACTTTGTTTTAAAAGTGGAAATGTATGTGTACTAAAAGGTGGGAAAGAAGCTGAACATTCAAATAAAGCTATTTCTGTTGTATTAAGAGATGTTCTAACAAAACATAAATTACCAGAACAAGCAATTTCACTTTTACCTGACTCAACAAGAGAAGGTGTAGCAAAACTAATCAAACAAGATAAATATGTGGATTTAATTGTTCCAAGGGGTGGTGAAGCACTTATAAGATTTGTAAGTGAAAATGCTACAGTTCCTGTTGTAAAACATGATAAAGGACTTTGTCATATCTACGTTGATAAAGCAGCAGCCCACAATAAAGTAATTGATATAGCCATTAATGCTAAATGTCAAAGACCTGGTGTTTGTAATTCTATGGAAACACTATTAGTTCATGAAGAAATAGCAACTTATATTTTACCTGGACTATATGATGCGTTTATGGAACAAGGAACAAAGTTAAAAGGTTGTGATGAAACTATTAAGCATATAGATGTGGAAAAAGCTACAGATGAAGATTATGATACAGAGTATTTAGCAAATATTTTAAATATTAAAGTTGTTAAAAATGTAGATGAAGCTATTGCCCATATTGCAAGACATGGTTCAGGTCACTCTGAGTCAATTCTAAGTGAAAACTATACAACTGTTAATAAATTTTTAGATCAAGTTGATGCGGCTTGTGTATATGCAAATGCAAGTACTAGATTTACAGATGGTGGAGCATTTGGTTTAGGTGCTGAAGTTGGAATTTCAACAAATAAACTTCACTCAAGAGGACC
>CAKZOX010000021.1 GCA_937138295.1 uncultured Campylobacteraceae bacterium
TTTCATCAAGCAATGGTTTTATTTGGTAGATATATTTGTAAAGCTGTTAGCCCTGATTGTGATAACTGCTTATTTCCACATGTTTGTAAAAGTAAAAAAGGTTTTAAACCAAGATAGATTTAAAGCCTTTTTTAGACTACCCAATAATTTTATAGAGGTTTACATTTCTCTTTTATTTCTTCTAAAATGATTTCATCTTCTATAGTTTTTACTAGTAAGTCTTTTACTTCACAAACAAAAGTTTTACCATCTTTTTTTACTATATATGAAAAACTATAGGTGCTTTTATTTGATTCTAACACTTCTACAGAAGTTTTAAAATACTCTAATTTGTCAATTTTAGTTTTATAATCTTTTAAATATTTTGCTTTAAAAGCATTAGGTACTTTTTTTTCTTCATAATCAAAGTAAAAATATGAACCAACAATAATAGCTGCAATTATTCCAAGAATAATTTTAAAATCTTTTTTTGTAAATCTTTTTTTAATCCTGTAAATTAAATATACTACTAATAAAATAATTAGTAGTGAAAATATAAGTATTTGCATTTTTAGCCTTTTGACTTATTAATTTTAGCTTTAAATTCTTCTTTTGAAAGGTATCTACTCCCTGTATTAACAGCTTTAGGTAGAAACTCATCTTCAAGGGGTTTTTGTTTTTGAATAGTTTTTTTAATACTACTATTTGTGTTGATATTTTTATTATCTACATTTATATTCTTAATTAAACCATGTTTTAAGTTTTTTAGTATCATTAAAACTGTTTCTTTATCTTTGTTTTCAACATCTAGAACTATTTTAGCCACTATTACTTCCTATTATAATATATATTTTATTTTTGCCTATCATATTAAATAAACATTTAACACTTAATTAACAAATCTTAACTATTATTTCAAAAATTATGATTAGGATTATTTATATGAAAAAAATTTTAGGATTATCAATCATTGCAAGTTCGATTTTAGTAGCTTCAGAAATTGGAATTCAAGAGGAAATGATAGGTGTAAATATTTCAGATGTTAAATCAAACGAAATTAAAAGTGCAGACTTAGCTGAAGCATTAACTAAAAATGTTCCATCGGTTTCTTTAGTTAGAAGAAGTGGAATTGCAAATGATATTATACTTAGAGGTGCAAAAAAAGATAATATCAATATTTTATTAGATGATGCAAAAATTTATGGAGCATGTCCAAATAGAATGGACCCCGCTACTTCTCATGTGCTTACAAATAATATTGAAAGTGTAGAGGTTTTAGAAGGACCTTATGACGTTGAAAACTTTGGGACACTTAGTGGTAAAGTGACGGTTAATACTTTAGAGCCTAAAGAAGGTTTTAATGGAGATATAAATTTAAATGCTGGAAGCTTTGGATATAAAAAAGCAAGTATTAATTTAAATGGTGGAAATGATAAAATTAAATTTTTAATTTCAGCTTCAACAGAGACTTCAGATCAATATGAAGATGGAAATGGAAATGATTTTTATGAGCAACAAGTTGCAAATGGTGTACCAGCTTCTTCATTATATGCTAATCCAAATGAAGAAGCATATGAAAAGAAAACTTTACTAACAAAAATTATTGCAAATGTTGATGATAGTTCTGAAATAAAACTTTCATATACAGCTAATAGAAGTGATAATGTTTTATATCCAAACACTCCTATGGATGCTAAATATGATGATTCAAATATCTACACAGTTGGATATACAAAAAGAGATTTAGGAAGTTTCTCTGAAGAATTAAATATAGATTACTACTATTCAAATGTTGATCATCCTATGGATACTGAACTAAGAGATTTTACAGCTAATCCAGCTGCTACAGGATATATGACAAATCATATGAAATCTTCAATGTGGGGAACAAAAATTAAAAATGCTTTTGAAGTTAGTGATGCTTTAGTAACTATTGGTTTAGATACTAGTGTTAGAAACTGGAAAGGTGAAAAATATATGACTTCAATTGCTGGTATGCAAATGCCTTCAAGTGTGAGTTTACCTTCTACAGATACAGATAATAAAGCAATATTTTCAACATATGAAAAATCTTATGGAAATTTAAACGTTGAAGTAGGTGCTAGATATGATTATATAGATATTGATACTGTTAATAGTGCTAAAACGGATAGAGATTATAATTATCTTAGTGGTTATGTATTTACAACATATCAAACTTCAAAAAATACAAAACTATTTGGTGGTTTAGGTAAATCTTCAAGGGTTCCTGATGCTAGAGAATTATATTATGGTGCTGCTAATAATGATTTAGAAGAAGTAAAGAATTATGAATTAGATTTAGGAATAGAACAAAAGTTCGGAATGTCAAAAATAAAAATTAAAACATTCTATTCTATTTTAGAAGATTATATTTATAATACAAACCCAGCAGCATCAATTTTCCAAAATACAAATGCAAAAATTTATGGAGCTGAAATTTCTGGTTTATCAATGCTAACAGATTCTATCTCAATTGATTATGGAATGGCATATTTAAGAGGTACTAAAGACACAGATTTAAATGGGGATAAAGATTTAGCTGAAATTCCACCATTAAAAGGTAGTTTTGGAATTAATTATGACATTAGAAATCATAGTTTAAGAGCTGAAATTCAAGGAAGTGATTCTTGGTCAAATTATGATGAAAATGCTGATGAACAAAGATTAGGTGGATATGCAGTAACTAATTTAAAATATGTTAATAAACAAATTAAAAATACAACTTTAACTTTTGGAGTTGATAATGTATTTGATAAAACATATGCTTCAACAAATACTTATCAAGATATTGTTTATATCGGTTCTGGTACAACACAGCTTGTAAATGACCCAGGTAGATATATGTACGTAAATGTAAAATACTCTTTTTAGTATTTTACATTTAATATGAAGGTGAATTTAATTATTCACCATCATAAAATTCTAATTCAGCAAATGCATCAAAAACATTTCTTCTATTAAAAATTTCATACATATTTACATCTTTAAATTCTTCAAGTGTTACAACATCAGATATAGTATCAGACTCAACACCATCTTCAATTGCTGTTAATACTCGTTGTTTTAAAAGTTTTGTATAAAGTTTTATTTGATCTGCAGCTGTTTTTGAAGTATCATGTCCATGACCTGGAACTAAGTATTCCCAATCCATAGTATCAATTTTATTTAATGCTTTCATTAAACCTAAAAGATTACCATCTCTAGTTGATGTAATTCTTCCATTCATTACAATATCACCTGCAAAGAATACTTTTTCATCTTTTAAGAATACTACAATATCCTCTTCTGTATGAGCTGTAAATCCCATAGGAATAATTTCAATTGTTTTTCCACCTATATTAAGTACAGTTTCTTCTTCAACAACAACATCAACTTCAACAACTTCAGTACCATGCATTACATCTTCAGGTAAGATATTAAACATTCTTGTTTTACTTCCATGGCTATGCTGAGAGTTAATCAAAGATGGTCCATAAACTTTTGAGTTGAATTTTTCTTTAAAATAACCATTTCCTAACCAGTGGTCATCATGTACATGAGTTACAATAATATCAGAAACAGGTAATTTAGCTATTTTACTCATTTCTTCATATGTTTTTTTAGCAAATTTATAGCTAGACCCTGTATCTAATAAAACATATGATTTATCAGTTTTAATGTAGCAACTATTAGACATATATCCACCATTTTCTTTTGTTGGTGGTGCTGTTTCACCTAAGAAACACCAAACATTATCAGTAATTTTTTGTGGTTCTATTTTATATTCAAAACCAAATAAAGTTGTAGTAGTTATAATTCCTAAACTTAGAATTATTTTTTTAAACATAATTATCTCCTTAGTAAGTATAAAAAAGTATTTTACACTTACTAAACTTAGATGATAATTGAGTTAATTAGTCAGATTTTTTTTAATCAAAATCCATTCTAACTTGAGTTTGTCCAGTTGTACCAAATTCATAATCTATTTGAGTAGCAATTTCTTTAAAATCTATTCCTTGAATTTCTTTTAGACCTCTTAAAATTTCTTTCTTTCCATTTACTAATTCTTTTGATTTTATACCGTGTGAAATTGATAAACTAGCTTCAACAAAAGCAGATAATTTATCACATTGTTTTAAAGCTAAACCATCAATTGCATTGTACTTATCTAAATTGTATTTTGAGATATCTTCAACAATCTTTATTTCATTGTTCTCAACAATTTTATTTAAGAACTCTTCTTTATGCCCATCATATAATCCTAAAATATATGAGAATTCTTCTTGAAGTTGTTCAGGTACATTTGGTAAAATTACATCCTCAATTTTTTGTAATTCATACTCTGCAATAATTTCAGATAACTCATCTACACAGTATTTTACAGGTGTGATTATATCTCTTGTCAAGGCTTCAGGTAAATCATGAAATAAACTTACAAAGAAGTTATTTTGTAATCTTTTATCACAAGCATTTACATCAATAGAATAAAAATATCCAAAAATAGCTACAGTTAACATATGACCTAAAACAGATGTTTCTGGAACTCTTGGAGTTTGTGCCCATCTTTTTTGAAATCTTAATCTACCACTTAGATCGATGATTTTGGCTAACTTTTTATTTAAAGCTATTTTTCTAACAGCAATTAATTCATAATAATCTTCAATCTCTTCTTCAACACTTTTTTTAACATCTTCAATATCATTTAAAAATGCACTTGTTTGATATACAATTGAAAATTCCCATTTTGTAGCTAAATATGATGCAGCTTTTAATATAAATCTTTCTTTTTTATACATTGTAGGGTCATTTAGATACTCTTCAAATTTTTGAAGAAATGTCCCGTTTTCAATATCTTTTAAAGATGGTGATAATTTTGAAATAACCCAAGAGTTTATCTCTTTAGATTTTTTTTGTAATGCTTTTCTAAATACATCAGGTCTAATATCTGTAACAACTATTCTTCTTAAAAATTCAAAAATACCTGCTTCTATTAAGTGAGTGTAGTTTACATCTTTTTCAAGTTTTGCAATAAAATATGCAATTATAAATTTGTGGGCTTGTTTGTCAAGTTCAACTAACTCAACCATTCTTGGATAGTCATTCCATCTTTGAATTGAAGCACTAGAGAATATGTAGTCTATAATTTTTGGATTTATCAATTTTTATCCTTTTTGTTCTTATCTTTATCATCAAAGAACATCATTTTTTTACCAAGAAGTATTAATGCTAGAACAACTAGCATCATTAAATATACTTCCCATTCTTCTCTCATAATTATTTAGGCTCTACAGCTTCCCATTTTAGATATTGCATTGATTTTTTCTACTCTACCTTCATGTCTTCCACCCTCAAAAGATGAAGTGTTCCATGCATCAACTATAGCTTCTACCATTCCATAACCAGATACTCTTTCACCTAAACAAATTATATTTGCATCATTGTGTTCTCTAGCCATTTTTGCTGAATATTCATTGTGACAAAGTGCAGCTCTAATTCCATCAAATTTATTTGCAGCCATTGACATTCCAATACCAGAACCACAAATTAAAATTCCTTTGCTTCCTTCATTTTCTAAAACGCTTTGGCATACTTTAGCTGCAAAATCAGGGTAATCAACTCTATCTTTTGTATTTGGCCCTAAATCAATTACTTCATGACCTCTTGCTTCAAAAAGCTCTTTTACGTAAGCTTTAATATCAATACCAGCGTGATCTGCTCCAATAAAATATTTCATTAGTAAATTCCTTTTTCGTGTTCTATTTTTATGTTTTCATCAATTTCTTTTTCTAAAGTTTCTACACTTTTGAACATTCTATTCCATCTAATTTTATAGTCATCATCCCATGAAAAGTAGATAAACCAAGGTTTCCCAACAATATGTTTGTATTGAACAGTTCCCCAAAATCTTGAATCATTTGAGTGATCTCTATTATCACCCATCATAAAATATTCACCTTCAGGAATTTTTATAGGCATCATATTAAATAATGCTTGAGGATTATAACCATTATTAGAAACAGTTGGGTCATTGTGAATACCAGGATGATCTTTTTTATATGGATTTACAACCCATGATCTTCCAGCAAAATTTACAATTTGTTCTTTTGGATAGTTTTTCTTAATGTACTCTTCACCCTCTGAAAAGTGAATTAAAAGATTCTTATCTACCATAGCAACTAAATCTCCACCCGTTGCTACTAATCTTTTAACATAGTGAATTGCATCATTTTTAGGGTATCTAAAAACAACAATATCACCTCTTTGGGGTTTTGGTCCTTCAATTAAGTGACCATTATCATTAAAGTCAGGTAGTACCTTTACTTCAAGCCAAGGAATTCTTGGAGTAGGGATACCGTAAGAATATTTTTTTACAAAAAGCATATCACCTATTAAAAGTGAATTTTTCATACTTCCACTTGGGATAATAAATGCTTGAGCAACAAAAAATATAATACCTAATACAATAACTAATGTACCAGTCCATGAAGTAGACCAGTGATAAATTCTTTTTAGCATTATTTGCTTTCTCTTTTCTCTCTTAAAGTTGCTGCTTTAACTGTATTTTTTAATAGCATTGCAATAGTCATTGGTCCTACTCCACCTGGAACTGGTGTAATATGAGTACACTTATCTTTACAATCTTCAAAGTCAGCATCTCCAACTAATTTACCTGTATCAAGTCTATTAATTCCAACATCAATTACCACAGCACCATCTTTTAGCATATCACCCTTAAGCATTAAAGGAACTCCAACAGCGATTACAACAATATCAGCTGCTTTTGTGTGAGCTGCTAAGTCTTTTGTTCTTGAATTACATACAGTAACAGTTGCTTTTGCATTTGTTAAAAGTGAAGCCATAGGTTTACCAACTATATCAGATGAACCAATAACTACAACATTTTTTCCACTTAATTCGATTCCATATTCTTGGAACATTCTCATTACACCAAAAGGAGTAGCAGGTAAAAATGAATCTAAATTTGAAACCATTCTACCAACATTGTAAGGGTGGAAACCATCAACATCTTTTAGGGGATCAATTGCTTCTAATACAACAGTTGTATCGATATGTTTTGGTAATGGAAGTTGAACTAAAATTCCATCTAATTTTGGATTTTTATTCATCATTGCAATTGTTTCAAGAAGTTCTTCTTGAGTGATTGAATCAGGCATTTCATGTACAACTGAATAAATACCAGCATTTTTACATGCTTTTGCTTTACTTGCAACATAAGTAGCACTTGCAGCATCACTACCAACTAAAATAACAGCTAAACCTGGAGTTATGTGTTTTTCATCAACTAAAGCTGAAACTTCAACTTTAACTTCTTCTTTAATTTTTGCAGATAATTCTTTACCGTCTAATAGTGTCATGGAGATAAACCTTTAAGAGTATAATTTTTAAGATATTATATTTAAATATCTATTATAAAAAAGTTAATTTATTAAAAGTTGTTAAGATCTATATTAGTACTTAATCAAATATTTATAAAACTTTAAGTAAAATCCGCTTTCAAATTTAATAAAAGGAAATGTTTATGTTAGATGGTATCGCAAGAGATAGTATGACAAAACAAGCAACTAAAACTTTAAGAAGAGATGGTTACTTAATCGCAAATATCTATGGAAAAGGTTTAGAAAACGTTGCAGCAGCGTTCAAAAAGAATGAGTTCATCAAATTCTTAAGAAACAAAACTACAATCGCATTTGATGTTAATGTAGATGGTAAAGCTTTCAAAGTAGTAGTACAAGAGTATCAAAAATGTCCATTAACTTCAGACTTATTACACGTTGATTTAATGGTTGTTCAAGATGGTGTTAGAGCTTCATATAAGATTCCAGTAAAAACTACAGGAACTCCAAAAGGTCTTAAAAACAAAGGTTTATTAATGGTTAACCATCCAAGAGTATCTGTAAAAAGTACTATTGAGAATTTACCAAATGATATTACAATTGATGTAACTAACTTAGATACTGGTGACAATGTTTTAATTAGAGATATTGACTTCCCAGCAGGTGTTGAGTGTTATTTAGATCCAAGAGTACCAGTTGTTGGTGTAATTAAAGCTAAGTAATTTTAACTTTTCTATGCATTTAATAGTTGGCCTTGGAAACATCGGTGAAAAATACGAATTAACAAGACACAATGTAGGATTTATGGTTATCGATGAGATAACCAAAAATCTTACAACTTCAAATATAAATAAATCAAACTTTCATTCTACACTTTTAAAATCAGGATATAACTTATATTCTAAACCTACAACTTACATGAATAACTCAGGACAAGCTGTAAATGCTATAAAAGAGTATTACAAAATTGAACTTGAAGATATAATCGTAATTCACGATGATTTAGACTTGCCATTTGGTGCAGTTAAATTTAAAATAGGTGGTGGTCATGGTGGTCATAACGGATTAAGATCATGTGATGCACATATGGGAAAAGATTACATTAGAGTTAGAATAGGAATTGGAAAACCTCAAAATAAAGCAGATGTTGTAAATTATGTTTTAGACAATTTTTCAAAAGAAGAATTAAACAAATTAAAGGATATAATCTCACATGTAATTGATGCTATTAACGACATTGTTAAAGGTGTTGAGTTAACAGATGTGAAATCAAAATTTACTTTAAAGTAGTTTAATGTCTATACTTACAAAATATGTTTTTAAAAAATATATAATAAATTTTTTAATTGTCTTATTATCACTACAGCTATTCTTTATAGGAATAGATTTAATTCAAAATTTTAAAGACCTTCCTTCTTCAGCAAACTTAATTATTTTATATGTTTTATATTTTAGTTTTTTTACATTTTCATTAGCACTTCCATTATCTTTAGTTTTTGGATGGATTGTTACTTTAGTAATGTTTATAAAATCAAATGAATTTGTAGCTTTTAATGCTTTAGGTGCTACAAGAACTCAATTTGTTAAACCAGCAATTTTATCTTCAGTAGTACTTATTGTTACTTTAATTGGATTACAATTCACTTCTTTAGCATATTCAGAAGAACAAAAAAACAAAATATTAAAAGGTGAATTTTTTACAAGTACAAAAAATGATGTTTTTTTAAAATATAATGATAATTATGTATATTTTAAAAAGCTATTACCACTACAAAAAAAGGCTGAAGATATTTATATTTTTAAAATATCAAATAACGATGTTATTAAAACTACCTTTGCAAAAAATGCTTATTTTCAAAATGACAAATGGTATGTTGTTGATGCTAAAATTATTGATAAACCTCAAAACATAGATATTATAAATTCAAAGATAAATATTACAAATGAAAAGTTTTTATATACATTAGAAGGTTTTAAACCAAAAATTCTTAATAAAGTATATGAAGAAAAAACAGATTTATCATTAAGTGACTCTATATCTGCATTAATTTTATTTGAAAATCAAGGAATTAATACAGATAAGATTAGAGCTACAGTTTACAATCAAATATTGGTGCCTTTTTTTATAATACCTTTGATGTTACTGTTTTTTGCTTTTAGTGCTTTAAACAATAGACTATTTAATAGCGGAAAGTTCATATCATTATCTATATTTAGTACACTTATAGTTTGGGGTATTTTCTTTTTACTATTTAGATTTACAACAGGTGGTGTTGTGATACCTGAATTATCATTATTGGTTCCATTAATATTATGGATTTTTATATCATTCTATTTTTATCAAAAAAAATCATCATTTTAAATTGGAGTAAGTTTGAAAAATCACATTAAAGCTTATGGTTTAGTACCATATTTAGTTAAGAATGATAAGATTAAAATTTTACTATGTAAAAGTGTTACAAGTAAAGATAAATGGGGATGCTTAAAAGGTGTTAAATTAAAAAAAGAGAATCCTTATATATGTGCTCAAAGGGAAACATTTGAAGAGTGTGGAATTTATTTTCATACTGAACTTTTTGAAGAGTATTTTGAACAAATAAATTATGAAAAAGATATTGGAATTTGGACTGTAAATATTGAAAATGTTGAAGACTATGAAGAGTATTTTGTAAATAATTCCCTAAAATCAAATCATCTATCTTGGGAGAATTCTAGTGTTAAGTTTTTCAATATAGATGAATTACCACCATTAAAGAAAAAGCAGAAAAATTTAATTTTAGAAATTAAGGATTCTTTGAAAAGTAAGATTCAATTCCATTAGCAATACCCTTTGCTAATAACTCTTGATACTCATTATTAACTAATCTAGCACTCTCTTTTGGATGAGATATATATCCCACTTCAATTAATATAGATGGCATTTGAGCCCCAACTAATACCCAAAATGGTCCTTCTCTAACTCCTGAATCAACTACATCTTTAAATCTTGTTTTAGTCTGTTCTAGCATACCACCTTGAACATCAATAGCAAGTTTATGGGATGCTGTAATTCTTGGTCTGCTAAGTGATTCTAAGAAAGCTTTTTTAGTAGAACTACTCATACTTCTTACATCTGAACTATTTTCTTTAGCTGCAACTCTTTTTGCTCTTTCACTTCTAGCAGGGCTTAAAAAGAATGTTTCTATTCCTTGAACTTTGTGAGCCTTTGATTTTACGATAGAGTTTGCATGAATAGATAAGAATATATCCGCATTCTTTTTATTTGCTAATTTTGTTCTGTTATTTACTTTAATAAATCTATCAGTATTTCTTGTTAGAAAAACTTGGTTATAACCTCTACTTTTTAAAATTCTTTGAGTCTTTTTAGCAATAGCTAGTACAACATGTTTTTCATATCTTTTTTTAGGTCCAACTCCACCTGCATCTTTCCCACCGTGGCCTGCATCTATAACTATAACTTTATTTCTAAAAGGACTGACATTAGATGTAGATTTTATTGTAGGAGTATTTTCTTTTTTCTGTAAGTCTCTTAATTTTACAACTAAACTTTTTTTGTTTACAATATATATAGTTTTAAATTTTGAGTCATTAATTAAATCAATTCTAATTTGATTTTTGTTTTTTTGGTAAACTGTAACTTTATCTAAGTCTGGAATAGATAATTTAATAGGATTAGCGTACTTGTAAACACCTTTAATATCAAATCTATGTATGTATTTACCATTTGATTTAATTACAGCATAATTAACCATATTCTTATTAAATGCACTGTTAAATCTTACCGTTAAACTATCTTCATCTGTATAAATTTGTCTAATTGAATTATTGTTATCTATATATTTAGTTGAAGGTTTAGAGACTTTTTTTATTTTTTCCTCTGCTTTTTGTACTACTTTTTCTTTCTGTACTGCAGGAATTGTAATCTTTTTTTGTGTAGTGTTGATAGTATCATTAGCTGGTTGAACTTTAATATTTGCTACTTTTAGTATAATTGTATTTTTATCTACAATTCTAAAATATGAGTCGATTTTTTTTGAATCATTTAAAACAATTCTAAATACATCAGGTTTAAACTGTCCAACAGTTATTTTATTTAAACCGTTCATTTTTA
>CAKZOX010000022.1 GCA_937138295.1 uncultured Campylobacteraceae bacterium
CTGATATTTCATCTAAGTTTGTATCAACTGTTGTAAACTCAACATCAATATTAAAACCACCATGTTTATTAGTAGGTGCTTGAAATTGTAAATGTGATAAATCATCTTTACTCACACTATAAACATCATAAACAAAAGTTTCACCCTTATTATTTGTAAAAGTCTCAACTCCCTCATAAATAAATGTATCACTATTATTATCAACACTAAGAGTTCCACCATTTTTTAAGATAAGTTTGATTTTATCATCAACAATTGATTCACTACCATCATTATCTTTAAAAGATAAGATAATAGGTAAATCTATAATTGTATCTTCATCACCACTAGCACTACTAGATACACCAACTTCATCAGCAATAGGAGATAACTCAATATCAACACCTTTGCTTACAGAAGTAAAAGTGCCATTTGTTAGATCTGTACCTATAACCTCTATATCTGCATGAACCATACCTGAAAAGTTATCTTTTGGATTTAGATTTATACTATTTATATTTTCTGTAATATAAGTTCCATTTGGTAAGATAAAAATATCATTTGACATTACTAAAGAAACATTATCTAATTGCGTAGGGTCAACAAGATATGATAAAGATATATCTTCAGAGTTATTTACACTAAGTAAACTATCACTAATAGTATTATCCTCAACTCCTGATACACTATTTACACTAATATCTAAAACTAAATCTTCAGGTAAATCATATGAATCACTTAAATTATATGAAACTGAAAACTCACCTACATTTGATATATCTTCTAAAATATTTCCATCATCTTCTCTTACAAATGGAGTGATTTTAAGCTCTAAATTTCCATCTCCACCACTTGTATCAATAACTTTTATAGCAGCTGTAGAAATATCTTTTATAATCCATGTGTTATTACCTGCATTTACCCCATTTTCTATTATAAAAGAGGTATTATTTTCACTATTTCCCTCTATTACAAAATATGTAGAAGATTCACTTCCATCACTATCTGTATGTGTATAAGAGCTAATAGCATCACTTAATAAAACAGTTTCATTTTCTATATTTACATCTTCAACTTCAAAAGAGGCTAAAGAATCAGCACTTCCTGTTAAATTAATACTAATATTAAAATCTTCATTTCTAATATCTGTTGATATGGTATTACCACTATCTGTTGTATCTGTAATTGTTCTTGTTACATTGATAGAAAAATCTTCATTTGAGTTTTCCGCTGCTTTTATTGCGACACCTGCGTCTATTTGCTCACTTGTTAAATTATATTTTCCAAAACTATCAGGAGAAATTACAATATATGAGCTTCCATCATATACACCTAAAGAGGCTCCTTGGGGTAAATTACTAACTACAACATTACTAATCTCTTCATTATCGTACCCAACATTTGTTAGTCCATTACTAATATTATTACCCGTTAATTCTATCCAACTATCTTCTAAACCACTTTCACTACTTGAATATGTTTCACTCTCTACTTTTGGTTTTACATCTATTTCTAAAATTTTTTCACTAACTCTTAGATTTCCATTACTCTCTAATGCTTCTGCTTTAAAGTTTATACTTATTTCACCTGAATAATCTGCTGGAGGAATCATCACAATATTTGCTAAATCTGATTCAGCTATAATCCAATCGCTACTATTGCTATCTAAAGATTTTATTTGACCGATTGGAGAGTAATCTCCATTTTCATCTTTTATTGCATCACCATTTTCATCAACTAAATATAGTGTTACATTATTAGGAATATTCTCTAAAGTATAAGTAACTTTTTCACTTCCATCTGTATCGCTAGAAATGGCACTTAAACCAAGATTTGTATGTGTATCTTCATATACTATTTGATTTTCAATATTAGCGCTTAACTCTATACTCTCAGCAACTCCTAGAACTTTTACAGGAAGTTTAAAAGATACACTATTTGTATCTCCATCAGATTCAATTGATTTAGCAAGAACTGTTAAATCAAAAGCCTCACTACTATCACTAGGAGGAGTTATTTTTAGATTTTCTAAATCACTTGCTTGTAAAGTCCAAGTTCCATCACTATTTTTAACACCAGCACTTAAAACAGCACCTGTTGGAATATCGCTAATAATAATTTCTAAAGTTTCACTTCCATCAATATCACTAAGTTGTGATTTAATCTTCAATGGAATTTCTGTATCTTCATCTCCAATTGCACTACTTACACTTAAAATAGGAGTATCAGCAACACCCTCCACACTAATATTTATACTATTTGTGTATGTATCTATATCTTGATAGTTTCCATCTATATCTACTACTTGTGTACTCATATTAAGATTTATTTCACCACTAAAATCTTTTGGTGGTAAAACCTCAACACTATCTAAATAAGATGCATCGATTTTTAAAACCTGTGTTTCTGATAAAACTGAAACAGTATGAGTTTCATTTCCATCGCTATATTTAAAAGTAGTTCCAGCTGGAGCATTACTCAAAGAAACAGTTATATTTTCACTACTATCAATTGTACTTACTTTTGTACCTAAAGCAATCCAATTATCTTCCAAACCACCTTGATTATCTATCTCTATATTTGCAATATCAGCATTTGCTATAACTTCTACATTTAAACCATATGCCCTACTCCAAGTAGAAACATCTCCATTTGTATCGCTATCTGTTGATTGTACTTTTATAGCTAAATCAAAATCCTCTTTGCTATTTAAAGCTGGTAAAATTTGTAGCCCTTGTAAATCTTGGGCTGTGATATTACTTGTAAAAGTAGTATCTCCCTCACTTGCTATAAATAATATATCTCCATTTGTATCTAAAATTTTTGCACCTATTGGAATTAAACCAATTTCAACAGCAGTAATTGATTCACTATTATCTAAATCGGGATTATTATTTATTACATTAATTCCAATATTTATAGCTGTATCTTCTAAAGTGCTTATATCATTGGCTTCTATTTCAACTTCATTTGCTAAAGCATTTATAGTTAAAACAGCACTTGTTGTTGATGTTTTTATACTAGAACTATTGTCATCTTCAACTGCTTTTGATTCTATTATTAAACTATAATTATCTCCAGGAACATTAGGAAAAGATAATTGAACAGAAGATAAATCACTATAATCAAATGTTAAAACACCATTATCCAAACTCCCAACACTTGACTCTAAAACAGTTCCACTTGGTAAACCACTTATTGTGATAGTTTGTATTTCACTTCCATCACTATCCCCAAAACTAACATTTGAGATAAGTTCACTTACACTGAAAATATTTTCTAAACTATTTGTTTGCTCACTTGCTCTTGCATTATTTGCTTCTATATTTGTATCATCTGCAATACCTGTAACATTTACAGAAATATTACTTGAAAATGTTCTACTATTTGTTTTAGTATCACCATCACTATTTATAGTTGTATCTGTTACTTTAAAACTAGTTTTTAATGTAAACTCTTCATTACTATCCAGTGGTGCTTTAATTTGTACATTTTCAATCTCATCCACACTTATTATAGCTTTTCCATTTGTTATAGAAATAGCTGTTCCATCAGATAATTGAAGCTGCGCTCCACTTGGAATATTTGATATTGTAACATCTGATAAAGTTTCACTTCCATCCAAGTCTTTAGTTTGAGGAGCATTTATATCTAAGCTAATCCACTCATCTTCAAAACCACTTCCACTACCACTAATTTTTATAGTGTCATTCTCTACTTTTGGTAATATATTTATAGTTGCACTTGCACTATTTGTATTACCATCTACATCTGTAAAACTATAAGAGAACTCTTCAAAACCACTAAAATCTTCATTTGGTACAAATGTTACAACCCCTGTTGTTTCATCATAAGATGCAACTCCATTTGTAACATTAGAAAAAGATACATCTGTTGCTATATCAGCTGAGATATTAAAAGTAAGAGTATTATCCTCTGTAATAGTGAAACTATTTGTTGTAAGTGGAGCATCATCTATAACTTTTATACTAAATTGACTACTAACACTATCTCCATCAATATCACTTGCAATAAAATTAAATGGAATATCTATCTCTTCTAAATTTATATCATTAACTTTATGGTCAATACTATTTTTTAAAGTAAAGGTATAAGAAGCATCTAAATTTGTATTTGATGGATTATTAATCTCTACAGTAAATATCTCAATATCACCAGCTTTTGCATCTAAAGTATAACCATCTTCACTTATAGTATAAGTAATTGGAACACCTGCATGTGTTAAGCTTGTAGCTGTTGTATCAAATTTTATATCAAGAGTATCACTTCTAGTTTGTACATTTAAATTTCCACTAATACTTAAAGCATCTTCATTTGTATTTGTACCTCTTAATAAATTTGCTTCATCTACACTTTGTGTAGTTATCTCTCCTATACTTAAACTATTTCCATCATGGATTATTATATTTTGTGTTGCACTATTTGAACTTATATCTCCATCGCTATCTTTAATATTGTATGTAAAACTAAAGTTTAAATCACCATTACTATGGTCTAAATTAGAATCAGGTATAAACTCCCATGTTCCATCACTATATACTTTTAAATCCCCATAAGCTGTAGATGTAGTAGCTCCTATATTTGCACTTCCTGTTTCATCACCTGCTATAAAAGTCACTTCATTTAAAACAGCTGTATCATTTCCTTGATAATCATTTGTTAAAACATTTCCTGTAATACTATTTGAAGAATCCCCAATATCATTTTCACTTACTTCTAAAGTAGTATCATTATAAACAAAAGGTACATCATCAACTTCAATATTGATTGTTGCAAGAGCTGAATTAACAGGGGCTAAACCTTGTGAACCATTATCTGTAGCAAAAAAATCAAAACTAATACTATTTTCATCAAACCAATTTTCACCAAAAACATTACTACTACTATCATTTCCGAAATCTGGTTTAAAATAGATATTAGTAGAGCCATCACTTGAAATAGGAGTATTTATAGAGATTTCTTGAGTTAAAGCGCTATCTAAATACAAAGTTCCATTATTTGGAAGAGATGTTAAAGTAAAAGAAGCCACATCTCCATCCACATCAACAGCTTGTAATGAAATAGTTAAATAAGCCTCATCTTTATCAACTTCATAATCTTTTACTAAAATTACAGGAGCATCATTTACAGCACTTATATCTATTTGGCTATTTATTGTATTACTATTTCCATCTCCATCATTTACTACAAAACTAATCTCTCTTGTATTTAGATTTGGTGTATTTGAGATATTTTGATATTTTACTGATTCTAATGCTGTTTCATAATCCTCTTTTGAAGCTGTTCCACTCAATGTTAAAATACCAGTTTGGGAATCAAACTCTCCTGTAATTCCATTTTGATTTACAAAAATAAGTTTATCCTCACCTCTTGCAAAATTATCAATTGAAACAGTAGCTTTTTCCATATTTACATCATCTATATCAGTTATAGAAATATTACTATTAATAACAACTCCCTCAGCACCCTCTACAAATGATATAGAAGAACTTCCTTCTAAAATAGAGTTATCATTTATAGCATTAACATCAATAATAGCTTTTTGATTTACTGTTGTAACTCCATCACTAACTGTAAAATTAAGTTCAATATTATTTCCAAAATAATCAGCATTTGGTGTAAATTTAAAATCATCACCAACTTTTTCAATAACTCCAATAGTAGCATCAACACTTACATTTGTAACTTCTAAATTATCACCATCTATATCACTACTATTTGCTAATAACTGCTCTTGAGTTATAAGAGTAAAACTATCTTCATTTATAGAACCCAAATCAACACTATTTACAATTGGGGCATCATTTGTACCCTCAATATTTATAGTTATTGTTGAGCTAGTCTCATTTCCAGCTTCATCTTTTACACTATAAGTAAATAAATCAGATACATTTTGACCTATTTTTAAAGATTGAACACTATTTGAACTATTAGCAAGATTATAAGAGTATGTTCCATCACTATTTATAGTAAGTGTTCCATAAGTTCCTGTATAAGAACCACTATTTGTAACAATCAAGTTTTCATCATCATTACTCAAGAAATTACCACTAGCACTTAAATCACTATCCTCTTTAAGTAAATCACTACTATTTGTATCATCACTACTATTTATAGTAAAATCAGCAAGCACATCTTCACTATCACTTACTTCATTTCCAGCTAAATCTGACACTTTTACATTAGCTACATAAGTCTCTCCATCAACTAAACTATTAAGATCATTTGATGGAACTGTAACTTTAAATAATCCATCTATTACTAAAGCTTCATACTCTTTTCCATTAAAACTTAAACTTACTGTTTGATTATTCTCTATTCCTGTTGTTTTACCTGTTATTTCTAAGTCTTGATTATGCTCTATTGCATTTATAAAATTATCTGAAATCTCATCTAAAGTAACAGTTCCAAAAGTAATATCTTGAGTATAATTACTACTGCTACTTGTACTATTTCCATATATATCTAAAACAGTAGCATTGATTGATATGTTTCCATCACTTAAAGATGAAGTATCAATATCAATACTCCATAAACCATCACTATCAACCTCTGTTTCTAAGGTAATTTTATTATTTAAACTATCTTCTAAAACAACAGTTACAAGCTGACCCTCTTGAATTTTGCTTGTAGTTCCTGATACTATTACACTA
>CAKZOX010000023.1 GCA_937138295.1 uncultured Campylobacteraceae bacterium
TTCTATTTGATATGCTTCGGCAGCTTCTAATTCATTTTCAAAAGTTCCTAAATATTTTCTTTTACCGTCAATTGTAATTCTTGCAACCCATCTATTACCATTTTTATTTACACCTTTATAAATACTACTACAATTTTTTCTTTTATTTCCATTTCTTATATTTTGACTATTATTCACTATTCTTAAATTTTCAATTCTATTATCTAATGGATTTATATTTATATGATCTATAAAATTATTTTTTGAAATATCTGTTAAATCAAAATCTTCATTATGATATTTATATATTAATCTATGTAATGCATAGTGTTTTTTATTAATAGTAATTCTAATATATCTATTATCAGGTTTTAAATCACTGCAACAAGTCCATACTTTTTTAATTTTATTAAATCTATAAAATTTATCATCTTCATATTTAAAATTACAATTTAATATATTTTTAATCATTTTTTTTATAGTTTAATAAAATAAAAATCAATTTTAAAAAATTTATATTTAAAATAAAATATATTAATATATTAATATGGCTCGTAATCTTACAAATACATCTGGAATAATAAATAATATATATTTGAATAGTTCTGCGATTGCGGCTTCATTACCTGTTCAAGCAATTCAACCTACATTAAATGATCCCATTACAATAAGTTTAAAAGGATTACCAACATCATTTTCAGGAAGTGCTGGAAAATCTATTTTAGTTAATAGTGGTGAAACTGGTTTAGAATATGCTGTTATTGACCCCTCATTATGGACTGAATCAGGTTCAAATATTTATCCAAAAAATGTCGGTCAAGTTTTAATTAATACTACTACTAATACAAATAATAGAAATTTATTAATAAATGGAAATGCTGAAATTGGAACTAATTTATTTTTATCAGGAAATTCAAGTGAAATTGAAATAGATAGTAATTCATCAACAGGTATATTTTTTAAAAATGCAACTTCACAAGGTTTTAAACTATATGCACAAAATGGTGAGTTCGGAAGCCCAGAATTTGATATGGAAGATTCTCGTGGTGTTTTTAGGATAAAACAAACTGGGACTTTGAAATATGAATTAGATGATGGAGATTTACTTATATATTCTAATAATAGTGATATAACCAAAATAAATTTTGTAAAGGCATCAAATACAAATATTGGAAATTATATTAATAATGATTTTACAAATAATTTATTTGAATTTAGAAATTTTACAGCAACAACAGACAATATTTTTTTAAGTTATAATACTTCTACTGATGAACTAACCTTACCTCAAAAATTAAATGTTACAGGAGATATACAAACAAACAGTACATTCATATCAACAAGGGGTTCAATGCAATTATCAGATGGTTCTAATTTTTATAGTCTGCCTTTTTCAAGTGGAATATTAGCATTAACTTCTGATATACCCACAAATAATAATGAATTGACGAATGGAGCAGGTTACATAACAAGTTCTTCAATACCAACTGCTTTATGGTCTGCTTCTTCTACTACATTATCTCCATCACCCTCATCAAATAATAAAATTTTATTAGCAGGGTCAAGTTCGTCTATAAGTGGTGATTTAACAAATACTTATAATAGTTCTTATCCACATCTTGGTTATGGTTCATTTCAAACTTGCTATACAAAAAATGTTGTAGCAACGGATTATGTAAGAATTGTTAATGCTTCAAATACAAGCGTTGATATAACGTGTGATTCTGGTGGAGCACAATTAAATATTGATAGTGATGTGGAAATTACTGGTGGCTTGAAATTGGTAGGAACTGGATTTATAACTGCTACTGGAAATATAGGTTGTAGTGGTAGTTTGTCAGGAGCAGACGCTCATTTTAGAGTAGAGGAAATTGGTTCAACAGATGTAAAATTATCTAATCCAAGTGGAACTAACGCATCTCAACCGATAATGTTATATTCTAATCCTGGCGACCTGTTAGAATATAATTGCCCTAATTCATCTACGGCAACAACCAATTCTAATTATCACGATTTCAGGTTCAATAATTTATCACGAATGAGAATTAACGGTTCTACTAATCCTGGTGTTAGACTATTTCAAACTAATGGGACAAATTCTTATGCTGGTATTGGGTATGCCTCTACTTTTCCTTCTAATTTTGGTGAATGGTCTTCTCAAACTATACCAATTGGTTCTGCTCTTTATTTTGGAGGGAAAGACCCAGCAGATAGTGAAGGAACATTATTAGCAATGAATGGAGAAACTATGATGATTTCAAATCCTGGGGATGATGAAACTTTAAAATACTATGATGAAGATGGAAGAAGTTTAAGTTGGTATATTACAACAAGTGGAGTATTAACTTCTACCAGTGATAGTAGAGTGAAAACAGAAATAGAAACATATAAAAATAGTAATTTTGGAAAATACAAACAAATTAGAACAATAACTTATAAACAAAAAATACCTGAAAATATTAATCCAAAAAGATTAGAAAAACAAAGTTGTATTAATAAATATAATAATATTCATTATGGTATTATAGCACAGGAAATATACTCATTATATCCTGAATTAGAAGATACAGATAGTATTAGAAAAAGAGATGAATATTATTATAGAAAAGATAATTGGACTAGTAGTGTTTATGAAAAAGAATATAATGAATGGAAAATAGAAAAAGAGAAATTTGAATGTGAAAGTAAAGAAAAAGATAAGGAATGTTGCTATATGGTTAAAGAACCACCAAAAACATTTATTGAAGAAGAACCAATCAGAAGTTTTGGATATGAGAAATTACCACTAGTAACAATAGGTGTAGTTCAAGATTTAATAAAAGAAAATGAAACATTAAAAACTGAATTAGATTCAATAAAAGAATTATTAAGAAAAAATAATATTGTATAATAAATATTATGGATGCTTCAGCAATCATAGCGATTATAAGTGTTGGAGGAACAGCATTAACCGCATTAATAACAACTGTATTTACTAGTATGTCTATTTCAAGATGTAGAAATATATCATGTTGTTTTGATTGTTTGATATGTGATAGAGAGCCTGTGTCTGATGAAGTGGTAGCTAAAGTAGTTGAAATGACAGCAGAAAATAATAATATATAAAATATGTATTTATTACTTTTAAAAAAAATAATATATTTATATAAATTAAATATGGTATCTTATATTTTAAAAAAAAGTACAAGAAAAGATAAAAAATTAATGATTGTAATGCCTGATATGAATCATCATTTTGGACAAAAAAGATTTAAAGATTTTACTATATATTCAAAAGAATTAAATGAAGACGACGCTTATAAAAAAAAATTAGCATATTTAGCCCGTCATAAAAAAAATGAAGATTGGACTAAATCAGGATTACATTCTAGTGGGTTTTTTGCGAGATGGATTTTGTGGAATTTACCAACAATTACAGAATCAATAAAAGATATTGAAAAAAGATTTAAAATAAAAATAATTAATAAAGTAAAAACTTAAAAATAAAATAATATTTTAATTATAATGGATATTTATGTAGATACTAAAATTACTGATATTCTAGAACCATTATGTAGAAAATTTTATAGTGAATGTTTAGATGAAGAAGAATCATATTATGAATTTTATAAAACTATGGATCAAAATAAAAGATTTAATAATTTTATAATTACTATAATATCTGATAAAAAAACATTTAATAATTATTATAAATTATTAATTAAAAAAGGTTGTGATAAAAAAGAATTAAATAAATTTTTCTATGCTTATATGAAAATGAAAAAAAAAAGTGAAGACGGATGTTAGTCCTGGTCAGAAATTGAGGAACTAGATATACCACTTGAGGATATTAAAAAAACTTCAACTAAATTTGCATTTTTTTAAAAAGTGGATTTTCAAAAAATATATATTTTATAGAATACTTTGAAAATCCACTTTTATTTAAAAAAGTTTTCAAAAGTAGTTTCAATGCCTTCACTATTTTTTTTTTCTTCTAAATATTTTTCTATATTATTATCCTGATGCATAATCTCTATAAATTCTTTATAATGTGATAATATAAAACATTTAACTAATGATTCAGCAGCCCACTCAAATTTTTTTTCATATAATTGTTTTAAATGTTTAAATAAAGTAATTTTATCTTCTTTTTCAAAAAATGAATCATCTAAAATAACTTCTATACCACACATTTTTTTTATATCTTCATTAAAAGTATCCATATATATATAATTATAATATTTTTATTTTAAAATAAAAATATATTATATTTATATAGTAATGAAAAAAAAAACTAATTCTGATTTGATTAAAAAGTTTTTAGAACATTTAAAAAATGATAAAGAGAAAAAACTTTCTGCACAGACAATAAAAACTTATGATAACATTAGTAATAATTTACCATTTAATATATTAACTTCTCAAACAACAATAATTTCAAAATTAAAAAATACATATAACAATCCAAATACACTTTCACTTTATTTAAATATGATTATTTTAATTAGAAGATTTAATGATGAAGAACATGATAAATTAATTAAATTTAGAAATAGCTTATCTGATTCAATTAAAAAAGAAAGAAAAAATAATTTAGATAAAATGGATGATACTTTACCAAATTATAATAAAATAAAAGAAGAATTAGATAATTTGTCTGGAGTACAATATTTAATTAATTATTTAATGATGAATAATGGATTAAGAAATAAAGATTTAAATTTAAAATTTGTTAAAAATAAACCTGAAGAATCAGATGAAAATTTAATTAGAATAAAAGGAAAAACTGTTTTATTAAATATTAATGATTATAAAACTGAAAAATCACACGGTGAAAAAGTATTAAAAATTAATGATTCTAAATTTTTAGAAGAATTAAAAAAATTAAAATTAACTGATGATGATTATATTATACCAATGAAGAATGGCGATAAAATAAAAAACATAACTACTTTTAATGATAAGATTAAAAAATTAACTATAGGCAATCTAGGTCAGAATCGTTTAGTAAAAATAGTAATAAAACATTTATTAAATAATAAACAATTTGATAAACTAGAGCAATTGGGTCGTGACCGCGGCACTTCTATGAGTGTATTACTAACTTCATATAATTTAGAAAATGGAAATGATCAAGATAAAAAAGAAGAAGAATAATTTATTTAAAATTGATTAAACAAAAAAAAATATTGAATTAAAATGCTAAAATGCCGTAAATAAATTAATTAAACTGATTTATTAATGATTTTACTTATAAATAGTCTGTTTTTATCCAATATAATTTAAATTATAATGTTTTTTAAGTGCTTTATATGATATAAAACATTAATTAAACAGTATAATACATTAATAATTTTATTTTTTACTTTTTTTTTTAAGGTTTTTTATTGGATCTAAACACCTTGAACCCCTCAGGTAAATAGTCCAAAACTTTTCTATCGTCTTTTTTCTTTAAAGTAGTGTCAAATTCTTTCATATATTTCATTCCTAAATTAGTTGATCTGAAACCTTTTGCTCTGTTCCTTTGCGCTGCTTTTGATTTTTCTATTAGCGGTTGAGCTGCATATGAATTCATTGGATTAGTTCCTAATAGATTTGAAAGTGGAGTAAAAAAATTTGAAAGTTTGGTTGCGATTGATGTTGTTCTACGTTGTCTTGGTTTTACAGGTTTTGTAATAGATTTGTTTTTCTTTTTTGCTGGTGGTTTTTTTGGATTAGCCATTTATACTATTATTATATATTTTAATTTCACAATTAAGGTTTTTTCTTTTTAGCAGCTTTTGCTTTAGCAGCAGCTTTTGCTTTTTTCTTTTTTTCTTGTGCTTCCATTATAAAATAAGTTGTCGGCGATATCAACATTGCTATTTTGCGTACAATCTCATCGTTAGTCATTTTTGTTTATATTATATATAATAAAAAAAAAAATTAATATAAAATTTAATTAATAATTTATTTCATAATTTTATTATATTCTATTTGATAAACTTCTGATGCTTCTTCTTCTGTTTTAAAAGTTCCTAAATGTTTATTTTTACCCTCAATATGAATTCGTGCTCTCCATCTATTTTTACTACTTTTATACACACCTATATATTTACTATTAATACAATTTTCTTTTTTTTTTTGATTTCTTGTATTTTGACTAGCATTGACTACTCTTAAATTTTCTATTTTATTATTTGATCGATTTATATCTATATGGTCTATATAATTATTTTTTGAAATATCTGTTATATCCCAGTCTTCATTAAAGTATTTATATATTAATCTATGTAATGGATATTTTTTTTTATTAATTAAAATTCTAATATATCCATATTTATCTGGTTTTACATTATTACAACAACTCCATTTTTTAGTTTGTTTATTTAATCTATACATTTTATGATCTTCATATTTGAAATCTGTATTTAAAATATTTTTAATCATTCTTAAATATTTTTAAAAAAAAATCAATTTTAAATATTATTTTTTTTTTTTTTTTTTAATTAATAAATTAATAATTTATACGACAACAGTGACCTCACCATTTGCCTGAAGAACCCAGGTCGCTTCCGCTTTGACGAATGTGGTAGCATCAACATCTGTCCCAAATGCTTCATGCTCAATACGAATATTATTTGGTGCAGCAGAAGCTGCCGTATTTAGACCCTTCATTTTTAAAGACAAATCATCCATTTTACGAAGATCAATAGCAAGAACGCCTTTACCAAATTTAAGAGCTCCAGCTTTGGTTGAAGCTAGTGTATCAACTGAGGATTTAAACATCTGTTTATCAACACAACTATTTGAAACAGATTTGCCGTCATCTCCAAGAGATTTAATGGCTTCTTCATAGGCACGACCGAGATTTTCTCCATTCGATGCAGGTTCTACTTCAATGCGACCACTAGTAGGAACAGGCTGACCAGCAATCATATACTCATAGGATACAACATTACCAGTACCATCATCTAATAAGAATGCAGAATTGGTTGCAGTAGCAAGAGTGGATTCAGCAGCAGTTTTGCGTAAAGCTGTGGTCATTGAGAGAACAGATAAACTTCTATCATTAATTTGTAATGTATGTGTGGCGGCAGCGAGAGGAACAGAGTTAATATAAGTTTTTATGTATGAACCCGACCAAGCAACAGCACCCTGTGCCCGCATTTGATTGTAGAAATCAATGGCGGCAGCATCCATTACCTGATAAGCATGAGTGTAAAATCTAACATTGTTAATAGTCCAAGTTGGTGCTCCAGTGTGAGCTATGATAGCAGCATTATTAGCACGGAAACGAATGACAATTTCAAGGTTAGCTCCCATAGGAATAGCTTTTTTAAGATCATTAGCAAGTAAACCACATTCTAAAGCTAGGCAATAATTTTTAGTATGACCCGATCCAACTTCTTCTCCAATTGTGGATAAACCAACTTTAGCAATGTCATTAGCAGCAGGTGTGCCTTCTAATTGCGTAATAAGACCACGACTACCTTCACAGACAGATAGACGATTAACTTCAGCAAGGTCAGAATTATAAAATTTACGCATATTGTGATGAAGGGAATAACGGTCGCATCTCCAAACAGATCTACCGTTTGATTGTATTTCAAGGCGGTCAATGAAAGAACCAGCAGTACCATCAACAGTGAAAGCAGCGGCAGCACCAACTACCTGAAAATTTAAATAAGATTTATTTGTGTCAAGGAAAGCATCCATTGAACTTATTGGAATACGGGCTTCAGATTGTCCAGCACCAGTAAATCCACTGGTAATTGTAGCATCATATCTACGAAGATCAGAACGGACTTCAATTGCAGGAACAGCCGAAAGATTGTATAACATATTTTTGGGGGCACTCTGTAATAAATTACTCATTTATATAATTACATTAGAAAATAATTTTTTTATATTAATTAAATATATGAAAATATTAAAAAATAAAATATTAAATAAACTCCCTATTATAGAAACGATTATAGATTCTAATAAGGATTCACCATTTATCCCAACTGAACCATTACCGAAAAATCCTAGTCAGTTTTTTTATTTTGTAGGAAGTGCCGGTAGTGGTAAATCTACAGCTATGGTTTCTATGTTAATGAGTAGAAAACCAAGATATTATAGAAGATTTTTTGATAAATTATTTTTGATTAGTCCTTCAAATCAAACATTGCCTTCAAAATTCATTAAAGCTTTGAATGAAGATAGAATTTTTGATAAATATTCTGAGGAATTGGTTAGAGATATAATTGATGATTTAAAAGATGGACAAAATGAAAATTCATTAATTATATTAGATGATTCTATTAGAGATATTAATAAATCTAAATCAAGTATATTAAATAAATGTATATTAAATAGAAGACATTGTACTTATAATCCTGATGAAGAAAAGAATGCTTCATTAAGTATATGGATTATGAGTCAAAAATATAATCTATTAGATTTAAGTTATAGAAATAATGCTTCTGTTGTATTTTTATGGAAAACTGAAAACAATAAAGAAAAAAAAGCTATTAAGGAAGAACTAATGTCAGATTTAGATGATAAAGTAGCGGAAGAATTATTAAGAATGGTTTGGAAAAAGAAATATAATTTTTTAATGATTAAAACATGTGAGCCAAAAAAAGATAGATATTATTCAGGATTTGATAAAATTGTTTTTGAAGATGATTCAGATGATGATTTAGAAAATGATAATTTAAATGAAAATATTATAATTAATAAAAGTAAAAAATAAAATATATTATTATAATATAATGTGTTCTGATAAAATACAATTACGACTTTCAAATATTACATTAAGTGGTAATGCTGATTTGGTTAGAGTGTCCGCAGATAAATCTGAATATACTGTTCGAATCCCTAGTGATTTGGTCGCTCGTGGGAAATGCAAAATTACAGTTTCTAATATATTAATACAAATAAAAAATGCTAGTTCAGCATCAATTGTACCAGCAGGTTCTCATACAGCATTAATAATGGTTGATGGTCTCCAATTATTAGGTTATAATAATGAAGCGGGTGGGAATGTGAATGTATTAGCAGAAATGGGAATTGATTCTAATAAAAATGATATTTCATTAAATACCTGTACTCCACCAATTTTTACATGTCCTGTATTACCGCCAGAGATTACAATAAGGAAGATGGTTTATGACCCCTCTCTAGTTCAACCTACTGCTATGAATGCCTTCACAACTACAGTCGTCCCATGTGTCATAACTTTACAGTTAGAATTTATGGATGAAAATAATAAATAATTAATTAAGTTTATAATTAGAAAAAAAAATATTATTAAACTGTATATATAATGACTTCAATCAAAAATTTTTCAAATTATCTAATCTATAATTCTGGAGAAATATATTCAATAAAAA
>CAKZOX010000024.1 GCA_937138295.1 uncultured Campylobacteraceae bacterium
ATGATTTACAAGGAAATCACATGATTTATAAAAATCAAAAGATTTCCATAGTTCATCCCATTGTTTATTCTTTTGATAATTGTAGGTCTTCCAAAAAAACGGTTCTCTTAATAAGTCTATCGTCTCGTAAGAGCTGAAACCCCAGTCTGAACTTTCAAGTTTTACCTTATCAATAAATTCAGCAACATCAAATGAATAGTCTTTATCAATTAATTCTCTACAAATCCTAGATATAAGTGAGGGTATATTATTGCCTTCATGTTCAGAGTTTGTCTTATCCTCATATCTCAGATTTTCTGGTCCCCATAGGTTAAAGAAGTTCAATAAATTAAAATCTGAGTGCTCTTTAGAATAGTTAAGCCCAAAGTTTAAAATCATTGAATGGAGCATTGAAGGTCTATCATTTTTAAGATTCATATAGTCCCTCAAATACGTTCGTACACTGACAGAATCAAGCGTATTAATTTCAGATTTTATATATATTATTTCAAATGTAGATAAAATACTAAGTACTGACACTTCTACATATCATATAAGTGATGCTTTTATGATTCCAACAATAGTTATATTTACGCAAGAAGATTTTGAAAAGAAAATAAAGTATTATCAATGGGTAAAATCTATTTTTGTAAAAGACAAATCAAAAAATTTATCTAAGTTTATATTTGAAAATGAAAATTTAACTTTTTACAAATTTCAGTCTTGGAAAAAAATTAAGATTGATAAGATTATTAGACTATTAGAAAGTTTTTGATATAATCGCAAAATTTAAACGATTTTAAAAGGAATTATAATGAACTTTGTATCAATTATTATGGGTAGTAAATCAGATTATGAGATTATGAAAAACTGTGCGGATACATTTGAGAAATTCAATGTAAAATATGAGATGATTATATCATCAGCTCATAGATCACCTGCAAGAACTAAGGATTATGTAAAAAGCGCTGAAGAAAAAGGTGCTGTTGCATTTATAGCAGCAGCTGGTATGGCTGCACATTTAGCTGGTGCTTTAGCAGCAACTACAACTAAACCTGTTATTGGTGTACCTATGAAAGGTGGAGCAATGGATGGTATGGATGCAATGCTTTCAACTGTACAAATGCCTGCAGGTATGCCTGTTGGTACTGTTGCACTAGGAAGAAGCGGAGCTATTAATGCAGCATATTTTGCCATGCAAATTTTGGCAATTTCTGATAAAGAATTGGCTGTAAAATTAAAAGAAGATAGACTAGTTCAAGCTAAAAAAGTTGAAACTGATTCAGCGAGTATTGAAGTAATTCTATAATGAAGTCTGTTGCACTATTTACACTTCCAAACTGTAAATGGTGCAATGAGGCAAAGGCTTATTTCAAAGCAAAAAAGATTAAATATAACCTTATAGATCTTTCCACAAATAAAAAAGCTTTGAGTGACTGTAAAAAACAAGGTTGCAAAGGTGCACCTGTTGTTTTGATAGAGAATACTTGGATTTGTGGTTTTGATAAAAATAAAATAAACAAAGCACTAGGAATAAAATAGATGATTACATTTTCACAACTTCTTTTAAAATTACAACAATTTTGGTCAGAACAAGGTTGTAATATTGTTCAACCTTACGATATTCCAGCAGGTGCTGGTACTTTCCACCCTGCAACACTTTTAAGAAGTTTAGATTCAACTCCTTGGTCAACTGCTTATGTTGCTCCAAGTAGAAGACCAACTGATGGAAGATATGGAGAGAACCCAAATAGATTAGGAGCTTATTATCAATTTCAAGTTTTAATAAAACCAAGTCCTGATAATATCCAAGACTTATACTTACAATCTTTAGAGTATTTAGGTTTAGATATCTCTAAACATGATATTAGATTTGTAGAAGATAACTGGGAATCACCAACACTAGGTGCTTGGGGACTTGGATGGGAAGTTTGGCTTGATGGTATGGAAGTTACTCAATTTACATATTTCCAACAAGTAGGTGGAGTAGCATGTGATCCTGTTGCCGTTGAAATTACATATGGAACAGAGAGACTTGCAATGTATTTACAAGAGGTTGATTCTGTATTTGATATAGTATGGAATGAAAATGCACATGGTAAAACAACTTATGCTGATGTACATAAAGAGGGTGAGTATGAGTTTTCAAAATATAATTTTGAAGTTGCAAATGTAGAGATGCTTTTTAAACACTTTGATGATGCTTTTAATGAGTGTAAATCATGTCTAGAAGCAGGCTTACCTCTTCCTGCTTATGACCAGTGTATGATAGCTTCACATGCTTTTAATACATTAGATGCTAGAAAAGCTATATCTGTAACTGAGAGACAAAACTATATTCTAAAAGTAAGAGAGTTATCTCAAGGTTGTGCTATTTTATATAAAGAGCAAGAGCCACAAAGACTTAAAAGAATAGGTAAATAATGAAAATAAAAGATATTTATGATTATTTAGATCTTATCTCACCTTTTGAATTACAAGAAAAATGGGATAATTCAGGATTAATTGTAGGTAGTTTTGATGATGAGTTCAATAAGATTTATATCTCTATTGACTTGGATGAAGAGTTGGTTGATGAAATAGATGAAATCTCTTTGGTTATAACTCATCATCCATTGATTTTTTCACCACTAAAAAGAGTTAATTTTGATTCTTATTCAACTAAGATTTTAAGAAAATTAATTCAAAAAAATATATCTTTAATCTCTATGCATACAAATATTGATAAAACACATCTTAATAAATATGTTGGTAAAGATATTTTAGGATTAGAAATTGAAGAAACAGATGAATTTATTTCTTATGCAAATGTAAATAGCTCTTTTGATGAGTTTTATAAAACTATTGCTTCTAACTTAGGCTTAGAAGAGTTGAAATATGTAAAATGTAGTGATGAGGTGAAAAAAGTAGCACTTGTTACAGGTGCTGGAATGTCTTTAATTAGTGAAGTTAAGGCTGACTGTTTTTTAACAGGTGATATAAAATATCATGATGCCATGGAGGCTAAGAGTAGAGGAATATCATTAATTGACATAAGACACTATGAAAGTGAACATCACTTTAGTTCCCTTTTATTAGGACTTATTGAAAATTATTTGAAAAAAAATAAATTAAAAGCTATAATAACAGCTTCGAAAAATCCATTCAGTTTTTATAGTACAAGGAGAAACGGTTGAACAAGTATTTAGAAGATTTAGTAAAGTTATCAAAGTTTGATGGAAAGATTAGTTCTTATGAACCACAAATTGAGAATGAGAAAGAAAAATTAGCAACATTTGTAGAGATTGCTGAAGAGATTAAAAAGAACATAAATGAAACTTATGCTCAAATTGATGATGTAAAATCAAAAAGAACTAAAAACAATATTCACTTAGCAGAGTTAAAATCAAAATTAGATGATATCTCTAAAAAAGGTGCCATTGTAAATACAGAAAAAGAGATAAAAGCTTTACAACTTGAAGAAGAGATTGCAAAAGAGCAAATTTCATTTGCAAATGAAGAGATTGAAAGACTTGATAAACTATCAGCTAATAAAGAAGAAGAGTTAAAAGAGTTACAAGAGAGATTAACTGAAGAAGAGAATGGAATAAAAGATTTACAAGTAGCTGTTGATACTGCA
>CAKZOX010000025.1 GCA_937138295.1 uncultured Campylobacteraceae bacterium
TAGGTAGACGCGTTGGACTTAAAATCCAATTCCGGTTTCGGAGTGTGAGTTCGATTCTCACCGTTCGCACCATCTTTACAAAAAATAATCAAATTACTTTTCAGATTTCTCAAAAATTATTTTTTAAAAAAACTACAGTTTAACATGTTTTTTCTTGACACATGTTATATACTACGATACAATATGTTAACAAATAGGAATAGTTATGAAAAATGTTGTAGATAGAATTAGCAAAACACTCTTAATTATAGATGATGACGAATCAAATGTATCATTTTTAAATAATATTTTAAAAGAAAAATATTCTATAAAATCTACTTATAATGGAAATAATGCATTAAATATTTTAGATAAATTTGAAATAGACTTAGTACTTTTAGATATAGAAATGCCATTAATAAATGGCTTTGAAGTAGCTAAAAAAATTAAATCTCAAATTGAATATAAAGATATTCCTATCATATTTATAACTGCAAATCGTAATGATGAAGAGACTTTAGTAAAGGGTTTTGAATCTGGTGCAAAAGATTTTATTACAAAACCTTTTAATCCTAAAGAATTAGAAGTAAGAATAAAAACTCATATAACAAGCTATGAACAAAAGAAAATTATCAAAGAAGATATCAAAAAAATTGAACTAAGAGATAAAATTATTAGTGATTATTTGATATTTTCAGAAACAGATTTAAATGGAGTTATTACAAATGTAAGTCAAGCTTTCTGTGAATTATCTGAGTATAGTGCTGATGAACTTATTGGTAATACCCATAGAATTGTAAGACATCCTGATACAAGTAATACTTTATTTAAAGAATTATGGGAAACAATAACAGCTCAAAAAACTTGGACAGGTGAAATAAAAAATAGAACTAAAAGTGGTCATTACTATTGGGTTTTAGCAAATATTTCACCAAATTATGATGAAAAGGGAAATCATATAGGATATATTTCTATAAGACAAGAAATTACTGCAAAAAAAGATCATGAATTACAACAAGAGATTCAATTTAAAGAAGCAAAAATGAATGCTTTAAATGAATTGATTTCAAATATTTCTCATCACTGGAGACAACCTTTATCTGTAATATCAACAACAGCAAGTGGATTAAAAATTGAATATGAATATGATATGTTTGATAAAGACAATTATTTAAATAGTTTAGATGCAATTGTATCTTCAACTCAAAGTTTATCAGAAACAATAAATGAATTTTCTCAATATATTAATCTTGATGAAAACCTTGATGATTATATATTAGAAGAACAATTAAAACTAGCAATTGATTTAATAAGACCTATTTTAAGCTCTCATGGAATAAATATAATAGAAAATATTGATTACAATAATAAAACGACTATAAAATTAAGTAAAAGTTTATTTATTCAATCAATTGTAAATATTTTTAATAATAGTATTGATGCTATTTTACTAAAAAATAATCAAGAAAAATATATTGATGTATCTTTAAATATTGTTGATGATTTTGCAGAATTAAATATTAAAGATAATGGAGGGGGACTTTCAAAGGAGAATATTGCTTCTATATTTGAACCTTACTTTACAACAAAACATAAATCTAAAGGTAAAGGTTTATCTTTGTATATGACCCATAGAACTATTTGTGAGACATTAAATGGAACTATAAATGCTGAAAACACAGACAATGGAGTGCTTATTAGTATAAAATTACCTCTAAACTAAGAAGTAATTTTTAATTCTGCTTTTACTAAATCTAATAATTCATTAAACCTTGTTGGTTTTACAAAATATTTAGCTATATTTAACTCAGTAATTACATCACTATATCTAGATTCAGGATATGCACTAGTGATAAAAACACTTGCATCTTTATTGATATTTCTTATTTCTTTAATCATTTCTATTCCATCTAGATTTGGCATTTCTAAATCTGTGATTATCAGTGAAATATCTGGGTTTTTTTTAAATATTTCTAAACCTTCAGAACCATCTGATGCAACTAAAAAGTTTTCAAAAAACATGTTAAATATCTTTTGCATTGTTTGTCTAATTTTATCTTCATCTTCTACATATAATATTTTATGTTTAAATTTTTCCATTAAATATATTAGGTTAATATCACTTAAAAAATTATAAATTTTATATTTATTTTGAAATAATATTTATTTTATATTAACTTAAAATTAAGAGACTATAATATTTTAAATATTAAAACTAAAAGATTAAAATGATGACACCATCTTTTGAAAAAGATTATAAAAAAATTTTTACTATTGTTTTTGTAGCTTCAGGTCTATTTTTATCTATATTAATTACATTTTTAATATACACAGAGACTACATATTCAAATAATTCTGTTCTAAAACAACAAGCTGAATATTATTTAGATACGAGAAAAAGTTCTATAAATAATTACATAAAAGAACATTATGAAGTAATATCATCATTTTCAAGCAATGACTTTTTTTATAATTATCTTGAACAGTCAAAATACAATGATTTTCAACTTTTTTTAAGGACCATTCATAGCTACAATCAAAATATAAAAAATATTATTTATACATCTAGTACTGGTGAAGAGAAAATCAAATTAAAAAGATATAAACAAGGTAGTAGTTTTATTTTAAATCATGAACAAGATTTAAATAGTCTTAAAAATACCGAACTTTTTAAAAACATTATATCTTTGGAAAATGGTGATATCTATTTATCAAATCTAAATTTTAATAAAGATTATGAAGATAAAAATTCTAATAAATATGAACTAACTATTGGATATAAAATCTATGAGGATTTTGAGTTAATTGGTGTGTTTATTTTAGATATTTATTTAGATAATATTTTTAAACAAACCGTTGATAATCCTAATTTTAACCTGTATATCACTGATGAAAAAGGTTGTTTATATGAAACAAACAACAAAGATATAAATACTTCAACTTTAGATGAATGTAAAAAAATAGATATAAATGTACTTGATTCAAGACAACTGTATAAAAAGAATAATCATATTTTAACTTTATACATTGAAAATAATACAAACAGTAATAGTTTCTTTGCAAAATTGAATTACACGTATATTTTAATGTTTATTGTTATATTAATTATTTCATATCTTTTATCATCTTATTTGGCAGATATTCCAAGAAAACTCAATGACAAAATCAAAGAACAAAAAAAGCTTTTTGTTCAACAATCAAAGTTTGCTGCCATGGGAGAAATGATATCAGTTATTTCACATCAATGGAGACAACCCCTAAATGAAATAACTGTAATAGTTGATGAAATAAAATTAAAACATCAATATAAAGTTTTGACAGATGAAGAGATGGATTACTTAACAAAAGAGATATATGACTCAGCTGATTATATGTCAAATACTATTGAAGATTTTAATAATTTCTTTAAGCCTAATAAAGATAAAGAAGAGTTTGAATTTAAACTTTTACTGGATGAGTCAATGAATCTTTTAAAATCTAGAATAAACAAATTAGATGTGAATTTGAAAGTTGAATTAATTCCAAATGATTTAAAATATGTTGGTTTTAAAAATGAACTAAAACAAGTTATTTTAAACATAATAAACAATTCCTTTGATGCTTTAGATGAAAATAAAATAGAAAATAAAAATGTTAAAATTTCAGTATCTAAAACCACTGAGAATATCATAATTTCAATTGAAGATAATGCAGGTGGTATTCCAGACAATATTTTGGAAAATATATTTAACCCATACTTTTCAACTAAAACGGAAAAAAATGGAACAGGATTAGGATTATATATTTCTAAAGTAATAATTGAAAATAATATGAATGGAAAAATTAGTGTTACTTCAGAACAAAAAAATTCAGAATTTAAAATAAGTTTACCTTTAAATTAAAATTATTTTGATTATAAAATAAACACCTTTGTCGATTTTCTGTAACTAAAATATAATAGGATTTAATTATGAAAGATAAAATATACATACTAGATACAAACATAATTCTTCAAAATGTTCAAAATATTGATAGAATTTCGGATAATAAAACAAATCACATAGTTGTTCCTGAAACAGTTCTACTTGAACTTGAGGATAAAAAGAAACTTACAAATGAATTAGGTTTTCATTCAAGAGAATTTGCAAGACTTCTTGCCAAAATGAAAATTAAAAAAGTCGATTATAAACCAGGTTTTAAAGTAGTCAAACTTTACAATGATGATGTAAATATTGACATTATTTCTAAAGATAAATATGAAACAGAAATGGATCAAATTCATATTTCAGAGTCAAATGATAAAAGAATTATTGAAGTAGCTTCTATCGCTCAAGACTATTATAAAGGTTTCCAAGCAATTTTTCTTTCTTTAGATGTTTATGCAAGAACATTTTCTTTATTTAAAGGAATAAAAACAGAAACATTACATGATGATAAATCAACTGTTCCAAAATTTAGATTTGTAAAAGAGTTTGAACTAGATTCATCTAATTTTAATGGTATAGATAAAAAACCAATTACAAGTATTGATAATGAATATGAAAAAGAAAACTTTTCATACTCTTTTGAAAGTACAGATGGAAATACAGAATATGCAATTATTCATAATGGTTTAATTGATACATTAAAAGAGAGTGATTTTAAAGCTTTAAGTGTAAAACCAGCAAATTTAAAACAAAAACTTTTTACAAAAGCAATTTTATCTAATATGTATGATTTATTAGTTATTGATGCAAAAGCAGGTTCAGGTAAAACTTTGATGTCTATTACAAGTGCAATAAGACTAATTGATTTAGGTTTATATGATAAAATTGTATATGTGAGAAATTCAATTGAATCCCTTGATAAAGGTGCTGATATTGGATATTTAGCTGGTAATGATGAAAAATTTAGAATATACAATATGGCATTACAAGATACCCTTGAATTTATCGCTAAAAAGCAATTAAAAAAAGGTGAAAATAGAGAAAATCAAGAGTCAATAAACTCTAAAATTGAAGAATTAGAATCTAAATATTGTATTCAAACATTATGGCCTGGAGAAGCTAGAGGTAGAACACTTTCAAATGCCATTGTTATTATGGATGAATGGCAAAATAGTAGTGAAAAAACAACGCAACTAATACTATCTAGACTTGATGAATCATGTATGGCTATTGTAATTGGTTCTAATAGACAAATAGATAATTTATATTTAAATAAATACAACAATGGATTAACAACTTTATTAAAACAAACAAATTTTGAACACCCTGAACTTAATATGTTTGCAATTGAACTTGAAAAAGCAGTTAGAGGTAAATTTGCACAATTTACAGAAAGAATCTTTGAAAATAAAAAAGGATAATAGATACACAATAGATTAATAAATGATACGATTTATAATCATATCGAATACACAAAACTAGAAGAAAAAATTCTTCAAACAAAAATACTTAATAGGCTACAATTTATCACTCAAAACGCCCTAGCCTATTTTGCATTTCCATCTATTACAACAAAAAGATTTATTCACAGTTTAGGAACTATGCATTTAGCATCTTATATGTTTAAAAATTCTCTTTTAAATGCTCATAAAGATGATAAAAACAGCTTTTTAAATGCTCTAAAAAAAGTAATTAAAACAATAATTATTGAAGAAAATCTTGATTTTAATATTGATGACTTAAAATATTTTGATAATAAAGCTTTGTACCAATTTACAATTCCAACTAAAACTAAAAACCAAAGAAATACTTATATAGTTATTTTACAAACATTAAGAATAGTTGGATTAATGCACGATATAGGGCACTTACCTTTTTCTCATCAAGCTGAATACGCACTAAAAAAAACTTATGAAAAATTACTAGAGAAAAATAAAAACAACTCTTTTGAAAAAGATTTCATAAATACTTATAACAAAATTACAAAAAATGGCACTTTAATACTCCATGAATCTATGGGAAAAGAACTTGTAAAACTACTTTTTGAAATAGAATTAAATGAAATATTAAAAGATTATCAAGAAAAGGAGTTCATAAAACTAATAAAAATATTAGCTATTCATATTTATGAAGAAAATAAAATCTATGGTTTTGATTTTACTGTTTTACACAAATATATTGATAGTACAGTTGACGCTGATAGACTTGATTATATAAATAGAGACATGATTTCAAGTGGGTATATTACAGGACCAAATGATCATATTAGAATTACAAAACAAACTGTTTTAGTAAAAGAAAATAAAAACTATGTTGTTAGCTTTTTTGATTATAGTTTAATAGACATAGAACATATGTTAGAAATGAGATTTAATCTTTATAAAAAAGTAATCTTTAATGAAGGTATTGCAAAAAATGATGCCATTTTAGAAAATGTTATGAATAACTTATGCAAAGATTATTTTACATCAAATAAAATAGAATCTTCAAACTCAAATATTTCTATGTTGTGGAGTTATTTATCTTGTAAAGATGCTGATAAAAAACTTGATACAATTTCAATGCTTGATGAAAACTGGATGATAAGTTTATTTAAAAATGAATACTTTAAACTAAAATATAAAAACAAACAAACCCTTGAAGACAAGAAAAAACTTTACAACTATGAAGAGATACTCTTTGGTAAAAAAAGATTTAGATCACCCTGGAAAAATCTAAATGAGTTTTATAAACTTCTGGAATTTTCAAAAGTTCAAAGATATCAATTTAGAGAAAGTTTTGGTTATATAACTAAAAGCAAGGCTAAATCCCTTGAAACAAAACTTGAAAACTTTATAAAAAAATATGAACAAAAAAACAAAGGTCAATTTTTTTCCTACTCAATTGTTTCATTTAAATTAGGAATAGAAAAAGATTTTAAACTTTTTGATGGAGAAGAGTTATTAAGTATTGATGAAATTTCAACACTTAGAAAAAGACTAAAAAAATCTTTAAGTAATACTGTTCCTTTTTATTTATACACAAATAAAATTTACTTTACTCAAGAGATGAAAGAAGACCTAAAAAACATACTAACTGACATTTTTATGGATTAAAACAAAGTCAGCTTTAGGTAAAATAGAATATATTATTTTAAAGGTATGAACTTGGATATTAGTTTTTTAAGAGGTAAATATACAACTAGAAATTTAGAAGTTGACCAAATGGACAAATGCCCATTTAAACAATTTGAATTATGGTTCAAAGATGCATTAGATGCAGAACTTTGTGAACCAAATGCCTTTGCTCTTTCTACTGTTGGAAAAGATATGATGCCTAGTAGTAGAAATGTTTTATTAAAAACTTTTGATACTGATGGCTTTGTATTTTTTACAAATTACAAAAGCGATAAGGCAAAACATATTGAAGAAAATCCACAAGCAGCAGCTCTTTTTTCATGGCTTGAATTAGAAAGACAAGTCAAAATTCAAGGTAAAATTGAAAAAATCCCAACTAGCCAATCTTTAAAATACTTTTTATCAAGACCAAAGGGAAGTCAACTTGGTGCTTGGGTTTCACATCAAAGTAGCGTAATAAGTTCAAGGTCACTATTAGAGCAAAAATTTGATGAAATAAAAAGAAAATTTTCAAACAATGAAATTCCATTTCCTGATTTTTGGGGTGGATATGTAATTATTCCTACAAAAATAGAATTTTGGCAAGGTGGAGATGATAGACTTCACGATAGATTTTTATATGAGCTTCAAGATGACAATTCATGGACTATAAAAAGGCTTGCTCCTTAGTATGATTTTAGGTAAGTGCCCATATTGTGAAGGTAGTGTTTTAAGTATTAAAACCGTTGCCCAAGGAAAAAAAGTAAAACTTTACACTTGTGAAAATGCCAAAAAAGAGCATGATGATAGTGAACAGTTTGTTTTTACTGCTGATTCAACTTGTACTTTTAGAGTTTATTCAAATACCTTTTTAAGATGGAATAAACGCTCTTTTAGTGAAAACGAGATGAAAAAACTTCTAAATGATGGTCAAACAACAATAAGACTTCATGGAAGAAAAGGTACAGGAGAGTATTTTAAATATGTAATCCCAAGTTTAGAATATGGTGTTTCTATACTTTGGGATGAAGAAGTCACACAAGAAGATGAAGATTAGTCATCTCTTCTTGTAGTTTCTAATAAGTGGTATCCAAACTGAGTTTGAACAGGACCATGAACAACATTGATTTCATCATTAAATACAACTTTATCAAATTCAGGTACCATTTGACCTTGGAAAAAGTTTCCTAAGTCTCCACCATTTGCTCCTGATGGACATTGTGAATACTCTTTTGCTAAGTCTTCAAATTTCTCACCATTTGCAATTCTTGTCTTTAATTCATTACATAATTCTTCTGATTCTACTAATAAGTGTCTAGCGTTAGCTGATTTTAAACCCATTTTATTCCTTTTTAAATTTTTTAGTATTGTAGCCTAAAGTTTATTATATCTATAATTTTTACCTTTGATTTTTGTATCTTTTAAGGCTTTTAATACAAAATCAATCTTATCTTTTTTTATGGCAACATATGTTCTAAAATTTTGTGATTCTATAAGCCCTATTTCATCTTTATGAAGACCAATACCAGCTGTTAAAGCTCCAATCACATCACCTTTTCTAAGTTTATGTTTTTTACCTGCATCAATAAATAGTGTTCTAAATTCAGAATCAATTTTAAAAGAAGTATCATCAACAATATTCTCAATTTCATCAAATACTATATCATCAAAGTCATCTTTAATATCATCAACTTTATCTTCATCATTATCATAAAAAGATATTGCTATTCCACCCTTACCTGCTCTTGCTGTTCTACCTATTCTATGTGTATGAACCTTAACATCTTTAGCAAGTTCAAAATTAATCACTAAATCAATATCATCTACATCAAGTCCCCTTGAAGCTACATCACTAGCAATTAATACTGGATAAGATTTACTTTTAAATAAAGCAAATACCTCATCCCTTTCTTTTTGATCAAGATCTGAATGTAAAGTTAAAACATCAACTCCCAATTCATCTAAAAAGTCAGCAATATCATCACACTCTATTTTCATATTCGCAAAAATAAGAATTGACTGAGCTTTATTTTGAGTAATAACAGGTACTAGAAGATTCTTTCTATTTTGTTTATCACACTTATAAAACAGTTGTTTAATTTTTGCTTTTTGAGCTTTTACTTCAACAAAAATAGGATTTGAAAGTATACTTGATGATAAAGTTTCAATATTATGTTCATATGTTGCTGAAAATAGCATTGAATGTCTTTGTTTAGGAAGAATATTTATAATCTCCATAATATCATCATAAAATCCCATATCTAGCATTTTATCAGCTTCATCTAAAACAAGATTTTTTACATTTGATAAATCAATATTCTCTTCTTTTATATGTTTTAAAATTCTTCCCGCAGTTCCTACTATTATATGTGCACCATGAAAAAGTGAAGCAACTTGAGGTTTAAAAGGCATTCCACCACATAAAGTTAAAATCTTTACATTATGAATATGTCTTACATAATCCCTTAAATTTGTAGCTATTTGATTAGCTAACTCTCTAGTTGGAGCTAAAATTAGAGTTTGAATTTTGTAGTTTTTTACATCTAAACTTTCTACAATAGGAATACTAAATGCTAGAGTTTTCCCACTACCTGTATTTGCTTTAGCAATACAATCTTTTTTTTCTAAAAGAACATCTACACTTTTTTCTTGAATTGGTGTAAGATTTTCAAAACCTAAAGATTTTAAATTTTCTTTAAAACCCTTAGATATATTTATTTCGTCAAACTTTTTAATAATAATTTCCTATTTTTTCTTTTTGTCAATTTTTTTAAATATATAAGAAATACCAAGTAAGACAACTACTACTATTCCAAGTCCAACATATTTAAAATCGTCTGCTGAACTTAATATATACTCACCTGCTTTAAATGAAGCAAAGCCTACTACAACACCCCAAATAATTGAAGCGAAGATATTTAATATAGAGAATTTAAAGTACGAATACTTTGTTAAACCCATTGCTAGTGGAATTAAAGTTTTTATTCCATAGATATATTTTTGAATAAACACTACAAAAGAACCGTATTTTCTCATCATTATATGCGCTAAAGCAATTTTTCTTCCATAGTTTTTCATCATACCTTTTGCATAGGCTTTATTACCTCTAGCTATAAAGAATAAAAACTGATCACCTAAAAAGTTTGCAGTAATTGCAACCATAATAGATATATATAAATTTAAATCACCTGCAAAAGATAAAACTCCTGCGATAACTAAACCTACAAATCCACCACCAAATGAGTATAAAAATAGAGCTATGTATCCCCATTCTCTAATAAAATCTTCCAATATTATCCCTTAATTCCAAAATATTCCATTGATTCAATTACATCGTCATCATCAATATCAACTAAACCTGCTTCAATATTTTCTTTGGCTTTATTACAAATAAACTCTTTAGTTTTAGTAATTACTTCATTGATATCTTCAATTACTGCAAATCCATTAAATTGTACTCCATTATCATAAAACATTAAAGTACCTTCACAATTATCTTCAATAAATTCTGCAATATCTCTATATGAAATTTCTAAAGGACTAGCATTCCAACCTATATCTTCCATAGTTTCATCTTCAAAGATTTCAACACCATCACTTTGGTGATCATAATATAAGAATTGGTTTTTATTTAATTCTATAATCTGATTCCAGTTATGAACAGGACTTAATTCACACATTGTACCCATTACATTTGGTTTATACTCTGTGAAATTATGCTTTGCTAAAGTTACTAAGTCTAAATATTGATTTTTAAAAGCATCTATTTTAGTAATAATTATTTTATTATTTTCAATTTCTTCATTTATATTTACTTTTGAAGTATTGTCAATTATCACTGTAGATTCTTTACTTACAGACATAAGTTCAGATAAATCAAATTTTATTTTTAAATCTTTTATATTTATTTTATTCATAATGTTTATTTCCTACTATTGTTATTTTATTGTTTTAATTATCTAATTTCTTGATTTTTTTACATTTCTTAAAGTTAAATTAACTTTTTAAATCTATAATGTTCATAATAATTTTGAAAGTAATGAAATGATAAAAAAATACCTTATTAGTTCAACTAATAAAGATAAAATTAAAACTATGTTTTTAATAGATATATTGTATATGAAAGATATAAACGCCATATACAATTTCTACAACGGGAATTATATTATAAAGCAACTTCATACTCTTTTGAAAAAAAGAATTTTAAGCTTAATTAAAAAAATTCTTAATAAAGATGTAACAATTTTAATTTCAAATCTCCATACAGATGTCTTTGAAGTGATAATTTATGATGACTTATCTATGAATGAAATTTTAAGAGTTAAAGATGTCATTTATCACAATATTATAAATCATGATTTTGATATTAATAATTTTGATATCTCAATCAATATTGATGTAACAATAGGTAGTTCTAAAACTTCGAAAGATAATATGATTAGAATATATGCAGAAAAAGCATTGCATACTGCTAAAATAAATTATAATCATTATGTTTATTATGATGCAAAATTATTTAAATCTCAAAATATAAGTAATTATCTTTTAAAAATATTTCAAGAAAATATTAAAAATCAAACTGTAGAACCTTTTTTACAACCTATAGTTGATAATAAATCAGGAAAAACTATAAAATATGAAGCTTTAATGAGGATTTATGACTTAGATGGAAATATTTTATTACCTGGTGTTTTTATAAATAAATCAAAAAAATCTAGAATGTACAACTCTTTAATGGAAATTTTGATTACTAAAGTTGTAAGCTATATTAAAATGTATAAAATCAATATTAGTATTAATCTAGATTTTACAGACATTATGAACCCAAATATAAAAAACTTCCTAATAAATAAAATCAACAAAGAAAATATTGGAAGTTATCTCACAATAGAAGTTTTAGAAAGTAAAAAAATATCAAACTTTAATGCTGTAAATGAATTTATAGATGATGTAAAAAAATATAATGTAAAAATAGCAATAGATGATTTTGGTAGTGGTTTTTCAAATTATGAAAACATACTAAAACTAAATATTGACTATATCAAAATTGATGGTTCTTTAATAAAAAGAATTAATGAAGATATCTATCTTAATTTGATAAAAAGTATTGTCTTATTTTCTAAACAACAAAACATAAAAGTAATAGCTGAATTTGTTTCTGATTTAAAAATACTAAGATATGTAAAATCTATTAATATTGATTATTCTCAAGGATATTACTTTGCTAAGCCATTAAAAATAAATGATATTTTAAAGGATATAAATGAATAAAAACCAATTAAAAAATATTACTGATACAACAATCAATGAACTTTTAAATAATGAAATAATTTTGCCCTCAACATATTTTGAAACATTTAGTAAAAATGCTTTAAAACATAACATTGATTTAAAAGATGATGAATTTTCTAAGGAATTGAATATTTTGATCCTAGATGAATTTCAAAAAGTTGAGGATTATATTGAGTTACTAAATATTAAATCAACAAAATTAAATGATTCAATTAATGAAAGCAAAAAAGCCATAAAAGAAAAAAACTTTGAAAAATTAAGTAATCTTTATGAAGAAATCGAACAACTGCAAAAAGAAATTAATCACTTAAAAAAAGATATTTTTCACGATGAAATTACAAAGACATTTAATAAAAAATGGTTGTATAAAAAATTTTTAAATGATAATCTTGAGTTTAAAAACTCTGGTTTAGCTGTTTTAGTGGATATATTAGATTTAGATTACATTAAAAAAGAGTATGGTGTAGCTATATCAAACAACTTAATAGTGTTTTTAATTAATAAAATTAAAACAACTCTTGAAGAGTATAAAATATCTTTTAAAGCAGTAAGATTTACAGAAAATGAATTAATCTTTTTTATAGAATCTAAAGATGGACAAGAAATAAAATCAATATTTCTAAAACTTCAAGATAATCTAGAAAATATAAAACTAAGAAGTAATTCTGGAATAATTATAAATGGTAATATAGACTTTTTTTCACAAAATTATTTAGAAAAAAACAGCTTTAAAGATGTTTTTGAAAACTTGTATATTCAAAGAAATAATTTATAAAAGTTTTTAGTGAACTCTTGGGCTTGTTCTAAATTTATTTCTTTAAATTTAATTTTTTGCTTTGAAGCACATTGAGAAAGCTTGAAGCAATCTATACCTAAAACTGTTCCAATTTTAGGATATCCCCCTATTGTTTGTCTATTTTTTAAAAGTATTATAGGTTGGCCATCTTTTGGTATTTGAATAGATCCATAGGCTATACCTTCTGAGATAATTCCATCTATTTCACATATGATTGGATTTTCTGATTTTAATTTACACGCCATTGTATTGAAGTCATTTGATATTTCATAAATTTCATTAAAAAACTTCTTTTTTTCCTCTTTATTAAAAAAATCTTCTTGATATGACAAAAGAACATTTAAAGTTAAAATTTCATCTTTGACTAAACTAAAATATTCACCTTTATATTTTTTATGATAATTATCTTCATACTCATTGTAGTTTAAAATATCACCCTTGTTTAGTTTATTGCCATCTTTAAAGCCAAGTTTTTCCTTTAATGATGAACTACTACTTCCTAAAATATTATCGAGTATAAATCCATCTTTTAAAGATAAATAAACCTTTTTCCCAAATGGTATATTTTTTATTTTAAGTGTTTGGTCTTTACATATTTTAAATGTTTTAAAAGCCTCTACTTTAAAATCATCTAAATAAATTTCTTCAATATATCCACAAACAACAGCTTTGGTATTTTTATGAAATTTTATTTCAATAGAACCCATAGAGATTTCTAAAGCACTACAATTATATTCATTTTCTAAAAGTTTATTAGCAAGTAAAAACAAAAATTCATCACTTGCTCCACTATTAGATACCCCTGTATGCATAAAACCTACTCTACCTAAATCTTGAATTGTTGTGAAAATAGGATTATTTAATATTTCAAGACTCAAGAGTTCCACCTTTACTTAAAAACTCTTTTTTTGAAATAGAGTTAAATTTTACTTTGTCGTTAAAGTTTATTAAAGATAAATTTTCATAGGTTTTATCGTAAATATTTTGATAAGTTCTTCCTATAATATTCCAACCACCAGGACTTGATAATGGATAAATTGCAGTTTGAAAATCTGCAATAGCAACTGAGTTTTTTGGGATTTTTTTTCGAGGAGTTTCTAGTCTTGGACTTGCTATTTTTGAATTAACAACTCCTAAGTATGCAAAAGCAGGCAAAAATCCAATAGTATATACATCATATATTTGAGCAGTGTGTAATTTTATAATTTCACTTATAGATATATTTTTTAGTTTAGAAATTCTTTGTAAATCAAATCCTACCTCTTCACCATAATAAACATCTATTTCAATAATATTTGATTTATGGTTTTTCTTCTCTTTTACTTCTTTTATTATGTTAAAAACTTTATTTTTAATAGTTTTATATTCACATTTAAAAAGATCGTATCTAATAAATATAGATGTATATGAAGGTACTATTTCAATAATTTCGTCTAAATTTAGTTTTTTTAAATGTTCAAAAATAGCTTTTACTTTATCATTTATTTCTTTTGTAATTTCATTTCCAAAATAGATTATAAAAGAATCAACTCCAGCTAATTTTATCTCCATATTACAGTAAAACTCTTCTAACTAATTTTGCAAATTCCAAAGCATTTTCATTATCCCCGTGAACACAGACTGTATCTACATGTAAAAAAAGTTTATTACCATTCTCGCTTAAAATATATCCATGATTTTTTAGATTTTCAAGTCTATCTAATACATCTAAATCATCATGAATAACAGCATTTTCTTTACTTCTAGCTACTAAAAAACCATCATCTGTGTAATTTCTATCGGCAAATAATTCAAAGATTAATTCTATTCCATAGCTTTTAGCTATATGTTTATACATATCATTTTGATTACTTGATAAAACCATCAGTTTTATATTTTTATCATAAGATGATACTGCTTTTAAAATAGCTTTGAAGATATTTTCATCTTTCATCATATCATTATAAAGTGCTCCATGGGGTTTTACATAGCTAACATTTGTTTTATGAATTTTACAAAATGCACTTAATGCACCTAATTGATATAACACTTTTGCCATAATTTCCTCTAAACTACAAGGAATACTTCTTCTACCAAAGCCAACTAAATCTTGATAAGAAGGATGAGCACCTATTAGTTTTCCATGATCATGGGCTAACTTCACACTTCTATGCATATTTAAACTATCACTTGCATGAAAACCACAAGCAAGATTTGCCATATCTACATAAGGAATAATTTCTTCATCTTTACCCATTTTATAAATACCAAAACTCTCACCCATATCACAGTTTAAATATATCTTCATTTACTAACCTTTTTTAATCTAAAATCTATTTTATCAAAATTGAAAATAAAAACTAATCTAATAATCATTATTTTTATAATATAATCTATGTAATTATTAAAATTAGGAAATATCATGAAAATACATAAACTAATAGCAGGATTATTTATAACTTCAAGCTTAGCTTATTCTTTTGATTTAGGAAGTATTACAAAATCAGTTTTAGAAAATGTTAATAGTACAACAAAGTCAGCTGAAACTTCTTCATTAGATAACTCAACAGTTAGCTCAGGACTAAAAGAAGCTTTAAAAGTTGGTGTAAATTACGCTGTAAATACATTGGGTAAAGAAAATGGTTATTTGAACAATAAAGAAGTAAAAATACCTTTACCTGAAAACTTAGCTAAAGTTGAAACAGTAATTAGAAGTGCAGGTGGAGATAAAATAGCAAATGATTTAATAAACTCTATGAATAAAGCAGCTACAACAGCAGCTCCTAAAACAGCAGAGATTTTTATTAAATCGATTGAAAATATGAGTTTAGATGACGCTAAAAAGATTTTAGCAGGAAATGACAACGCTGCTACAGATTATTTTCAAAATAATACTACAAAATCTTTAACTGATATGATTAAACCAATTGTACAAAAAACAATGGAAGAAAATAATGTAGCTAAGTATTATGATTTAGCAAATAATTTTTATAAAAACAATGTGAAATCTTATGTTGATTCAAGTTCAGTAATGGGATATGCTAAAAATTTTGGTGTTGATTCATATTTACCAGGAAGTAGTGAACAAAATTTAGATGATTATGTAACTAGTAAAGCTATTGAAGGTTTATTTGTAATGATAGCCCAAAAAGAATCTGAAATTAGAAATTCAACAGCTGCTCAAACAACAAGTATATTAAAACAAGTATTTGGTAAATAGTTTAAAACTATTTACTAATACTGATACACATGGTATTTATTTTCTTTAGCTTTATTATTTTCCATTTCTTGGTAAGTTTTTTTAGCTTTTAAAATTAATTCTTCATCAACATTATCATTTTGAATTTCATTAATTAAAAGTTTTATTACATATAAATAAACATATGAATTAAGTTTTACACCTTCTTCATTTTTCATCAAATTATCCATATTTATGGCATTTACTGCCTCACTAAAAGTGTAATACAATCTTTGGTTTAAATCATTTAATCTAAATGTATAACCATATATTGTAAGAATATTTTTTTCTATACTAGAAGTGTATTCTTCATTTTTGATTTCTTCAAAAAAACTATTGATAGTATTAATTTCATTTGAAATAATATCTTTTTCATCAATTGTAGAATTTTTAAAACCTAAAAAAAAATCTTTAATTTTGTTTTCAATTGACATGCAATCTCCATAATAACTTTTATAAAACCTAAAATAGTTTATTTATTTCATAAATAATTTTAGTATAATATTAATTAAATCGTTAAGTTAGGATAAAAGATGAATATTTCTATTAAAAATAAGCTTGTAGTTTTAATACTAGCTAGCCTTGTAATTTTGACTACAGTTTTTGTTGCTGTAAGTATTGTAAAAAATAGTGAAAAAATTGAAAAAGAAAAATTATTTCAATTAAGTTCTATTACAATCTCAAAACAACAACATATCAGTGATTACTTAAATAGTATCAAACAGTTGATGTTATCTAGTGCTAATACAATGAGCACAGCTGATGCCTTGTACTATTTAGGAAGATTCTTTCAAAGAATTGAAGCTGAAACTAAAAGTGAAGTTAATATTGATGATATTAAAAATAAACTTCTAAATCATTATGATAAGTACTACATAAATGATATCAACTTTAATTTAGACAATATTCAATCAAAAAAATCTACACAAGAATATTTACCTCAATCTAATAATGCTTTAATAGCACAATACATTTACATAGAAGCAAATGAAGCAAAAATTGGTGAAAAAAATAACTTGAATGAATCAACTTCATTGGTTTCAACTTATACTTTAAACCATTCAAAATATCATCCAACATTCAATACTATGCTAAAAGAGTTTGGATTATATGACATCTTCTTAACTGATCTTGATGGAAATATTGTTTATAGTACATTTAAAGAAAAAGATTATGCTACAAATCTTAAAACAGGTCCTTACTCAAATAGTGGAATAGCAGAAGTAAACAACACTGCATATAATTTAAATCAAGGTGAAATTGCCTTTAGTGATTTTAAACCTTATGAGCCTAGTTACAACACACCAGCTGCATTTATTGCTACTCCTGTTTATAGAAAAGGTAAAAGATTAGGTAACTTAATTATGCAATTTCCTATTGATAAAATTGATAATATTATGAATTTTAACGGTGAGTATGAAAAAGCTGGTTTAGGAAAATCTGGTAATAGCTTCTTAATTGGTGAAGATTTTACAATGAGAAATAACTCAAGATTTTTAGACTCAATTAAAGATGAAAAAATTAAAAATGCTAATACTACTATCAAATTATTAAAAGTTGATACAAAAGATGCTAAGGATGCTTTAGATGGAAATTATGGACAAATAAAATTTGAAAATAATGGTACTTCTATATTAAGTGCTTATGCTCCTGTAGAAATTTTTGGCTCAAAGTTTGCTGTAATTTCTCAAATTAATACAGATGAAGCTTTAGAAGATGTTAAAGATTTAAATATGATTTTAATCTTAATATCTATAGCTGTTTTAATTATAATTTCATTCATAGCAATTACATTTTTAAATAAAAATATCATTAATCCTTTGACTGACTTTGAACATGGATTGAATGATTTTTTCAAATATCTAAACAATGAAACATCAACTGCAAAAAAACTAGAAATTTCAAATCATGACGAAATAGGTAAAATGGCCGATGTTGTAAATAAAAATATAGAATCAATAGAAAACAATATAGAAAATGATAAAAAATTCTTAGCTCAAACCGTACAAGTTTTAGGTGAATTTGAAAAAGGTGATTTACAACAAAGAATAAATGCCAACACAACTAACCCTGCACTAAATGATTTAAAAAGTGTTTTAAATACTATGGGAGAAAACCTAGAAAATAATATTAAAAATATTTTAAATGTTCTAGAGCAATTTACGAAATATAATTATATGAATAGAGTTGAAGAAGGTCATTTAAAAGAGCACTTATTACAGCTTTCTAAAGGTGTTAATTCTTTAGGAGATTCTGTAAACAAAATGTTAGAACAGAACAAAACTAATGGTATATCTATGGATGTAAGTTCTGATATTTTACTAGAAAGTGTAGAGATACTAAACAACAATACAGAAGATGCTGCTGCTTCTATTGAAGAGACTGCTGCTACTTTAGATCAAATTGCAGGAAACATTAGAGAAAACAATAAAAATGTAGAAACTATGTCTATTTTAGCAAGTAGTTTAACTTCAAAAGTTCAAAATGGTGAAAGTCTTGCAAACAAAACTACAGCTGCTATGGAAGAGATTGATACACAAGTTCATTCGATTAATGATGCAATTACAGTAATTGACCAAATTGCTTTCCAAACAAATATTTTATCTTTAAATGCAGCCGTTGAAGCAGCAACTGCAGGTGAAGCTGGTAAAGGGTTTGCTGTTGTTGCAGGTGAAGTTAGAAACTTAGCTAATAGAAGTGCTGAAGCAGCTAAAGAGATAAAAAATATAGTTGAAGTTGCAACAAGTAAAGCAAATGAAGGTAAAGATATTGCAAAAGATATGATTTCTGGATACTCTGATTTAAGTAATGATATAAATCAAACAATTGATGTAATCAATGGCGTATCATTAGCTTCTAAAGAACAAGAATTAGGTATAAATCAAATTAATGAAGCAGTTGCCTCTTTAGATGCTCAAACTAATAAAAATGCAGCAATTGCAAGAGAAACAAAAGATATAGCACTAAGAACTGACCAAATTTCTAAAGATATTGTAAAAGATGCAAATGAAAAAATGTTTATAGGTAAAGAAAATATTACTTATGAAAAAATTAGAGCTCAAATGAATATGAAAAGTTCTACATCTAGCAATACAACTTCTAGTACTTCAAAATCTGTAAAAAAAGAACAACATTCAACAAAAACTCAAAATAATACATCCGTAAAACCCACAGAATATAAAGCAAGTCCTAAAGTTGAAGCAAAAGTTATCAAACCTACAATAAAAGATGATGACGAATGGGAAAGTTTCTAAAATGAATATACAAAAACAATTTACAAAAGAGAAGATTATAAAAAATCTCTCTTTGTATGAATCTTATTATCAAATTTCTTTAGGAAAACTTGTTCATCTCACTGACTCAAAAAATACAAATCCAGATATAGATTTTACTTTAGCATTAGGTTCTATTTACGAACTTCTAAAAGATATGGAAACTATTGAAAAAGATGATGAAATAGATTTAGATTTTTCTTCAGAATTACAAAAACAATCTTCAATGGATGCATTACAGTTTTTTGCAAATGAAAACCTAGAACTTATAAAAAATGGAATTGTAGATATTGAAGAGACTTTAAATACTATAAATGATGATGTATTTTTTGATATGGACATGAAAAGTGTACATTTTCAAAATATTGATTCAATTACAAATAAATGGTCTAATGTTATAACAGATGATTTAGCTACTCAAATTATGTTATCTTTAAAAGAACTAGAAAATACTAACTAGTTCTTATCTTACAAACATTATTTTAATAAAAAATATCAAAAATCATAAAACAATGAACTATTGGTATTTTGATTGTAAATTTGCAAAAGACTCTGAAACTCCAACTGAAATTCCATTTACAGCTATAATCAAATGAGTAGATGATGCATCTATATCATATTGTGAAACATTTTATTTAGAAATTAATTCAATTACTAAACATAGAGAAAAGAAAGTTAAAGTTATTCAAAAAGATGAAGAAACAGAAGATTAATCTAACACCATTTAGGTGCTAGATTATATTTTTATAAAGCTTTAGCAGTAATTCTACTTAATCTTTGAGCAAAAGAAACAGCATCAGTAATTTCCATACCTTCACTTAATTTTGCTTGGTCTAATAAAACCCAAGATACATCAGAAATCATATCATCATCAGGACAACCGTTTAATTTTTTCACAATCTCATGATCTGGATTAATTTCTAAAATTGGAGCAGTTTCAGGCATAGTTTGTCCCATTGCTCTCATCATTTGCATCATTTGTGCCATTTGAGCATCACCTGCATCTTTAACAACACAAGATGGAGATTCAGATAATCTATTTGTAGTTCTTACATCTGTTACAGACTCACCTAAAATATCTTTAATTTTTTTAGTAATAGATTCAAATTTTTCTTCTATTTCTTTTTTCTCTTCTT
>CAKZOX010000026.1 GCA_937138295.1 uncultured Campylobacteraceae bacterium
ATTATTTATTTCAGCTATTGAAATCATTAATTGACTTGAACCGTTTGTATCTTGAAGTTTTCCTATAAATTGTTGCTCAATTTCAGGTTTAACTGTAAGTAAATGAAGTACACCATCATTATCTTTGAATTTTTGAGTAATCAGTCTATAAAGCTTTGATCTAACATGCTCAAGTAATACATCAGGAGCTTTTGTAAACTCTGCAATATCAGCAACTGCCTCAATAATTGTAAGCATATCTACAATAGGTATTCCTTCATGTAATAAATCTTTTGATACCTTTAGAAGTGTACCATAAGAAGTTAATTTCATAGCCTCTTCAACAACAATTGGGAAATCATTTTTAATTCTATCAACAATATCAACTATATCTTGTCTAGTAATTATATCTTCAGCATGTTTTTTAATTAATTCTGAAATATGAGTAGATATGATAGTTGGAGCATCAACTACTGTATAACCTTTCATTAAAGCATCATCTTTTAATTCTTTATCAATCCATACAGCATCTAGATTAAATACAGGTTCTTTAACTTTAATACCTTTTAAATCACTATTGCCAATTCCACCCATCGCTAAAAGTTTATTGATTTCAACTTTTCCCTTAGTTACAGGAATTCTTTTTAAATATAATTGGTATTCATTTACACCTAAGTTTTGATCATCTGATATTCTAATCTGAGGAATAACAAAACCTAATTCACTTGCTATTGTTTTTCTAATTGCTTTAATCTTATCTAGTAATTCAGAATCACCTTGAACTAATTGAAGTAATCTGATTCCAAGTTTTAATTCTAAAACTTCCATTTTCATAATTGTTTCAATATTTTGAGATTCTGTTTGAGCAGCTTGTTCTCTTTTGTCTTTTTTAAGTGCTTCTACATCTTCCATAACTTTAGGTTTATCTTCAACTTTTTCTTTAGGAGCAAAGAAGTTAGTCAGTGCTGTTTCTTTTCCTGAATTTATCTCGTTTATCATATAACCTATAAATGCTAATAGTAATCCCATTACAACTAAAATACCTGTAGGGAAACCTGGAACAAAACCAAAAAGCACCATTCCAATACCAACTAAAACTAAAGACTTACTATCTTTAATAAGTTGTGAAATAGATTGGTTAGCAAACTTGTCTTCGTCCATATTAGATCGAGTAATAATAATAGCTGTTGCTGTTGATAATATAAGAGCAGGAATTTGTGCAACTAATCCATCACCAATTGTTAAAATAGTATAAATCTCTCCAGATTCAGCTACAGTCATATCATGTTGGAATAATCCAATTAATAAGCCACCAATTAAGTTTACTAAAGTAATGATGATACCAGCAATTGCATCACCTTTTACGAACTTAGATGATCCATCCATAGCACCATAAAAACTAGCTTCAGAAATTAAAGATTTTCTTCTTTTTTGTGCTTCTATGTCATCAATAAATCCAGCATTTAAATCAGCATCAATTGCCATTTGTTTACCAGGCATTGAATCAAGTGTAAATCTAGCTGTAACTTCAGCAACTCTTGTAGCACCCTTAGTTACAACCATGAAGTTTATAAGAACAAGAATAATAAATACGATAATACCAATTACCATATTACCACCCACAACAAACTCACCAAAAGCAGAAATAATAGAACTCACCTCATCGGGTCCATTATGTCCATCACTTAAAATAGACCGTGTTGTTGCTATATTCAAGGATAGTCTAAAGAGGGCTAGGATAAGTATTAGTGTAGGAAAAGTTGTTAAATCTGCTGGTTTTTGTACATATAAAGAGATTAATAAAACTAATAATGACATAGAAAGAGAGATTATTAAAAAGAAATCTAAAAACCCTTTTGATAAAGGAACTATAATGATAGTTAATATAGCTACAAAAAATGCAACTACAAAAAGGTCTTTAGAAAATAATTTCTCTCTTAGGTTCATTCAAGTACTGTTTTTATCTAATAAAATTTACTAACGACAGTTCATTTGTTTTATTAATTGTCGTATATAGTGCTGAAAATGTTAATTCTAATGCTTTAGATTCAACAGCAACTTTTGCTAAATCTGCTGCACCAATTTCTAATGATAAAATATTATATTGAGTAAGTCTTGCTTGAACTGATTCCAAAGATATCTCAAATACTTTATTTCTAGCACCTAAATCTGAGTGTGCTATATTTACAGCATCGTAAGCTTCATCAAAACTATCTAAAATAGAATCAATATTTTGATCTAAGATATCAGTTGTTGTACTTTGACCATCTAACCCTAAACCATTTAGTGTGTTTACAGCATCATCTATAATATCAAAAATCAAAGTTTTAGCTTCTAGTTTGATTCCTTGAGTACTTGAATCAAAACCATTTCCAACATTTTCAGTAGTCCAAGTTTCAGGTGTAGTTCCATTTGCTGTTACTGATAAAGTTTGAACAGTTTCATTTCCTGATAAATCAAATCTCACTAATTGAGCAGTATTTGTTTCATCAAAACTTGCATCACCTTTAAAGTTTCCATTAACATCTTGAGGTATCCATTCAAATCCACTTTGATCGATAATTCTATCTCGTGAAGAGAAAGTTAAACCTTCATTACTTAAAGCACTATCAGAAGGGTACATCATCATATCAAATCCGTTTACTCCTCTTTCTCTATAAGAGCCTTCATCAACTGCAATATTTCTAAGTTTTGAATCACCTTCATAAGAAACTTTTCCATTGGAATCTTTTACAAAAGGCCTAACAGTACTATCTGAGCCTGCAAAAATATAAGCTCCATCTACTCTAGAGTTTGCTAAATCTAATAAATTTTCTTTTATACCTTCAAGGTTTTTAGCAATTGATTTTTTACCTTCATCTGTTGTAGTTTCAGTATTTGCTTTAATAAGCTCAACTTTTATACTTTCCATAAATAATTTTATTTCAGATACAGAGCTGTCAGCTACTGTATTTTGAACTGCTGTTTTATTGATTTGGTCTTCTATACCTTCAAATCTTCTAATTTTATCATCAATAGAGATTAGTCTGTTAAACTTAACAGAATCATCACTACCATTTTGTAGTTCTTTTCCTGTGCTTAATTGGTAAGAAATTCTCGATTGTGCATTATTTAATGCCTCAAGTCTATAAATCATTTGTTGTGATGTATTAATCATTGTAACACCTTTCTTAGTTGTGAAACTATTTCATTAAATTCATATTTATCTTGGGCACTTTGAGTTAGAAACTCTCTTAGTTTCTCTTTTCTCTTCATAGCATCGTCAAGCTCTTTGTCCATACCTTGCTTATATGCCCCAACTCTAACTAGAACTTCATTTTCTTTTATTAATGATAATACTCTTTTTAACTTTAAAAAATCATTATAATGCTCTTTTGTAACGACCTTATCCATTACCCTTGAAGCAGATTTAAGTAAATTTACAGGTGGATAAAAACCTTGCTCTGTTAGTTCTCTAGTTAAAACAATATGTCCATCTAAAATAGATCTACTTTGATCAGAGATTGGATCATTCATATCATCCCCATCAACTAATACTGTAAAAAAAGCTGTAATTGAGCCCTTTTCATTATTACCTGCTCTTTCCATCAATTGAGGTAATAAAGCAAATACTGAAGGTGGATAACCCCTACTAACAGGTGGTTCTCCTGTGCTTAATCCTATTTCCCTTTGTGCCATTGCAAATCTTGTAACAGAGTCCATCATCAACAGAACATCATGGCCTTTATCCCTAAAAAACTCTGCAATTGCCATGGCTGTAAAAGCTCCATATTTTCTCATTAAAGCAGATTCATCTGAAGTAGCTGCAATAATAACTGTGTTTTCAAGATTGTTTCCTAAATTATAATGAATAAATTCAGGTATTTCTCTACCTCTTTCACCTATAAGAGCTACTACTTTAATTTGTGCTTCACAACCTTTTACAATCATCCCCATTAAAGTTGATTTTCCAACACCTGAACCTGCGAATATTCCTACTTTTTGACCTTTTCCTGAAGTTAACATTGAATCAATTGACTTAACTCCAGTTGCAAACTTTTGATCTATAATACCTCTTTCAAGGGGTGACATTGCAACTTTATTGATATTAGATGAAGATTCAATATCTAGAATTTTTCCATTATTATCAATAGGTTCGCCTAAAGCATTTACTACTCTTCCTAATAAGCCATATCCACAAGGAACAGATAGTCCATCTTTTTGTAAAAATACCTTATCATGTATTCTAAAACCATCAATAAAAGAAAAAGGAACTATTGTAAAGTCTGTATCATCAATTGAAGCAACCATACCTAAAACTGTGTAAGCATGACTTACGGATTCAATTCTTACTATATCTCCAACAGCAACCTCAAGACCACTTGCTGTTATTGTAGTTGTAGATATATGCTTAATTCTTCCGAATGCTATATTTAAACTTGAAGAGTCTATGCTATTTAATATTTCATCTATGTTCATTTATTAATTCATTTCATTACACATTTTTTTATAAAGGTTATCATCAGCACCCTTTACTTCTTTACACTTTTGAATATATTCATTTAATTTAACTTCATTATTTTGAAGTTCAAAAATTTTTGCTAAATCATAATAGACTTTTACTTCATCATCTGCCCTAACAAATCTTGCATTTTTTAAAGATTCTAATAAATATTTTTCAGCCGTTTCAAAATCTTTTCTTTCTTTAAACATTTGAGCTATTTCTTGTTCTACAAAGGGTGAGTATATAAATGCTTTTACATCTTTTTGTTTTTCATAAAGTTTAACTAAATAATCATATGCATCATCCATTTTATCCATACTTTTTAAATATAAATAAAAATCATGATAAAAATCTATTATCATTGGATTATTAACATTTTTTTCAATTATGTCTCTATTTAAATCAGTATTTAAAAAGAATCTATTTAGCTGAATTGGGTCATTTAAAGACTTCAAGATTTCATACTTGACTAAAAATTCCAAGTCGATATATTTTTTATCTTTAGTCATATATACTTTTTGAGAAAATTCTAAAGCTTCATCATATAATTTTAATTTTAAAGCCATTCTTTCAAGGTTGTAGTACAATTCAGCATCCCTTGAATCATTAAACCCTCTTTTAACAATATAATAAACTTTTTGAGTAGGATTTTGAACAATACAATCAAAAAACATACCTTTTACTATCTCATCTTGAGCTAAAAGTTCTAAAGTTTCTTTTCTAGCACTAATTAATGTATCTGATATTTCAACACATCTATCAGTAACTAAATAATCTTTAATATATTCAATATTAACTTCATCAAAAATCTCTTTAATATTGTTATATCCAAACCTTTGTGCTATTTTATCTGGTATTCTTTTATAAATTTTCTTTGTTTTTAAAATCTCATCATATTTTTTATCATTTTTGTGATTAATTAATTCTTGTAATAAAGCTTTATACTCTACAATTTCTGACTCAGGGTATTTAACAGGAAATAAACTTGGATTAATTACCCCTTGTCTCATTAAAATTTCATCAATGTACATTTTTGAATCATCTGCATATTTTCCATTTGGAAAATCATTAATTATTTCTTCATAAATATCTTTTGCTTTTTGTAAATAATAATTAGTTCTATCATACATAGACATGTAAATATCAGCTAATTTAAACTTGAAATTTTCAACAGCGTCTTCTTTTTTTGTTCTATCTAAAAGTTCTTTTAAAATTACAATAGCATATTCAGGAAAATCAGCTTTTAATAACCTATCAATCTTATTATTAGCAACATAAGAATCACTTGCATAGTAATCAATATTTGTACTTAATACTTGTTTTATAAGATCCTTTGCTTTTTCTCTTTCATCATTTAACATATAAACTTCAAATAATTCATCAGCAACAATTGTAGCTACAAATTTATCTTTTGTTTCTGTTAAAACTTTATATAAAGTTACTATTGCTCTATCATATAATTTTTGAAATTTATAAATTTTTGCAAGACTAATTCTTCCATAAGTTTGTGATACTTCATCATCAAAATTGTTAATTAAAGTATTTGCATAATATTTAGCATCATCAGCTTTATTTATTTTTAACTTTAATTCAACCAATAAAGAGTAAGCCTGTGCAATATCATATTCATTTATTTTTGATTCTTGTATATCTGCTTCTAATTTAGCTGTAGCTTCATTTGCAATTCTTTTTGAATTTGTTTTTAGTGCTAATTGAGAGTATAAAATAGAAATATCTGAATCTAATACGGCAACTTTATTATTTTCTTTAAAGTTTTTGATTTGATCATATGCATCATCTATTTTTCCATCTAAGGATAATTTTTTAATACTATTTAAAAATTCAAAACCATCAACTATTTCTTGTTTTCTAATTTCAGATATTTGATCGGTATTTGTATTAATAAATCCATAAAAGAAATCTTTTTTCGCAAGTAATTGAACATTAAAAATTATAAATATTAATATCAATATTTTTTTCATAAATTACCTTTTATTTTTAAGTTCATATACATAAGTTAAAATTTCTGCCATAGCTTTATAAAATTCATTCGGTATTTCTTGATCTATTTCAATTTGATCATATAAAGATCTAGCTAAAGCTGGATTTTCTACAATTGGAACATCATTTTCATTTGCAATTTCTTTTATTCTAACTGCTATAAAATCAACACCTTTAGCAACAACTTTTGGTGCACTATCAACTTCGTTGTCATACTTTAATGCAACGGCATAATGAGTAGGATTTGTTATAACAACATCAGCTTCAGGCACTTCTGACATCATTCTTTTTTTAGCCATTTCCCTTTGGATTTGTCTAATTCTACCTTTAACTTGAGGATCCCCCTCTAAGTTTTTAAACTCATCTTTAATTTCTTGTTTGGACATTTTTAAAGATTTAAAATAATAATGTCTCGTAAAATAAAAATCTATTATAGCAAAAATTATTATAATTAATAAAATTGCCGCTAAAAAGTAACCTGTTAATTCAATCATCCCACCTATAGCTTCAGTTGTTTCTTGATCCATCATAGATAAAAACATATCTTTTGTAAAGATAAATAATAGTGTCATTACAATAAAAATAATAATTAGTTTTATTGTTAATTTTAAAGCCTCTATTACTTTTTTAAAACCAAATACATTTTTAAATCCTTTAATAGGATCTATTTTTTGTAAGTCAATTTTTAGTGGGGTTACTAAATAACCAAATTGAGCCCAATTAGCTACAAGTGTTAAAACTAATACTAAAATAAGTAAAGGAGCAAGGGAAGTTAAAAAGATTATTAAAATATTGTATGTAATTGAAAACCAAACTGTACTATCCATTTCTTCACCAATAAAGCCATAAGAATAATACATTAGTTTTGTTAATTCATCAACTGTACTTCCTGAAAAAAACAGTAAATATAAAGAACCGAAAAATAAAATTGCCACACCTGTAACTTCGATTGATTTAGGAACATTACCTTCTTTTTTGGCATCTTCAATCTTTTTATCGGTAGGTTCTTCGGTTTTTTCTTCTTCGTCAGCCATTTTTTAACCTATTGAAACTTTGTAATAAAATAATCTGTAAATGCATCTGAAAAAATTTCCATTGCAAAAATCAAAAACAAGAATATTAGAGCAAACTTTAACTGAAATGTAATAACAAATGGTGAAAATGCTGGCATTGATCTTGTTCCATAACTGTAATAAATATCCATAATAAACCCAATAAAAAATAGAGGAAATGCAAATGCAAATGCAAATGCAAACATTCTTTTAATTTCATCAATTAAAATCTGTATTCCATTATATGAAAAAATATCAAAAGTTCCAAGGTGAATCATTGAAAAACTTTTAAATAATATTGTCAATGTCATTTCATACATTCCTGTTTGAAAAAACAACATCAAAGCTATCCAATAAAGTAATTTAGAAACTACACCCTCTTGAGAACCAGTAGCAGGATCAAACATCATAGCCATTGATAAAGCAGTTGCATATCCAATGAATTCTCCAATAATCCTAACAGCTGCGAATATTATGTTTACAAACATAGATGCAACTAAACCTAATGTAACCTCTGATATTAAAGCAATCATAAAATCAGTTTGAGAGATATTAGTTTGGACATCAACTAAAGGAAATAAAAATAAAGTAATATAAAAGGCAATAGCTACTCTAATTGTAGGAGGAACAGCAGTGTGACCAAAAACAGGCATAAAAGCTACAAAAGCTAAAATTCTAGCTAGTAATAGCAAAAATTCATAAACTACTTTTTCATTTAATAAAGATAATAGTGCTTCCATTATAGATAAGTTAAATTATCTTCTTTACCAGGATTTGTACTATCTATATTTTGTTCTAGTTGATCACTTGTATCACCACTAAAGTTTGAAGTAAATTCATCATTTTGATTATTTGATGAATCCGAATTTGAACTAAAATCTAAGTTAAAAGAAGATTCTTCATTTCCAAAACTCTTTAATAATGCACTTCTTAAACTATTTTGATTATCTAGCATAGCTTCTAATGTTGCATTATTTGACATATTCATAGAAATAGAAATACTATTGTCTCTTTCATTTTTCATTACAACTGAAATCATTCCTAAAGTTGCAGGATTTAGATTTATTTTAAATGTAGTAATAGGAGGTCTGTAGTTTTCATACATACTTCTAGCTAAATCTGACATCATAGAAGACATATGTTGTCTTGCACCTATAATTCTAGTTTGAATATTAGCTGCTAAATTTTGATTTACTGTTATATTTACATCGTCTACTTGATTAGTTAAATCTTGTAAAGACGAACTAGACATATCAGCTCTAGTTGATTCAGCAACTTTTCCAAGTATGATATTATTTTCTTCAATTCTTTGAATATTAATTAATACTTTATCAAGTATGTTTATTTTTCTATCTAATTTACTTACATCAACATCTTTTAATAATTGATTGTTTTCAACTTTTAATTCAGTTTCCGTAGAGTTTAAATTTAAAATATCTGAAGCTTTTTTAACATCCTCAATACCTGTTGCATTATTTAAAATTGCTCTAGCTGTTGAAGTATTAATTATATTTTGATTATTGATACTATTTTTTTGAAGTCCTAAGAAAATATTACTTACAACTTCAGATTTTTTTGTCTGTTCTTTATTTAAAACATTTTCTAGATTTGTTGCAACTTTAGTCTCAGCTTCTTTATTTTCAATAGTAGTAGTTGCTTTTTTGATTAAATCATCTAAAAGTGAAGCTTTTACATTTACTTTTTCTTCTTTTACTATAGCTTTTTCATCTAAACCATTTAAATTTCCACTTTTACTTTGTGTTTCTGTGTTTTCAGTATTTTCACTAGAACCTTGAGTTATGTTTGTACTAACTAAGGTATTATCATTTGAAGCTTTATTTGAATTTATTTTTTGTTCTAGTGAAGGTTCTTTAATGTTTTGTGTAGATGTTAAAGACTGATTAATTTGATTTTGCTGAATATTTTCATTAGAGATACTATTGTCATTTGCTTGATTTACTAGCTTTGCTGTAGTATCTACCTCAACATTAACTTCATTAGTTTGTGTATTTGTATTGTTTAATGTAGAATTCAATGAAACAGTTGAGTTATTTTCTAATTTAATATCTACTTTATTTTCTGTATTTGTATTTTCTAGATTTGATTGGACATTTAACTGATTACTTAAAGATGTTTCATCATTTGATATTGAAACAAAATTCTTAACTAAAACTTCTTTTTCTTCTTGTTTTGAAAGTTCTTTATTTATATTTTTTGTTTCAGTTTCAATTACAACATTGTTATTTAATTCACTCTTACCAGTTACATTTTGATTTAAAGAAACATTTGTTTCTAATTTAACCTCATTTACATTTGATGATGGGATTTTACTTTCAGATGAACTACTTTCTAAAGTAGTGTTTGTTTCAATTGATTTCTTTGCTTCTAAAACTAACTTGTCCATTAAACTTAAATTTTCATTATTTTTAACTGTATTAGTAGTTTCATTAAAACTCTTTGTAGATGATTCTACTTGATCTTTAGCGTTTAAAGGCTCTAGTAAGTTTTCTGTTTTTAGAATATTTGATTCAACATTTTCTTGTTTAGCTTTATTTACTACTACATTTGTTTCATCAATATTTTTAATATTATTATTTTGATTAATATTTATTTGAGAACCTACATTTAGTCCGTTTTGACTTTTTAATTCACTATTAGTAATTCCACTATCCAATTTTTCATTTTTTATAGTTTTTGAAGTATCAATTATTTGCTTTACTTCATTTTTATTTGAATCTTCATTTTGTGATGCTACGGTAATACTAGAATTTGGAATATTTTTAGAAATATCTGTATTATTTTGAGCTTTTACATTAGTTAAATCTGTTGATTTTTCAGTATTTATAGTGGTATTAGTTTTAGTGTCATCCATAATATTTTTTGAAATATTTGTATTAACATTATTGTTATTAGATTTTATTTGTGTATTTAAGTTTACTTGAGTTTTAGAGTTATTATCAAGTTTTGAATCTACTACTATTTTATTTAAATTATTTAGTTCTTTTGTATTTAAAACTTGTGAAGTTTCAGTTTTAGAAGAAGTTTCAATATTTGAACTATCTTTATTTACTTTTGATACTAAACTTTGTTTTGAATCTTCAGTTAAACCTGCTTTATTCTCTTTTTTATTTTCTTGATTACTGTTGTTATCATTTGCAGAGTTATCTGAAGATTCTTCTTTTATTATTTTTGATGAAGACTCTTTTAATAAACTATCAAATAAGGAAATACCTTCTTTTTTAGTTTCTGAGTTTACACCTACTGAAGAGTTTTTTGAATCTTTAGGTGAAGATTCTACACTTGTGAATAAATTTAGATTTTCCATGATTATGCATTTAAAATTTCAATTGTTTTTGAATCTATGTTTTTATGAGTATTAAATGTTGCAACATTTGCTTCATAAGATCTCATAGCTTCAATTAAGTCTACCATTTCAACTACTGGATTAATATTTGGATAGGCAACATAACCTTGTTCATTTGCATCTGGATGATCAGGTTCGTATTTCATAATAGGTTTATCATTTGTTTGTACAATCGAATTAACCCCAACTCCTTTTATTCCAAGTTGAGCATTACCTTGTACAGATTTTTCAATATCATTTGAATTGGCTTTATTTCCTTGAGATACTAACATTTCTTCAAATACAACTTGTTTTTTCATATAAGGTCCACCCTCAATTGTATTTGTTGTTTTAGCATTTGCAATATTTGAACTAACTACATTAATTCTAGTTCTTTGAGCACTCATACCAGAAGTTGCTACATTATATCCATCAAAAAATCCCATAATAAGCTCCTATTAGATTTGCATTCTCATAACTTCTCTATATGCATTTATTGCTTTATTTTTTGTCTCTAAAGCAAGTTTCATAGAAAGTTCAGCCTCTTCAATTTGCTGAATAGCCTCTTGTAAATTTGTTACTTTACCTGTAGCAATTTCTTGCATTGCATTGTAACCTTCTTGTTGTTGTTGATTAACATCTTTCATAGCATCTGTTAACATATCTTTAAATGAATTATCTTTTTCATTCTCAACAGAAGTTTTATTTAAACCTAAACTTGAAAGACCGCTATTTATTTCTGAAATATTCATTTAAAATCCCAAATTTTATTTTTTTGACATCTCTTCGATATCTTTTATGTTTAATTCACTTAACATAGCATCTATTTTTTCTTCATTGTATTTTAAATCTAGTTCATCTCTTTTATTATCTAGATTAAACAATGCAATTATAAGTCCAAACATTAAATTACTTAGGGCTTTGAATAATACAGTTGAAAGTATTAACCAAAAAACCATCTCCATTGGTGTAAAAAGATGTGAATTTAAAACAAAAAAAATCAATGTAGCAAAAAATCCCGTTGCGGTGTATAATCTAAATAATCCAGTATTTAATACATCTTGAGAGAATCTTTCTATTACCATAACACTCTAATTTCTTTCTTGATTAAAATTCAAAAAGCTACCTAGCTTTCACCATCATTACATTATGTGTCTAAGTATATAATTAGTAATTACTTTCATTTGTTTAGTAATTTCATCATCATCAAACTCTTTTGCAAATAACTTTCTAAGTCTTGCTGTTGTTGCAATATTTGATGAAGTGGACACATTACCTATATATTCTACCATAAAATCTTTATTTAATCTATTTTTTTGAGCTAATTTTATTAAAGAACCACTAATAGTTTCACCAATTTGATAATTTTTAGTATGATTAAAACATAATAATAACTTTTCTTTTTGTGAAGATAACATTTTCATTAATGAATATACGTCTGTTAGAGCACTAGGATCTGTTGTTGTTAAAGCTAGGACATGATCAGAAATAGATAAAAATTCTCTAACATATCTATTTAAACCAGCCCCTGTATCAACTAAAATTATATCAAAATAATTTAAGGCTAATGTATCATCAATTACTTTTGTAAAGACAAAAGAATTAGTCTTTGAAGCATATTCATGACCCGTTTTTCCAGCTATTAAATGTATATTTTTATATTTAGTTGCTACAACTGCTTCTTTTAATTTACATGTACCATCTAAATAATCAAACATTGTAAATTTTGGTTTTATATCAAATAGTACTTGCATATTAGCAAGACCAATATCTGCATCGATTACAACAACTTTTAATCCCTTTGCAGATAATAAATACGATAAATTAGCAGTAAAAGTTGATTTTCCTACACCACCTTTTCCTGAAGTTATTGTAAGTAATTTTGTTTTAGTTTTTATATTTTTTCTAGTCGCTAAATTAATTAATTTACTTGCTTGATTAGCAATAGAATTTAAGTTATTAAGCATAATTATCTTCTAGTACATTTTTTATTCATAAAACAGTCAATTAAGAATGTTGCATCTGAAACTATTAAATCATCTGGAACATTTTGACCCACTGAAAAATAAGAAATAGACTTTTTTGTTTTATGGGAAAATGATATTAAATTACCAAAACTTCTTGTTTCATCAAGCTTTGTAAAAGTTAAATAATCTATATTCAATCTTGAATAACTAGTATAAATTTCCATTAAATCAGTTTGTTTTACATTTGCAGGTAAAACTAAAACTTTTTCTATAGGTAAATCTTCAACTTTTTTTTGATATTCATTTATCATTTCTATTTTATCTATATCATATTGACTAGACCCTGCAGTATCAATAAATATATAATTACAATCTTTAAGTCTTAAAAGTGCTTCTGATAATTCTTCTGGTTGTTTAACTACTTCTAATGGTAATCTCATGATATTTGTATATGCTTGAAGTTGCTCTATAGCTCCAACTCTAAATGAATCAAGTGTTGCGATACCTACTTTATAATTTTGTCCTAATTTATACGCATATCTTGCTGCTAATTTTGAAATAGTTGTTGTTTTACCAACCCCTGTTGGTCCAACCATCATCATAATTTTTCTTTGATGTGGTCTTAAAGGAGTTTCATGTTTTATTGGAATAATTCTTCTTAAAATAAGTTTGAAAAAGTCATTCACTTTTTTAGGATTAGCTTTTAAGGCAATTGGTAATTGTTTTATGGTTTTTTTCATTATTGTGTAAGTCATCTCTTGATCAAACTCATTTTCCTCAAATAATGAGTACATATCTGCAAACTCAGGGGGAATAGTTAAATCATAAAGTTGACTTTTTGGATTCCATATAGATCTTTGAAGCTGATTTAATGCATCTTGCATTTTATTTATCTCTTCTTTAAAATCATACACATTTGCTTTTACAGAATCTCCACTTTGAGTTTTTGTAGTTATTGTTTTAGTATATGATTTTTTAGAATTATTATTTGAAAGATCATCTTCAATAGCAACTGTAACTTCATACATATCTTTGCCATTATCAATTTTTGATGAAACTTTTTTTGTGGAAACTACAATTGCTTCTTCACCACATTTTTCTTGAGCACTTCGAAGAGCCTCAGTTGGAGTCTCACCTAAAAATGAAAGCATATTCATCTTAATCTTCCATCTTTATAAATTTTTTCTACACTACCATTTGATTTTTTTATCTTAATATATTCATCATTTTCAAAAATAATTTTACCTGGTGTTTCAATTTCTATATTTCCAAATTTAAATGTAATAGAATTATTTTTAGCAACTTGAATATCTCTTTTACAAATTATACTACCTACATTAATAAAATGTGTTGTAATATAATTATTATCTTTTATATTTTGTAGAGTTACAGGAATACAGTTTTTATTTATTTTATTCACACTCTTTACTTCTAAAGATGATGGAACTAATTTTTCTTCATATGCAATTTGTTTTTTCGCAACAACAACTGTGATTGCATTTAATGAACTTAAACTTAATAATAAAATTAAAACTTTATGCTTTAACATCAAAAAGGTTACCTCCATTTGACGCATTTAATTCATCAACTATCTCTTTATACATTTTTTGAATAGGTAATACAATAGCTGCTAATCTTCTGTTTAATTTGTATAAATCTTTTAACTCATTTTCTAAATAATCTATTTTTTCTTTGTATTGATTAACATCTTGATTGTTTTGAAGCATAGTGACAATTTGATTATTTAAATCTTGTTTTTTAGCTAGAATCATCTCTATTAAAGAATGCTTTTCATCATTTCTATCTAATAACTTCTCATGTTTTCCTTGCTTTATATCTTCAATATCTGCAAGAATTGAAGCCTTTAAATCTGAAATTTCTTTTAACATCTCATCTACAATTTTATCAATCATTTTAAAACCTTATTTTTTTATTCCATTATTTTCAGATAAATACTCATACAACATTGTACTAATACCTAAAGACCCCGTTGAATTATCAGAAATAGCTTGTGTATACATACTCTTAATAATATCACTTCCAGCACCTTCCCCTGCAACTTTTGTATCTTTTAAAGAAACATTCATAATTTGATTAATAAAAAAAGATTCAAAGTCATCACACACTTCTTTCAATCTTTCATCATTTAGAGTTTTAGGATCAACTGCTTGAAACTTTTTTTGGTTTAATGTATTTGCATCTACTAAGTTACTACTATTAATTTCCATTTTTTACTCCAATCTATCAAAGAAACTCTCTTGCTCTAAAATAGAGTTTTGATTTTCTTGTGAATAAAATCTCATTTCAACTCTTCTATTATCACCTGGAGAATCACTTCTAGGTTGATATGAAGCATGAGCAGAAACTTTTAAATTTGCTGGATCAATTCTATTTTTAATTAGCTCTTTTACTACAGAAATTGATCTTAATGCTGATAAATCCCAAGCATCTCTTGGAATTTCATCACTTTTTAATCTATTTGTATCTGTATGACCAATAATTTCTATATTGTATGATTGGGGCATACTTCTTAAAATTCTAGCAATTTTTGCAATAAATTCTTTTGATACAGGATTATCTAGTTGATATTTTCCTTGTTCAAACATTATAACAGATGGAATATCTAAAGTAAACTCATTTTTACCTTTTTCAAGTTTAATTTCTTCACTTTCATTAAGGCTTTGAGCATTCATTTGCTGAACTACGTCGTTAATTTCATCTTCTGAATTTTGACTATCTTCATTTGTTGAGTCATTTAATTCTGATTCAGACATAGAATTCATAGAAGTTTGTGTTGATTCATCTCTTTTTACTGTATCTTGAGTTTGATCTAAAAAACCCATAGCTTTTTTCATGATTTCGAAGTATTCTTCTACTTTTTTTGTATCCATTATTGCCATAGATAAAAGTAAAATAAAAAATGTCAAAAGTAGAGACATTAAGTCTCCAAATTGTACTAACCAACCTGGTAGACACTTTGGACACTCTGGACATTTTTGTTTTTTCCCCATATATTACTCTTCTACATCGACTAATATTGCATTTAGTTGCATTTTTATATTTCCAATTGATTCTTCAGCTGCAATCATAACTGCTCCTGAAATAATCACTTCACAAGCTGTAGCTTCTTTTGCATGTTTCTGTTCTAATTTACTCTCAAAAACTCCTGCTAATAAAGTACCAACCAATGCTCCATACATAGTAGTAAGTAAGGCAACTGCCATAGCAGGTCCAACAGCAGCTGGGTCAGATAGATTTGCAAGCATAGCAACAAGACCTACAAGTGTACCAATCATACCCATTGCACCTGCTGTTCCACCCATGTTACCAAATATTGAAATCATTGTTCCATGTCTTTTGCTCATGTGTTCAAGTTTATTTTCAAGTAAAGGCTCTATTACTTCTGGTTTACTACCATCAACTAATAATTGAAAAGCTTCTTTAAAAAAAGGATTTGTTTCTTCGTTTACTTTTTGTTCAACATGCATAACACCATGTTTTTTAATTTCAGTGGCATAAAAAATGATTTTTTCTACAAGTTCAGATACTGGTTCAACTTTTGATTCATTTAGTGCAACTTTAGCAGCAGCCCCTAATTTTTTTAAGTCATCACCTTCAAATTGTCCAGCTGTTACAGCAAGTGTACCACCAAAAACAATTACAACAGAAGGTATATCGATGTAAGGTCCAAAACCTACTCCACCTAAAATAATAGCTAAGGCAACTAAACCCCAACCTCCAGCTAATCCTACTAATGTTCCCTTATCCATAAAAAACCCTAAATTATTTTATATTTAATCTATTTCTACCAATTTTTTTTACTTTTAGACCAAACTTACCTTCAACTACTACAGCTTCACCCTCACCTATTTTAATTCCATTTACTAAAATTTCCAAAGGTTCATTTACCATTTGTTCTAGTTCGATGATTTCTCCAACATCCCAAGTTAGGATGTCTTTTAAAAGTACTACTTTCGTACCAAGTCTTACACTTAATCTAAGTTTTACATCATATAACATATCTAGATTTGTAGGAGCATCTGCCATTATATCTGTATTAATTGGTGAAGGGGCAGAGCTAATTGGTTCAAGACTTAAATCTGTATCATTAGTTACAGAGTCAGATGAATTAATATTAAAGTGAGGTAAAATTAAATCATCTAATCCAAGATATATTTTTAATTTTTCATCATCTAAAGCTAGTTCTAGCTCAAAAAGATTTTTTACTTCATTTAATGAAGTTTGTTCAACTACCAGTGAACCTTTACTTTCACACTTTATATTTCCAATATCATCAAAACCCTGAGCATTCACAGAAGTAGAAAAACTTCCAAAGACATTAGATACTATTTCACCAACTGCATCTGTTATTTCATCATCAATATGCTCTTTTAAGTCTGCAATTCCACCTAGCATGAAGTATTCTAGTTTTGTTGCTGTATTAGTTGGAGTAAACAAAATAACTTGTGAAGATATATCCTTGAAATCAATACTTGTTTTTGATTCTACAAATTGATTGTCATTTATATCTGTACTTGAAATACTATTTACACCAACAACACTTGAACTTTTTGAAAGTAATTGTTCAAGTGTATTAGTTAGTTCTGCTTTGAAAATTCCTGATAAATCTGAAGCCAATTAATAAACCTTAGTTGTTATTATTTTTTTCTAATTCTTGCATGATGAATGCTTTTACTTTCATCATATCTTCAGTTGGATATCTAAATTCAGCATCACCTTTTGTGATTTTTACAAAAAAGTCTTTTGAATCACTGTTATATCCAAATTTAACATTGTCAAGAATAATTTCATTTAAATCTACTTCTTGAGGTTTACCTAAAGCTTTTTTGTACTCTTCGTCTTCAATTACTTTAGTATCAACTTTAACTTCATTAATCTTTTGAGATCTCTCTGTTGTGTTAACCTTAGCATTATCAATATCAGCTACTCTACTTAGTTCCATAATAGACTCCTGTTATTTTATCGTAATAGAATTATTATATCACAAAAATATTAAATTACAGCGATTCTAAATACTCATCTATCCCAACTAATCTAATATCAATTAAAGAATTTGAATATGGATATCTTAAATTTTGTAAAGCACTTCCAATTTTAAACTCTTGTATCAGTTGAACACCAGTTAAAAATTCTGCATCTTTGTCTTTTAAAAGAGCTTTAATTAAAGATATTTGGATAGATGCATCATTATATCTACCTGCTTCTAAGAATGAAGCTGCAAGTAAAAACATAGTGTTTTTATCTTCTAATTTATACTCTTCTTGTAAATATTCTAAGGTTTTAATTGACTCTTCTGGATTACTACTATATAAATCATTAAAAGCTTTAGTTTTTAAATATGTAGGAGTTGTTTTTCCAGATATTTCAAAGTCTGCTTTACTAAATACACCTAATGCATTTAATAAATCAGTATAAAAATTAGTTACAATAAGCGGACCCTCTAAAAAGTTATCATTTATCTTCAATGGTACAGTATCTTGAAGCCTTGAATAATATGAATAATCAGATTCATTTTGAAATCTATATGAAAGTTTCAAAAGATATGTTAAAGGATCTTTTGAATAATCTGTAAAAAGCTTATTATCATAAGTTAAATTGTCATTGTCTAAATCTTTTAAATAATTTAAGGCATGAAAGAAAATAGTATTTTTATAGTTTAGAGGTTCAGTCTTATTTTCGTATTCTTTATCATAAAAAATCGAATACAACTCTTTTGCATAATAGTTATACATTCCTTTATTTAGCTTTATAGTCTCAATTAATAAATCAGTATCTCGATTATCTTCTTTTAATTTTTTATATGTAATTAATCTCATAAATGCATATAATTTATTTCCAGGGTTTAGTTTATAAGCACTTTCAAAATATTTTTTAGCATTTTGAAAATCAAAGATTTGAGCATAAGAAAGACCTAGGTTATAATACACATAAGACTTATTATTTCCTTCTTTTAAAAGTTTTTTTAGCTTATCAACTCTAATAATAGGATCTTGTTTTGCTACTTCTAGAAATCTTCCATTGTACCTAACCATGTTTTCTAAAAGATTTACATTTTCATCATCATTAAAAATAAAACCTCTAGATGAATCATACATAACTTCTTTATAGTCTGAAAAAATAAAAGGAGCATAATAGTAAACAAAATTTATTTTTCTATCATCATTAAATTTTAGAACCATATTTAAATACTCTTTTGGAGTAAATTTATCTTTATTAAAATAAATTTCTAAAGGTAAATCTAAATTAGTTTTAAAATTCACTTTTGACTTATTTAATAATTTTAAATCATCACTTAACCTTACAAGATTATTTGATTTTAAACTAACAAAAACTTTAAACCATAATATTCTATTTTTAGTTATTGGATTTACTGTTTTAGAATCTTCTTTTTCTAATTCTATATACGCTTTATTATATTCTCTTAATTTAATATGTAATAATGCTTTTTTTAATGAATTTGGATATTTCATTACATTAATCATTTTTAATGCTCTTTCATAATCCTTTAGTATAATTAAAGTATCTACAACAAGTTTTTTAGAATGTTCTGAAAGATTTTTGAATTTACCTGCAAGTTTAATTATTTCATCTAAATACATCTGATCTTTAGAAATTTGATATAAATAATAACATGAAGCCATATAAGAATAAGAATTATCAGATTTATTTGCAGGGTTTTCAAAAATTTTATTTAAATAAATAACTGCTTTATCAATTGAATTTAGTTTATAGTATGCTATTCCTATATTTAAAAAAGATGGTGTCTCGATTATTTCTGATGTGTTCAAAAACAATTCTATTGCTTTTTCGTACTCTTCTCTTTGAAGTAACAAAACAGCTTTATTAAACTCAACTTGTAATGCAAAATTATCTTGATACTGTTTTAACTTATCATACTGAAATATTATTTGAGGTTGAGATTCAATTAAATCTTCTTTTGCATTTAGAGTATTTATTATAAAAAATAGTAATAAAATTTTAAAAAATGAATTCATTTAAAATCCTAAACCATAGTATTTACTTGTTCATAAAGTTCTTCATTTCTCTTATTTGCATCTTCTAATTGATGTTTTAACTCTATGTTTTCAAGCTTTAACTTTTGTAAATCTTCCCTTGCAACTATTAAATTATCATTGTTAGTTTTTAATACCTGGCCACTTGCTTTTACCTGGCCTTCATATTTCTTAATTATAGCTTTTTGTTTACTAACTTCATCTTCTAATATCTCTTTTTCTTCTTTAACTTTTTTGTATAAAGATTTGTAAACTCCAGAGCTTGAAAAAAAGTAAATTAATAATATTCCTAAAACAACTATAAGTAAAAAATTTTCCAAATTATTCCCGTATGTTTATAGAAGTAGAGAGACTCTACTTCTAAGATTATCTTTTTAAGTTAATTAAAGTATTTAACAACTCATCAGAAGTTGTAATTGATTTTGCATTTGCTTCAAATGCTCTTTGAAATACCATTAAGTTAACTAAACTTTCACTTAAATCAGCACTACTTAATTCTAAAGTTTTACCTTCGATTTTTGCAGTTTTATCATTATTTAAATTATAGAAAGCTTCACCAGATTCTGTTGTTTTAGATAATAAGTTATCCCCAGCTGGATCTAAACCTCTATTATTATTAAACACAGCAATTGCAACTTGACCTATTGCAAAATCAGCCCCATCTTGCTTCATAGTAATTAGACCTGAACTATCAACTGAAAACTCACCAAAAGCAGAATCTGAAATTCCTAAAGTATCTAGTCTTAACTGTAAACTACCTTTTGAAGCTGTTTGGTCTACTTTTGTTACAAGTTGAATAAATTCAGCCCCCGCTCCTGCTCTTCCTGA
>CAKZOX010000027.1 GCA_937138295.1 uncultured Campylobacteraceae bacterium
TCTTTGAATCAATTATGGAAGCTGATGATGAATTCTTTGATAAAGCAATTGAAGGTTTAGTTTTATTTGCATTTAACTCAGGTGAAGTTTGTACTTGTCCATCTAGAGCCTTAATTCAAGAATCAATTTACGAACCATTTATGAAAAGATGTTTAGAAAGAATAGAAGCAATTACGTTAGGTGATCCTTTAGATCCTAATTGTATGATGGGTGCACAATGTTCATCTAATCAAAAAGAAAAAATCTTAGATTATATTAAAATTGGAAAAGAAGAAGGTGCTGAATGTTTAATTGGTGGTGATGCATTAGAAGATGCAAAATATCCAAACGGATTCTATATTAAACCTACAGTATTTAAAGGTCATAATAAAATGAGAATTTTCCAAGAAGAGATTTTTGGACCTGTATTAGCTGTAACTACATTTAAAGATGAAGATGAAGCTTTAGCAATTGCTAATGATACAATGTATGGTTTAGGTGCTGGTGTATGGTCAAGGGATGCTCATCAGTTACACAAAATGAGTAGAGGAATTGAAGCTGGTAGAGTATGGGTTAATTGTTATCACTTATATCCATCTCATGCATCATTTGGTGGATATAAAAAATCAGGTATCGGTAGAGAAACTCATATGATGATGTTAAATTCTTACAGACATACTAAGAATATTTTAACTTCATACAACAAAAATGCACTTGGATTCTTTTAATAGAAAATAAGTCCCAAAATTTTGGGACTTAAGGAGAATAAGATGTCAGTTAAAAGAGTAATTGCTTCAGATGAAGCAATAGAAGTAATTGAAATGCTCAAAAAAGAGCATGGAGAATTGGTATTTAATCAAAGTGGTGGATGTTGTGATGGTACAGCTCCTATGTGCTATGAAAAAGGCGATTTTTATGTTCCTAGTAGAAATGTAAAAATGGGTGAAATAGCAGGATGTGAATTTTATATTGATCCACAGCAATTTGAATATTTTAAGAATTGTGAAATTACAATTGATGTGAAAAAAGAAGATGCTGCCTTTGGTAATTCTTTTTCATTGGAAATAGACATGGGATATCAGTTTATTACAAAATCAAGACTTTTCACAAATGAAGAACTTCAAGAATTAGAAAACTAATTATATTATTCCCTTTGGTATGATAAAATCTACCAAAGGGAAAATATGTACAAACTATCAAATGACTTTATAAATATAAAAATAAAAAAATTAGGTGCTGAACTTTGTAGTTTAAAAAAACAAAATGATTCTATAGAATATATTTGGCAAGCTGATGAAAAATATTGGGCTAGACATTCACCTGTTTTATTTCCAATTGTTGGAAAATTAATTGATGATGAATATATTTTAAATGGAAAAAAGTTTAATTTATCTCAACACGGTTTTGCAAGAAATATGAATTTTGATGTTGTAAATGAAGATGAATCATCTTTGATTTTTGAACTTAAAGAAAATAAAGAAACTCTAGAGAAATATCCTTTTTATTTTAGTTTAAAAATTTCCTATGAATTAATTAAAAATATTCTAAAAGTTTCATATGAGGTAAAAAACAATTCAAAGGGGAAAATGCCATTTTCAATTGGTGCTCATCCTGCTTTTAATTGGCCCTTAGAAAATAAAAATAAAAAAGATTACTATTTTGAATTTGAAAATTTGAATGAATTAAAAACATATCCTTTAACTTTAAAGGGAATAGATTTAAAAGAAAAAACTATTTATTTAGATGATAAAGTATTGAATATAAATGAAGAATTGTTTAAAAATGATGCAATAATTTTAGAAAATAAGAAAAATTCAAATTTAAATTCAATAAGTTTAAAAAATAAAACAAATAATAGATGCATAAAAATGACTTTTGAAGGTTTTGAGTATTTGGGGTTATGGTCAAAACCTAGTGGGGCTGATTTTATTTGTATTGAACCTTGGCATGGATTAGCTGATGTAATTAATCACAATAAAGATATTACACAAAAAAAAGGGATTAAAATTTTAAATCCCCAAGAAATATTTAAAAGTAGTTATTTTATAGAAATATAGATAATTTTCTTTATTTTGTTTCTTTTTCTTGTGTTTGAGTTTGAACTTGAGTTTGCTGATTTTGATTTAGTTTTTCATTGACTTTTACAGCATTATTGTACTTTTCACCCATGATTACAAACATATAGGCAATTGCTACAACTATCATGATTATTATTAAAATATTTTTCATTTATTTTCCTCTAATGATCTTAATTCTTTTATTTGTCTTCTTCTTGGCTTGTAACTAAAGCTAAGTTAGTTACTTCATATTTTTGAAGTAGGTCTAAAACTTTTATTACCCTTTGGTACTCAACTTTTTTATCAATTCTAACAATAACAGATTGAGTTTTATCTTCAATTGCTTTTATGTTATCTTCTAAAGAAGCAAAAGAAACCTCAATACCTTTAATAGCTAGTTTATCAGGACTTAATTCAATGAAAACTTGATTTTCATCTACTTTTAATTCCTTTGCACTTGCTGTTGGTAAATCAAGAAGTAAAGCTAACTCTTCTTTTTTAAAAACAGAAGTAACTATAAAGAACAAAAGAATAATAAAAACTACATCAATTATGGGAGTTAAATCAATCCCTAATGTTTCTCTTCTTTTCATTCTTCTGCCGTAATATCTTTTTTAGCTTTTAATTCAATAGCATCTAACATAGAAATAAAGTGATTATAAGCAATGTGATGAGGTATAGCTACAATTAAACCAGCAATAGTAGTAATAAGAGCAATTGCAATTCCATTTGAAAATATTGTGGGATCACCCAAACCTTTTGAAGTAATTGCTTCAAAAGATTTATAAACACCAATTACAGTACCAAGTAATCCTAACAAAGGTGCAACAGTTGCAATATTTTTTATGTAAGTTAAACCTGTTTCTAATTTTTTTACTTCATATTCAATTTGAGCATAAATTTGTGTAGCATCTTGAGTATCTGTTCTACTTTTGATTTTTCTAATCATTGCATTTTTTCTAGGAAGTGTTAAAAATTTCCATATTATTATTGTAAAACCAATAATATTTAAAGCAATTAAAATATAAACAATTATTCCACCCTTGTCAATATACTCCATTAAATCCATAAAAAACCTTCATTTTAATTTGTTGTATTTTACATAAATTTTGTTAATAGATGTTAAAATCAGTCCATGAAATTAGATAATTCACCTGTTCAAGAAATAAATTACCTAGAAAAAAAGCTTTTTATAAAAAGAGATGATTTACTACACAAAGATTTTTCTGGAAATAAAGCAAGAAAATTTTACTTTTTATTAGAAGAAAAATTAAAAGGTATCCAAAAGATAATATCCCATGGTTCTATTCAATCAAATGCTATGTATTCACTTTCATCATTATGTAAATTAAAGGGTTGGAAATTTGAATATTATGTTGACCATATTCCAAGTAATTTAAAGTCTAATCCTATTGGAAATTACAAATATGCACTACAAAATGGAATGAAAGTATGTGAAAATGAGTTACCTAAAAAGTTCAATACAAATGAACTTTTTATTAGTGAAGGTGGTGCTGTTTCAAAAGCAAGTATAGGAATTAAAAATTTAGCAAATGAAATTAATACCTGGGCGAAGAAAAATAACATAAAAGATTTAAAGGTATTTTTACCAAGTGGTACAGGAACAACTGCACTATATTTACAAAAGTTTTTGCCCTATGAAGTTTTAACTTGTGCTTGTGTTGGAGATGAAGATTATCTTTTAAAACAGTTTAAAGATTTAGAAAAAGATTATTTTCCAACTATTTTAAAAAGAGAAAAAAAGTATCACTTTGGGAAACTTTATAAAGAGTTTTATGAAAAATATTTAGAATTAAAAGAGCAAACAAATATAGAGTTTGATTTGCTATATGATAGTTTAGGATGGATAGTTTTTCAAAAATATTTAGAGGAACATTATGATGATAATGTTTCATATTTATACATTCATCAAGGGGGAATTATCGGAAATGAAAGTATGCTTTTAAGGTATGAATATAAATTTAAAAGATAAAAGTTTATTTTCGATATAATCACGAACTATGAAGAAGAATAATATTATACTAATTGGTTTTATGGGTGTTGGAAAAGGTACAGTTGCTAGAGCATTAGTTAGTGCTAGTGATTTTTATGCAATTGATACAGATGACTTAATTGAAAGTATGGAAAACAGAAGAATTAAAAAAATTTTTAAAGTTGAAGGTGAACCATACTTTAGAAATCTTGAAAAGAAAACTGCAATTTGGTTAGAAAAAAGTGTTGATAATACAATTATTTCAACTGGTGGCGGATTTTTTAAACAAGAAAATTTAAATAAAATTGGAAAAGTTGTTTATTTAAAATCAACATTCCAAGGTATTTTAAATAGAATTAATGCAGCACCAAATGCCGCTAATAAACTTAGAAAAAGACCATTGCTTCAAGATATGGAAGCAGCTACTAAACTTTTCAATGAAAGAGCACCTCAATATGAGTCTTGTGCTGATATCGTTGTAAATGTAGAAAATAAAGATATAAATTTAATAGTTGAAGAAATTTTAGGACAGATATAAATGAAAATAATAAATACACAAGATAGCAATTTTAATCAAGAATTTGAAACTATTTTAGCAAGAGCTAAAAGTGACATCAAAGGTGTATCTCAAATAGTAACTGGGATTATTGATGAAATTGTTGAAGAAGGAAATGTTGCTTTAAAAAGACACATTGAAAAGTTTGATAGATGGGAAGTTAAAAGTGATGATGAACTTTTAATCTCTCAAGATGATATGAAAAAAGCATATGAAAATATTGATGAAAAATTAAGAGATGCTTTACATACTGCATATGATAGAATTAAAAGATATCATGAAAAACAATTACCTAAGTCTTGGATTGATTTTGAAGCAAATGGAACAATTTTAGGACAAAAAGTAACACCTGTTGATAAAGCAGGATTGTATATTCCTGGTGGAAAAGCTGCATATCCAAGTTCTTTATTAATGAACGCAGTTCCTGCGATTGTTGCTGGAGTTGAAGAGATTGTAGTTTGTACTCCAACACCTGATAATGAAGTTAATGAACTTTTATTAGCTGCTTGTCACTTATGTAAAGTTTCAAAAGTTTATAAAGTTGGTGGAGCAAGTGCCGTTGCTGCAATGGCTTATGGAACACAAACAATTCCAAAAGTTGATGTAATAACAGGACCTGGAAATATTTTTGTGGCAACTGCTAAAAAATTAGTATTTGGTGAAGTAAATATTGATATGATAGCAGGACCTTCTGAAATTGGAATTTTAGCTGATGAAACTGCTAAGCCAAATTATTTAGCAATTGATTTATTAAGTCAAGCAGAGCATGATGAAATGGCAAGTTCAATTATGATTACAACTTGTGAAGATGTAGCCAAAGCAACTTCTGATGAGGTTGAAAATTATTTAAAAACTTTAAGTAGAGAAACAATAGCAAGAAAATCTATTGAAGAAAGAGGTGCTATTATTGTAGCTTCTTCTATGACTGAAGCAATTGAACTTATGAATGAAATTGCACCTGAGCACTTAGAAGTAATGACTAAAAATTCATTTGAATTATTACCATTCATCAAACACGCTGGTGCGATTTTCTTAGGTGAAAATACTCCTGAACCTATTGGAGATTATATAGCAGGACCTAATCATACTTTACCTACTGGAAGTACGGCTAAATTTTATAGTCCATTAAATGTAGAAAACTTTATGAAAAAAAGTTCAATTATAAACTTCTCTAAAAATGCAATTGACGAATTAGGTGAAGCATGTGCATTATTAGCAGATACTGAAGGTCTAACTGCTCATGCTGAGTCTGTTAGAGTAAGATTAAAAGATTAGTAAATTTAAAGAAAAATAAATAAAAGGAAAAAACATGGCATCGTTTAAAGATTGGTTTACAGAAGATGAAGATGATATTTTTATGGGGAGCCCAAGCTCAAAATTTTTTGATGTATCAAGGGAAGCATCAAAAGAAGTTGTTGAAGATGAATGGGATAAGGTTATTGAGAAGTTAGCAGTTATGGAAATGATGCTTTCAAAAGGTAAGGGTCCAGAGTTCGATTTAAGTGAAGAAATTAAAAACTTTGTTTTTGAAAATGAAAAAGAAGTGAACTCTATGAAAAAAGGTTTATATGTAGAGTTAACTGGTGAAATAATCTGTAGATTAGATTCATAAGGTAATATATTGGAAGAACTAGAACAAGTTAAACAACAAATTATACATTTTGTTAAAGAGTGTAATCATCAAAAAAGCTTAGATTTATTAGATAATCTTGCTACTGGAAAGATGTTAAGATCTAAACTTATTTTAAAAATTGCAGGAGTTTCTAAAGAATCTTTAGAGCTATGTGCAGTTGTTGAGATGATTCACGCAGCTTCACTTTTACATGATGATGTAATTGATGAGGCTGATACAAGAAGGGGAAAACCTTCTGTAAATGCTTTGTTTGATAATAAAACTGCAATTATGTTTGGAGATATTTTATATTCAAAAGCTTTTACACAATTAACACAAATGGATAAAAAAATTGCATACACTGTTTCAAATGCTGTAACTTTATTGAGTATTGGTGAAATGGATGATGTAGATTTAACTGATAATTTTAATAGTTCTTACGATAAATATCTTGATATGATTTATAAAAAAACAGCTTCATTAATAGAAGCTGCTTCTAGAAGTGCAGCTATAATAGCTGGACTAAATGAAGAAAAATATGCTTTATATGGAAAAAATCTTGGATTGGCTTTTCAAATGATTGATGATATTTTAGATATTACTCAAGATTCAAAAACACTTGGAAAACCTGCAATGCTTGATTTTGTTGAAGGTAAGGTAACAATTCCTTATCTGCTTTTACATGAAAGATTAGAAAATAAAGAAAAACTAGAGTCATTGTATAAAAAAGAGTTATCTAATGAAGAATCAAATTGGATAAAACAACAAATGAATGAAACTAAAGCTTTAGAGGATTCAATTAATTTAGCAAAAAAAATTGGTAATGAAGCAATAAATGTTGTTAAAGATGAAGCAAATAGCGAAACTTTAGTTTTAATTATGAAAGCAATGACTGAAAGAGAGTTTTAGTTATGAGTTACTTAATAATCTCTTTTTCTCACAAAAATACAGACATTCAATTAAGAGAAAAACTTGCATTTAATAGTGATGAAGAAAAAGAGAGATTTCTAAGAAAAATTGCTAGTGATGAAATTACTAAAGAAGTAGTTTTATTGTCAACATGTAATAGAGTTGAAATTATTACTAGGTCTATTAATATAAAGCAAAGTGGTAAAAACATCATAAAAAAATTATCATCTTATGCAGGTGTTGATTTTGATATGCTGTATGATAGAGCTGATATATATGATAATGATGGAGCAGTTCACCATCTTTTTACTGTCGCTTCTGCACTTGATTCTTTAGTTATTGGTGAAACTCAAATTGTAGGTCAATTAAAAGATGCCTACAGATTTTCATCTGATAGAGGCTTATGTGATGTAAAAATGAATAGAATCATGCATTATGCTTTTAAATGTGCAGCTAATGTAAGAACAGCTACTTCTTTAGGAACAGGTTCTGTTTCAGTTGCTAGTACAGCTGTTGCTAAAGCAAAAGAAATTGTAGTTGATGCTACAAATGTTGATGCTTTAGTTATTGGTGCTGGTGAAATGAGTGAGTTAACTATTAAGCATTTATTATCAAGTGGATTTAGAGTTACAGTTACTAGTAGAAATATGAAAAAAGCTCAAGATTTAGCTGAAAGTTTTGAAGAACATATTTATGTTGAACCTTACGATAAATTAACTTCACTTTTAGATACTTCAACTGTAATGATAACAGCAACTTCAGCACCTTATCCAATTATTACAAAAGAAAATACTAATGAAGTTTCAAAGTATAGATATTGGTTTGATATTGCAGTTCCAAGGGATATTGATGAAAATATAGATTATTCAAATCTAGAAATATATTCTGTGGATGATTTACAAGATATAGTTAATCAAAATATGTCTTTAAGAGCATCTCAAGCAAAACAAGCATATTCGATAGTTAGTAAAATGTCTATTGAGTTTTTTAGTTGGTTAAAAACTTTAGAAGTAGAACCACTTGTAAAACAACTTCATTTAAACGCACAAGAAGTTATTGAAAAAAAAGTTTCAAACGCAATAAAAAAAGGTTTTATTAAAGGTGAAGATAAAGAAAATATTGAAAAACTTTGTCAAACAGTTATTTCTGAATATTTACATACACCTTCAGTTCAAATAAAATCAATCTCAAAAAACATGGAATGTGATGTAGTTATTGGAGCGATACAAAGAGTATTTGGAATCAATAGTGATGCAAACATTGATATGACATGTGAACATTTATCAAAAAAATTAAAATAGGAATAATCATTTATGAAATTTAGTAATTTATTTATACCAACAACAAAAGAAACTCCAAATGATGCAACTTTACCGTCACATCAATATCTTGTTAGAGGTGGATTTGTAGCTCAAACGGGAGCTGGAATTTATGATTTTATGCCATTAGGAAAAATGGTATTAGATAAAATTAGAGCTGTTGTAAAAGAAGAAATGGATAATGCAGGAGCAAATGAAGTTCAGTTTGGTTTTGTTACACCATTATCATTATGGGATGAATCAGGTAGATCAACTACTATGGGAAATGAATTACTAAGATTCAAAGATAGAAAAAATGGTGATTATGTATTATCTCCTACAAACGAAGAAGCTGTTGTTAATATGGTAAAAAATAGAGTAACATCATATAAAGATTTACCAGTTCATTTATATCAAATAAATACAAAATTTAGAGATGAAGCAAGACCTAGATTTGGTTTAATGAGAGGTAGAGAATTCTTAATGAAAGATGGATATTCATTCCATTCTAGTCAAGAGGACTTAGTTAGAGAATTCAATCTAATGGAAGAAACTTATAAGAAAATCTACACAAGACTTGGATTAGAATTTAGAGTTGTTGAAGCTGATAGTGGTGCTATTGGTGGAAGTGGTTCAAAAGAATTCCATGTTTTAGCAAATAGTGGAGAAGATACAATTGTAGTTTGTGATTCATGTGATTATGGAGCTAATATTGAAGCTGCAATTAGAAAACCCAATCAAAAAGAAAAATTAGAAACAATTTCTCAAGAAAAAGTTGAAACTCCAAATTGTAAAACAATTGATGAAGTAAGTACTTTTTTAAATGTAGATGCATATTATTCAATGAAAGCAGTTATTAAAAAAGCTATTTTTGAAGATACAACAAAAATTGCTGTGTTCTTTGTAAGAGGAACGGATGAATTAGAAGAAACTAAAGCATGTAATTCTGTTGGTGCTTTAGAATTGGAAGATGCAAGTGAAGATGATATTTCTAATGCTGGTTTAGTAGCTGGTTATTGTGGAATTGTTGGATTACCAAAAGATATTTTAGTTGTGATTGATAATGAATTAAAAGAAGATAATAACTTAGTTTGTGGAGCAAATGAAGAAAATTATCACTTAAAAGGTGTTGATCTAACTTCAATGGAAGATTTAGTATTTGCTGATTTAATTGCAGTTCAAGAGGGTGATATTTGTTCTTGTTGTGGTGGTAAATTATCATATACAAAAGGAATTGAAGCTGGACATATATTTCAGTTAGGAACAAAATATTCTGAAGCAATGAATGCAAACTTCTTAGATGCAAATGGTAAAACTCAACCATTTATTATGGGATGTTATGGTGTTGGTGTTTCAAGATTAGTTGCAGCGGTAATTGAACAAAATCATGATGAGAAGGGTTGTATTTGGACTAAAACAACTGCACCATTCTTAGTTGATGTAATTGTATCAAATGCAAAAAAAGAAGATGAACTAGATGCTGGTTTAAAAATCTACGAAGATTTAAAATCTAATGGAATAGATACTATTATCGATGATAGAAAAAAAGAGAGATTCGGATTTAAAATGGGTGACTTTGAGTTATTAGGTTTTCCATATGCTGTTGTTGTTGGTAAAAAATTACAAGATGGATTAGTTGAGATTGTAGATAGAAAAACATTAGAGAAAACAGAAGTTTCTATTAATGATGTTGCTTCTAGAATTCAAGAATTAATAAAGAACTAAAATAATTAAATAATAAATTATTATTTTTATAATATAATTTACTTAAAATATTTTACAAGGAACATAAAATGGATTCTAGCGTACAAGCTGTAAGTGATATGATTGGTTTATATGCATTAAATATTGCAATTGCTATTGTAATATTTATAGTAGGTAAATGGGTAGTTAGAAAAGTAGCTGATGCTATTGAAAAAGTGATGACTAAAAGTTCTAAAGTTGACCAAACTTTAGCTAAATTTTTACATGATATTATTTACTATGTATTATTAGTAGTTGTTGTTTTAACTGCATTAAAACAAGTAGGTGTTGATACAACATCATTTTTTGCAATTTTAGGAGCAGCTGGTTTAGCAATAGGTTTAGCTCTTAAAGATTCACTAGGAAATTTTGCAAGTGGTGTTATGATTATCTTATTAAGACCATTTAAAGTAGGTGATTTTGTAAATGCTGGTGGAGTTAGTGGAACAGTTGAAGCTATTACTATTTTCCATACAGTTTTAAAAACAGGTGATAATCAAAAATTAATTGTTCCAAATGGTTCGATTATTAATGATACTATTACTAATGTAAATGCAAATCCTGAAAGAAGAGTGGACTTAATAGTTGGTATTGGTTATGATGATGACATCAAAAAAACAAAAGAAGTTTTAGCAAGAATAATAGATGAAGATGAAAGAATTTTAAAAGATAAAGATATTAAAATTGCTGTATCTGAATTAGCTGATTCATCTGTAAATTTTGTTGTTAGAGCATGGGTAAACACTCCTGATTATTGGAATGTAAAATTTGATTTGACTGAAAAAATTAAAATTACATTTGATGAAGAAGGTATTTCTATACCATATCCACAAAGCGATGTTCACATCCACAATCAAAACTAATATACCAAGTATATTAGTAGAAATCCTAACAGAACTTAATCAAAATAATATAAAACCTATTTTGGTTGGGGGATGTGTTAGGGACTCTTTTTTAAATATTAAAAACAAAGATTATGATATAGAAGTTTTTAATATTTCTTCCTTTGAAAAACTTCAAAAAATACTTGAAAAATTTGGCAGTATTAAATTAGTTGGTAAATCTTTCGGGGTTTTGATACTAAATGTCGATGAATATAGTTTTGATTTTGCACTACCAAGAACTGAAAAAAAAACAGGAAATAATCACACAGACTTTGAAGTAGTAAGTGATGGGACATTAAGTTTTAAAGAAGCTGCCATAAGAAGAGATTTTACAATTAATTCTATTGGATATGATTATTTTGAAGATACATATTTAGATCCATTTAATGGAATTGAAGACTTAAATAACAAAACAATAAAGCATATAAATGATAAAACTTTTGTAGAAGATCCATTAAGAGTTTACAGAGCTATTCAATTTGCTTCTAGATTTAATTTTAATATTGATAGTAAAACTAAAGAATTGTGTATAAAAATTGTTAAAGAAAATCAATTAGATTATTTAGCAAAAGAAAGAGTTTTTGAAGAGTTAAAAAAAATGTTTTTAAAATCTTCAAAACCATCAATTGGATTAAATCTTCTAAAAACTTTAGGTGTTTTAAAATATTTTAAAGAACTTGAAGCCCTAATAGGATGTGAGCAAGATAAAGAATATCATCCCGAAGGAGATGTTTGGATTCATACACTAATGACTGTAGATGAATTAGCAAAAATAATTGTTAAAGAAAATATAGAAGATGAAAATAGAAAATTAGTTCTTTTTTATGGGATTCTTTGTCATGATTTTGGAAAACCGTTTTGTACTGAAGAAATAAATGGCAGAATTACTTCATATAAACATGAAAGTTTAGGTCTTGAACCAACAATAAGTTTTTTATCTAAATTAACAAATGAAAAAAAATTTATAGAATCGGTTTGTACTTTAGTAAAAAATCATTTAGCACCTTTTCAATTATACTTAAGTGAATCAAGTTTAAAAGCTGTTAAAAGACTCTCTTTAAAAGTAAATATAGAAGATTTATGTTTAGTTTGTTTAGCTGATTGTTTAGGTAGAGATATTCCTGATAAAGATAAGTGCCATAAAGCTACAACATGGCTTTTAGAAAAAGCAATGGAATTAAATATTCATAATGAGGCAATTAAACCTATAGTTCAAGGAAGAGATTTAATAGAACTTGGTTTAAAGCCAAGTAAAGAGTTTAAAGAGATATTAGATTTTGCTTTTGATTTACAAGTTGATGAAAATTTAGGAAAAAGTGAAATAATAAATAATATAAAAATAAAATTTCTAAATAAGTAAATTTAAGCTTTCTAAGAACTTTTGAGTTATTTTATGTGATATAATATTTTATAAATATAATTTAGGAATGATATGTATAAAAGTGAATTCAGAAAAACATTTTTATCTTTAATAACTATTTATTTAATATTAGTTGCCTTGTTTTTTGCAATAAGTAATAAGTTTTTTATTGATGATTTTATATCTTTAGAAAAAAAACATAATAAGATAAATATAAACTCTTTTTTAAATCTTTTAGAAAATGATATCACTAGTCTTAATCAAATAACAAAAGATTATGCTTTGTGGGATGATACTTATAACTTTATACAAAATAAAAATGATGAATATATTTATGATAATTTTAGAGAAAATTCTAATACATTAGAAGGTCTTAAAATTGATTCATTTATTTTTGTAAATTCCTTAAATAAAGTAATGTTTTCAACATATAATTTGAATACAAAATTATCTAACATAAACAAAAAACAATTTGAAGAAAATTTAATACGAAAATTAAATGATGCTTCTGAACTTTCAAGTATTTTATATTTTGAAGATAAATTCTTTTTTGTGGTTAAAACTAAAATTGCAAGAAATGATTTAACAGGGGATGATGTTGGATATATAATATCTTTAAAATATTTAGAAAAAGAGTATTTTAAAAATAAAGCAAATGGAATTTTTACAAATATTTCAAGTGAAACTACTCAATTATCAAATAATCTTGAAACTACTACCTTCCCAAATATTAATAGAGTTGAATATAGTGTTAAAATAAATGATAAAGATGTAAATAGTTTTATAAATTTTTATGATTATAAAGATAATTATGTTAAGACATTTATTTTAACTAATGATAGTTCAATAGTTTATAGCGGTAAAAATACTATTACTATTTTTAATATTATTAGTGCAGGAATTCTGTTTTTTGTGTTTTTTGTTATTTACCAAAAAGAAAAATTGATTAT
>CAKZOX010000028.1 GCA_937138295.1 uncultured Campylobacteraceae bacterium
AGCAATATTTAGAGTTTATAAATCAATGTAAAAAAGATAAATTAGATATTGCCTTAACCTTTGTAAATAATACTTCTGGTTCTACTTTTACAAAAGAAGGAAATATAATGCTTGTAAACTCAAAAGATGAGTTTGCAGGTATTTTAGGAAGCTCTTTTTTACATGAAAAAGTTTTGCAAAACTCTAGAATTGCTTTAAAAACAAAAGAAAAAAAACTTTTTAAATCAATTCCCAAAGAACCATCTTCAGGACATGGAGAAAGTTCTTATGAAACAATTGCTTTTTTTTGTGAAGATGATTTTAAAGGAATTGAAAACTATATTAAAACTCCCTATTCTATCTTAATTTTTGGAAGTGGAGCTCATGTTAGTTCTTTAATTTCTATGGCAAATCTTATGGGTTGGCAAACTACAGTTATAGATATAAATATCAAAAAAGAGTTTGTAAAAGATGCTGATAATTTAATAGAATTAAAAAATCTTGAAGATATTTTTTCTATAGATTTAAACTCTTTTGATGCTTCTGTAATTTTAAGTCATAATCCCAAAACTGATGATACATATTTAGAAGTCTTACTAAAAACAAATATTAATTATATAGGTATCATGGGAAATAAAAAAAGCGCCCAACAAAAAAAAGAGAAATTTAATCTTCAAAATGACAAAAGATTTTTTGCTCCAATTGGATTTGATATAGGAAGTTATACTTCACAATCTATTGCTTTATCAATTTGTTCTCAAATAGAAGCCCAAAGAAATGGAAAAATTTAGAAATGGAAAAATCTATATGAATAGTAAAAACTTAGCAATAGTAATTTTAGCAGCTGGTAAATCTTCAAGAATGGGTGATGAAACAAAACAACTTTTAAAATACAAAGAAGAAAGCCTACTAAAAATAGCTTGTAAAAAAGCATTGGAAGTTTCAAATACTGTTTTTGTAGTATTAGGTCATGATTTTGAATTATGTCAAGATGAAATAAAAGATTTAGATGTAAATATCATTTACAATAAAGATTTTGAAAAAGGAATTGGTTCTTCTATTTCATGCGCCGTTTCAAAATTAAATGACTATGAAAATATCATGATAACTTTATGTGACCAGCCATTTATTAGTACAGAACATCTTAACTCTTTAAAAAAACATATTAATAATAAAACTATAATTTCAACTATTTATGAAGATTCAAAAAATGCTACAGTTCCGGCCATTTTTCCAAAAAAATATTTTAATGAACTAATAAAATTAAATGAAGATAAAGGTGCAAAAAGTTTAATAAATACACAACAAACTATAAAAATTGAACTTGAAAAACATCAGTCAATTGATATTGATACACAAAGAGACAAGGTACTTCTTTAGTGATTCAATAATATTAACTAAACTTATAATAATGCGACTAAGTTGTATTTAAACTTCTTATATTATAATTCCAAAAATTAAAATGCAACTATGTTGCAAAATTAAAGGATATAATTGAGAAAGATATTACTAAGTTCACTAATTTTAAGTGGAATATTATATGCACAAAATACAACTATGACATATTCTTATGGAATAAAAGACTACACAAACTCTTTGACAAAAGTAGATGGAAAACTACAAAATATAGATATTTCACACAAACTATCTAATCATATGATAAGTTTAGGATATCAAAAAGATAATGTAGATAGACAACATTCTATTTCAAAAGCTAATCTTCCGTCACTTGAAGTAAAAAAATACAATGCTAAGTACAATTATAAACTTAATGATAAAACAAATTTTAAAGCTAGTTACATAAAAATTGTAGATAATTTAGCTCCAACAGACCAAGGAAAGATTTATGGTATTGGTGGAAATTATTCAATTGCAAAAGGCTTAGTAACAGGTTTAAATATCTATAAAAGTGATTATGAAACTTTTGATGTAAATCAGTATGATTTTAGTATTTCAAAAGGTTTTAAAATCGAAAATTTAAAACTAAAAGCAAGTATTATTGCAAAAAAAATAGACATCGATGGTAATAAATATGCTGGATATACATTCGAAGATAAGGACTACTTTACTACAGGAATAAAGCTTGGAGCAAATTATAATGGTTATGTTGCAGGAGTTGGAGCATTTTTTGGTAAAAGAGCTTTTACAGTTCTAGATGATGGAGCAAAAGTACAACACCATGCAATGGAACAAGATAAAACTTATATGCTAAGTCTTGGAAAAAAATTCAAAGATTTTGATATCATGGCTAAATACTCTTTTCAAAACGGAAAAGAACTACCTGAAAACAGAGATGATGTAGATACTAAAGTTCTGTCTTTATCTCTTTCTTATAAGTTTTAAATAAATTAGATAAGATGAAATTCATCTTATCTATATCATCTAACTAAATAAAGTATTATTTCTTTGATTTTTTAGACAACTCTATTAAGTTTTTATTCTCTTTTTCAAGTCTGTCATTTTTAGATTTTTCAAGGGATAATTTCTTTATGTAACTATCTAATTCCTCTTTTTTTTGTAATAATTTCTTTCTATATTTTTCACTTAAATCATTTTCAACAACTTCATAGTGCGAGATTTGACTCTCTTTTTGTTGATTTTTTTTCTTCAGTGAATCAATAACAGACAATTGTTTTTGATATTCATTTTTATAACTTATAAGTTCTGATTTTAAATATTCATTCTCTTTACTTAGTTCAAACTCTTTTTTGTTTGATTCTTGTACCTTAGTAAGAACTTTTTTATAAAAATCTCTTTTTTCTAGATTCTCTTTTGTTGTTAAAAATGCAATCGTAATGTACTCTTCAAAATCTTCACTGTCTATTTTAAATATTGTATTTTTCAGATAAAAAGTTTCACCATCTTTATCAATAAACTTAGTATTACCCTTCCATAACTCGCCATTTTTTAATTTTTGCCAAACTTCATTTATATATTTTTTTGGTATGTTTGGATGAATAATATCATCAAAATTCAGTTTTTTAATTTCTTGAATTGAGTATTTTGTAACTTCATGCATAAGTTTATTCATATACAAAATATCTCCATTTTCATTCATTTTGTATATCAAAGAGACTTTATCTACAGCTTCATAGTAGTTTTTAACTTCATCATTTTTCTTTTTTAATTCTTTTTCATAGAACTTCTTTTCACATAAAGAATTAATTTTTTCGAATAAAAATTCTTTATCAATAGGTTTTAATAAAAATGATGTGATATTAAGATTTATAACTTGAAGAATCTCATCTAAGTTTGTCCCTGCACTTAAAAAAAGAAAAGGTAAAGTCTTATCATCTTTTCTAATAAGTTTTAAAAATTCTACTCCAGACATTTCAGGCATATTAATATCTGATAAAATAATATCTATATCTTTATTTTCTAAATATACTTCATAGGCGATTCTACCATTACAAGCTTCTAAAACAGTTGGACATAATGTTTTAAGAGAATCTATTAAAATATTTCTTTCAACTTTAGAATCTTCAACAACTAAGATTTTGATATCTTTCATAAAATTTTTATACATTTCTATACCCTAAATTTTTATCTTAATTTATCTAAAAAGTAAAATAGGTTTATTCATATTTGTTAAAATTTTTGCTGTAAAACTACCAAAGAATAACTCTTTAAATCTTGAATGCCCAAATGCACCCATTCCTAAAATATCACTATTTGTTTCATTAAAATAAGCAAGTAATGTATCTTCATCTTCACCACTTAAATGTTTTGTAGTAACTTCAATACCCTCATTTTCAAAAAGTATTTTTGCTTCACTTAAAACATCATATGAATTAGCTTCATATTTATTTAAATTAACGATTTCTCTTTTTACACCTTTGAAAATCTGTCTTTGTGATGTACTTTCTATAAGTTTTCTTGATTCATTTGAACCATTGTAAGCAATCATAAGTTTTGTTGGTCTTTCAAATTTACTATTAACAAGCAATACCGGTTTATAAATTGCTCTTACTATATCTTTTACATTTTCGCCAATCACATGATTTAAGTTTGATTTTAAACCTATTACAAGAATTGCCATGTCATTTTGATGATTGAAAATAGTTTCAACAATTTCTCCATGAACTTGTTTTATTTCAACATCTTTTTTACAGCTTTCTTTTGCTCTTACGTTTAATTTTTCTAAAATCTCTTTTCCTAATTTAATAGAACACTTACTTTCTTCATGCTCCTTTGAAGCTAAGTTTTCTAAAACATCATCTTTAGCTCCAAGTCCAATATTACCCGTTAAATCAACATCTTTAACTTTTTGAGAATGCTCAACTACATTTAAAAACTTAACAGGCAAGTTCATATTATTTGCTATCATTACAGCATAATCACAAGAATCCTCACAATAGTTTTCACTATCTACACAACAATATACAAACTCCATTAGTGACCTCCCATTACTTTATCAATCTCTTCAGGTTTATCATGAACACCAAATCTATCAATTATAGTCTTTGTTGCCTCATTTTGTCCAATAACTTCAACGTTAGCACCTTCACGTCTAAATTTAATCACTGCTTTATCTAAAGAATAAACAGCTGAAACATCCCAGAAATGTGCTTTTGAAACATCAATAGTAATATTTTCAACTACTTCTTTGAAATCAAAAGTTTCATAGAATTTGTCTGCACTATTAAAAAATACTTGCCCAACAAATTGATAAGTTTTTGTATTAGTTTTTTCATCAAATGATATATTACAATACATAAAGTGAGAAATTTTATTTGCAAAGAAAAGTGCTGCAAATAATACACCTGTTAATACTCCAAGTGCTAAGTTATGTGTATAAACAGTAACTGCAACTGTTGAAAGCATTACAATATTTGTAGATAATGGAAGAGTTTTAAGTCCTTTTATTGAACCCCAATCAAAAGTTCCTATTGAAACCATAATCATAACAGCAACAAGTGCAGCCATTGGAATAACAGAGATAATATCACTTAAAAATACAACCATAATAAGTAAAAAGAAACCAGCAACAAATGTTGATAATCTTCCTCTACCACCTGATTTTACATTGATTATAGATTGACCAATCATAGCACAACCAGCCATACCACCGATACAACCAGTAGCTATATTTGCCACACCTTGACCTCTAGCTTCTTTTTTCTTATCACCTTTTGTATCAGTTAATTCATCAACAATTGTTGTAGTCATAAATGACTCTAATAAACCAACAACTGCTAAAGCTAAAGAATAAGGGAAAATAATAGCTAATGTCTCAAAATTTAAAGGAACATCAGGCCATAAAAATATTGGTAAAGTATCAGGTAACTGTCCCATATCTCCAACATTTCTAACATCCCAACCTACGATATAAACGAAGATTGTAAGAACTACTATTGTAATAAGTGGAGAAGGTAAAAGTTTTCCAATTTTTGGTACATAAGGGAAAAGATATATGATTCCAAGTCCAACAGCTGTTAGTGCATAAACGTGCCAAGTTACATCTGTAAGTTCAGGTAACTGAGCCATAAAAATAAGAATTGCTAAAGCATTTACAAACCCTACTACTACAGCTCGAGCAACAAAACTCATTAGTTTTGCAACACCTACATATGCTAAAATAACTTGAATAATACCTGTTAAAATTGTTGCTGCCAGAAGATATTGGAGGCCGTGGTCTTTTACTAAAGTTACCATAACAAGTGCCATTGCACCAGTTGCTGCACTAATCATTCCAGGTCTTCCACCTATAAATGCTAAAATAACAGCAATTGAGAATGAAGCATAAAGCCCTACTTTAGGATCTACACCTGCAATAATTGAAAATGCAATTGCTTCGGGAATTAACGCTAAAGCAACTACAAGTCCTGATAATACATCGGCCCTTATATTTGAAAACCACTCTTTTTTATAATTGGAGTACATATACTTTCCTTATGTGAAATGGCGCGATTTTATCTAAATTTTAGTTTAGTCTTGATTAGAAGATAAATATATTAATTTTTATTATTTTAAAATATCTAATATCTCTTGTTTGTTTAACAGTTTCCCTGTTGATTTTACTTCCCCATCAACTACAAAACCTGGAGTGTTCATAACTCCATATTCCATGATTTTTACTAAGTCTTCTACTTTTTCAACTTGATGAAAACCACCAATTTCTGTAAGTGCTTGTTTTGTGTTTTCATATAAAGATTGGCATTTTGCGCAACCTGTTCCTAAAATTTCTATTTTCATAAAATATATTCTCCTTTAAGATTTATAATATTTCTCATAATATAGCATTAAATACATAACCAACTATTAAAATAGCCGTTCCTACTATTCCAAAAAATATTCCTATTAATTTTAGTGACATTACTTTTTTTAGTATCATAGCTTCAGGTAAACTAAGTGCAACAACAGCCATCATAAATGATAATGCTGTTCCTAAAAGCATTCCTTTTTGAGTCAATACTTCAACTAAAGGAATCATCCCAGCTGCACTTGAATACATAGGCATACCCATAATTACACCCATAATAGGACCATACCACGCATCACCACCTGCATATTTTACTATTGTTTCAGATGGTACATATCCATGTATAAATGCCCCAATTGATATACCTAAGATTACATACAAGTAAATTTTTTTGAATATTAATTTTGTTTCACCCCAAGCTTCGTTTAGTCTTGAGTTGAAAGTTACACTTTGTGTCTCATTTGAACAGCAAGAAGATGGGGGAACATTTATCAAAATCTCTTTTTCTAAGTTCATTTTTCCTATAACAAGTCCAGCAATTATCGCTATTAAAAGTGCTGAAGCAATATACATTAAAGTTATTTTCCAACCAAATAAAGAAAATAAAAGTGCAATAACAACAGCATCACTTAATGGAGCAGAAATTAAATAAGAAAAAGTTATTCCCAAAGGAATTCTAGCCTGTAAAAATCCTAAAAACAAAGGAATAGCACTACAAGAACAAAAAGGAGTTAACATTCCAAAAAAAGCTGCTGAAACATGTCCCACAAGTTTATGCTTACCTTGTAAATACGCCCTTACTTTCTCTACAGCAAAATAGGTTCTAAATAATGAAACTACGAATATTATAGTTACTAATAAAATATAAATTTTTATAGTATCATATACAAAAAAATGCAATGCTTGAGCAAAATGACTATCTTGAGATAACTGCATTTGATTATAAATCAAATATGAAACTATATTTTCCCACCAATCAAACATATAAACTCCCTAAAATTCCATAAATTATGAAAATTAATATCAACCAAAAAATAGACACTTTATATTTTTTCATTATGAAAAACACAAATAAAGCAAAAATCAAATCAAATACATTACCTATAGCATTAGGTAGAACAACAACCAAAAAGACAGAAAATAAAATCCCTACAACACTTGCATTAACACCTAATAAAAATCTAGCAAAGTTTTTATTTTTTGAATAGTATTGAAAACTATCTTTAAATGTTATAATTAACAAAAATCCCGGTAAAAAAATAGCTATAGTAGCTACCATAGCACCAATAAATGAAGATTCTTCAAAATAACTAGCACCTAAATACGAAGCTATTGCAAACATAGGTCCAGGAACTGCTTGAGCCAAAGAGTAAGCAGTTAAAAAACTATTTTCATCTAACTCAATATTAGAACTTATAAGTGGTAAAACAACATGTCCTCCACCAAATACAAATGCTCCAACTTGATAAAATGAATTAAATAAACTTGATAATTCACCTTTAAAAGTAAAAGGAAATACAATCAAGAAAAACACAAATAAAAACAAAGTAAAAAAGTTTAAACTTTTCTTCTTAACTTGATTTATGGATTTTTCTTCATCTTTTTCATAAACTAAAGTATAAATTCCCGCTAGCAAAATAACAACAATTTGCATATAAAAGCTTTGAAAAAATATTAAAACAAAAGTTACAGTTATAAAAACTACCCTTGAGATATATGTTTTACATAGATTACTAAACATTCCAATAACAGCATCAAGTACTATGACAACAGCAAATAGTTTTAAACCACTTACAATACCAGCAATTAATAAATTATCAAAACTTTTTTCTAAAATAAAAGCAAAATATAATATTAAAAAAGATGGTAGAGTAAAGGCTAAAAAAGCCATTATTCCTCCAATTAAACCACCTTTTTTTAAACCTATTGCAAAACCAACTTGAGAGGAACTAGGTCCAGGTAAAAAATTACTTAGTGCTAAAATTTGACTAAATTCTACATCATCAAGCCATTTTAAATTTTCAACAAATTTCTTTCTAAAGATAGAAATATGAGCAATTGGTCCTCCAAAACTGAAAAGACCTAGTACCAAAAATTGCCAAAAGATATTTAAATAATTCACAAAAACTCTATTTTAAAGCTTCTACTACTTTAGGTAAAAGTATTTCTTCAATTTCTTTATATGTCTCTTCGAAAGCCTCAAAACCTTTTCCATCTGGATCTTCAAATCCAACATGAATTACTTTTGTTGCTTTTGGGAACATTGGACAAGTTTCATTTGCATGGTCACAAACAGTTACTACTAAATCATATTCATTATCAATTACT
>CAKZOX010000029.1 GCA_937138295.1 uncultured Campylobacteraceae bacterium
ATCAGATTAATATCTACTTGCCATTCTGTAGAAAATATGGAAGTACAAAGTTACAATTACAAAGGAATAAATTATTTAAAGAGTAGAGTAAAGCTTTTTCTTCAGAAAAAATTATATTTAAAACATGACAAAGTAATAGCTGTATCTAATGAAGTCAAGTTATATTTAAATAGTATAGGATGTTTTAATGTAACTACAATATATAATGGGATAAATTTTGATACTTTTCCTAATTTACAAACTAGAAAAATGAATCCTTCCACAATTAATATATGCCAAATAGGTCATGTAATACCATTAAAAAATCAGATGTTTAGTTTAAAATTAGTTAATTATTTAAAAAAATATAATTTAAATATTAAAATACATTTTTTTGGGTCATTATCTAAAGATATAGATTATGTGAAATCATTAAAAGAAAAAATTAAAGAATTTAATATTGAAGATAATGTTGTGTTTTATGAACATTTAGCATTTGACAAACTTTATCACTATTTAAATGATATGAATATAATTTTAATGCCTTCTTTATCAGAAGGTATGCCATTATCCTTATTAGAAGCTATGTATTTTAAATTAGCAGCTATTGTTTCAAACAAAGGGGGAATGAAAGAAGTTATATCAAATAATAAAAATGGTTTAGTAATTAAAATAAACAATGACAAAGATTTTTGTAGAATTCATGAATATATTAAATGTGAAAAATATATAAATGATGGAAGAATTAATCGGAAATTAGTTTTAGAAAGTTTTTGCTCTAAAATTATGGTTGAAAGATATCAAGAAGAATATTTAAAGTTACTACTATGAAAATACTAATTTATGTTGACAATCTAGAACGGTTAAAGTTTTTCTTAAAAATTACTGTTCATATAAACAATGATATTATATTTATGACCAATAAATTTTCAATTTATATTAAAATAAATAAAAAATATAAAACTTATTTAGTCAAACATTCTAAAGATAAGTTAAATTATTCAGAAATAATTCCTGATAATCTAAGTACACTAGCAGGGTATCAAAATAAAACTCAAGCAACTTTAATTTTTAATGATCTTTATTTATACTTAGACAATTTGTATAAAAAAGAAATGTTTAATGAAGTTTTTATTTGGAATGGGGGCACAACATTTGCTTATACTTTAAAAGAATTTTGTAAAGAAAAGTCAATAAAAACTTTATTTTTTGAAATTTCAAATTTTCATAGGAAAATATTTGTAGATATAAATGGTGTCAATGCTAGATCTTATCTTTATAATCACATAGAAATATTAGATAGTATGGAAATTGATGAGAATAAATTTAATAGTTGGCTTGAAGAATATAAATCAAATAAATCTAAACTATTAAAGCAAGCTAAAAATAAATCACTTATTAGAATTGAAATGCTTATAGATTATTTTGGATATTTCTTTTTTAGTGTTATAAGAGAAGATTTTAGAAATCCTTTAATTGTAATTAAAGATAAGTTATTAAATAAGTTTAATATTGTTTACAATAAAGTTAATTTAAACTCTTCTTATATTTTTTTCCCCATGCAGGTTAGTAATGATTCACAAGTTATATTAAATAGTGATTTTGATAACATAGATGTTATAAAAGAATTAATTAATAAGTATTCTAATGAAAATATATATATTAAAATTCATCCAGCTGAGCCTAATAGAAGATTTATTAAAAAAGTTCTGGAGTTTGAGAAACGTTATAATAATATAAAAATTGTTGGGAATGATACTAAAGATTTAATTGTCAATGCAAAAAAAGTTGTTGTAATAAATTCTACGGTTGGATTAGAATCACTTTTATATGAAAAAAATCTTGAGGTTTATGGACGAGCTTTTTATTCAAACTTTAATAGACATAGATTAATAGCATATATTCAAAAATATTTAATTAATATTGATTATTTTGATAATGAAGAAGTTTCTAAAAAAGAGATTCAAAGAATTCTCGATAAGTGAGATTTTAATTTATTTCATTTCTAAGTGAAGCAAATCAAGAAAGGTGTGATTTGGAATTTTCTGTGTTACTATCTATATACGAAAAAGAAAAAGCTGAATACTTTGACAGATGTATGCAAAGTATTTGGAATGATCAAACTATTAAACCAAATGAAATAGTTTTAGTTATAGATGGTCATATAAATAATGATTTGTATTTAATTATAGAGAAATGGAAAAAGAATTTAGGTGAATTATTTAAAATTGTATCTTTAAAAGAAAATATGGGCTTAGGTATTGCATTAAATGAAGGATTAAAAGAGTGTAGTTTTGATTTAATTGCAAGAATGGATACAGATGATATATCATTATCTAATAGATTTGAGAAACAATTGAATGTATTTAAATCTAAAGATATAGACGTATGTAGTGGTTTTATTAGTGAGTTTATAGATTCTGAAGAGAATATTATTTCTTATAGAAAATTACCTGAAAATCATGATGAAATTGTCGTTTACTCAAAAACTAGGAATCCTTTAAATCATGTTACTACAATGATGAAAAAGACTGCTATTTGTAAGGTAAATGGATACAAAGATATGCTTTGGATGGAAGATTATTATTTGTGGATTGAAATGATAAGAAACAATGCAAAACTGTATAATTTACAAGAAACATTAGTAAAAGTTAGAGTTGGAAACAATATGCTTTCTAGGAGAAGAGGGTTTGAATACATAAAAGCTGAATTAAGATTTCTAAAAAGATTAAAAGAAATGAATTATCTTAGTAATTCTGAATTCATCAAAAATATTTTAATAAAAGTACCATTGAGAATGATGCCTAGAATTGTATTAAAATTTATATATAAAGTATTAAGAAGTAAATATTAATGAGTAGTATAATAGTTTATTTAGGAATATTTTTTTTATCATTTTTTTTATCATTATATATTAAAAATCTATTGGAAAAAAAATTATTAGTTGCAAGTGTAAATGAACGTAGTTCACATACATCTTCTGTCCCTTATGGAGGAGGAATAGCAATAATAATTAGCTGGCTTGTAGGATTAATTTATTTATATTTAATAAATGAAATAGAAACAAATTTATTTTATGCTCTTTTACTAGGAATTGTATTAGGAGTAGTGGGTTTTATTGATGATGTATACAATATAAGTTCTAAAATAAGACTATTTATTCAGTGTTTAATTGCAATATTAGCTTTATATATATTAGGTGGTTTTAATGGATTGGCTTTTGGTTATTTTGAAATATTAAATCCATTTCTTACAAATATATTTGCTTTTTTGATGATTATATGGTTTATAAATCTTTTTAATTTTTTAGATGGAATAAATGGTTATGCTGGTAGTGAAATGATTTTTTTATCAATGGCTGGTTTTATAATATTTGGTAATCATTTATTCTTGATTTTAGCATTTTCTGTATTGGGTTTTTTGTATTGGAATTTTAATCGTGCAAAAATATTTATGGGAGATGCGGGTAGTACGTTATTAGGATATAATGTATCAATATTTACATTATATTATGCTAATTTAGAAATGACAAATCTATGGATATGGATAATATTATTTAGCTTATTTTGGTTTGATGCAACAGTGACATTATTAAGAAGAAAGTTAAAAGGTGAAAACATATTTAAAGCCCATAAAAACCATGCATATCAAAGATTAAATCAAGCTGGATGGAGTCATTTTAAAATTACAAATTATTCTATTGTCCTAAATTTAATATTGTTTTGTTTTGCTTATTTTATTTCTAATATTTTTGTAGCTTTTGTTATGACAATACTTGTTTTAATCTTGTGTATGAATTTTGTAGATAGTAAAAAAATTGATTAAAAGGTAATTCTTTGTTTAGTCCATCGCCCATTAAAAGGATTTTGTTTTTCTTAGTATTTGATTTTATAATTTCCTTTTTTACTCTATATTTTTCTTATAATTTAAGATTTAATTTTGATGTTCCTTTAAAGTTTTATGATAGTTTATTTACAATATTTCTTATACTATATTTTTTAAAAATTACTATTTTTTCATATTTTAAACTTTACAACGTTGCTTGGAGATTTTTTTCATTTTATGAAATGAAAAATATTCTTATATCTCATATAATTGCATATTTTATCTTTGCGTGTATATATTATTTTTTTAGGGAAGAACTTTCTCCTTTTGCTAGAAGTATTTTGATTATAGATTTAGTATTGTCTATATTTTTTATCACTTTATTGAGACTATCAAAAAGATATATTATAGAAAATTCAGATATTACAAAATATAAGAATACACTTATAATTGGAGTAAATAATAGAACTAAAAGTATTTTAACAGACAAAGAGAACTTTGAATTTTCAGCAGTTGCAATTTGTGATAAATCAGAGTTGTTTATTAATACTTATATTAATAATTTAAAAGTTGAACCTTTGGATGAGTTAGATGAAGTAATTAAAAAACACGAGATAGAATTAGTAATAATTTCAAATGATTATTTACAAAAAGAGTTGTTAAATATTTATAAAAAGTTAAATAGTCATAAAATAAAAGAAATCAAGTTACTTACAACATTAGAAAATCAAAATACTGTTTTATTAAAAAACATATCAATAGAAGATTTACTAGCTAGACGTCCGAAAGATTTAGATTTTGTAAAAATAAATGGTTTTATTAAAAATAAAACTATACTCATTACAGGTGCAGGTGGAAGTATTGGTAGTGAAATTAGTAGACAGTGTATTGGATTTGGTGCAAAGCAATTAATTCTTTTAGATCATAGTGAATTTAATTTGTATACAATTACAGAAGAACTGAATAAATTTAATGTAGTGTCAATTATGCAAAGTGTTAGAAATAAAGATTATTTAGAAAATACATTTAAAAAGTATAAACCAGATATTGTAATTCATGCAGCTGCATACAAGCATGTGCCATTGGTTGAAGATAATATTTTAGAAGGAATTTCAAATAATATAATTGGAACTAAAAATTGTATCGATCTTTCAATAAAATATGAAGTTATGAAATTTCTTTTAATATCTACTGATAAGGCAGTTAGACCTACTAATGTAATGGGTGTAACAAAACGTATTTGTGAACTTTATGCACAAAATGCAGTTTATTCAAAAACAGAAATAGTAGCAGTAAGATTTGGTAATGTTTTAAATAGCAGTGGAAGTGTAATACCTAAATTTAGAAATCAAATAAAAAATGGTGGACCAATAACCGTTACTCATCCAGAAATAAAAAGATATTTTATGCTCATTTCAGAAGCTTGTAAACTTGTACTTCAAGCAGCTAGTATTGGAAAAGGTGGAGAAATATTTATCCTTGATATGGGTGAACCAATAAAAATAGTTGATTTAGCAAAAAAAATGATTGAATTGTCAGGTAAAGAAGATATACAAATAGAATATAGTGGACTAAGACCTGGTGAAAAACTATACGAAGAATTACTCATTAATGATAGTGATATGAAAACAGAGTATAAGTCTATTACTGTTGCAGGAAAAACTAAATATGAGATAGATAAACTTAATAGTGATATTGAAGAGCTTTTAACTTGTGAAGATAAATTAGGAAAATTAAAAGAGATTGTATCTGAGTTTGAACATAAATTAAATTAATGGCAATTAGGATAAAATCAGTTCAAAAATAGAACAACTTATTTAATAAATCAAAATATTATTAAAAAATGATACAATTGTGAGACAATTTATAGTTACAATACAAAAAGTAAAACTAAAAGGGCAAATTATATGTGTGGAATAGTTGGTTACGTTGGTAAGCAAAATACAGTGGAATTTTTATTAAATGGATTAAAAGAATTAGAATATAGAGGCTATGATTCAGCGGGAATTGCTGTATTAAATGGTTCAAGTGATGATTCAAATATAGATGTTTACAAGGCTTTAGGGAAGTTAAAAAACCTTGAAGAAAAAGCTAATGATGCAATTAATAAAGATTTTAATTTAGGTATTGGTCACACAAGATGGGCAACACATGGTAAACCAACAGAATTAAATGCACATCCACACTTAGGGGAATACTCTTATGTAGTTCATAATGGAATTATTGAAAATTATAAAGAATTGAAAGATGAATTAACTTCAAAAGGTCATAAATTTGTATCTCAAACAGACACAGAGGTTATTGTCCATCTTTTTGAGAATATTAACAACGAACTAAATAATGCAACACAAGCTTTTAAACAAACTATAAAAAAACTTGAAGGTGCATTTTCTATTCTTCTAATTTCAAAAGCAGATCCATCTAAAATCTTTTTCTTTAAACATGGAAGTCCTTTAATTGTTGCAAAAGGTAAAACTGAAGGTGAAGCTTTATTTGCTTCATCTGATGCACCATTAATTGGATTAGCAGGTGATGTTGTATATTTAGAAGATGGAGTAGGTGGAGTTGTAACAAATGGAGAAATAGAATTTTTTAATGATAATTACTCTTGGTCAAGTTTACCTGCATCAAAACAATATGCTCAAAAAGACGGGTTTAGATTTTTTATGGAAAAAGAAATTCACGAACAAGCAGATGTAGTTGTAGATACTATGCTTGGAAGAATCAAAGATGAAAGCATTACTTTTGATGAAATAGATGAAAGTATCATTGAAGGTATAAATGAAATAAAAATATGTGCTTGTGGTACTTCATATCATGCAGGACTTACAGCTTCATATCTTTTTGAAAGATTATCAAAAATAAAATGTAATGTAGAAATAGCAAGTGAATTTAGATATAAAGAACCACTTCTGACAAAAGATACATTATTTATAGTTATTTCTCAAAGTGGAGAAACAGCAGATACTTTAGAAGCACTAAAAATGGCAAAAGAAGCTGGACTTAAAACACTTGTTGTTTGTAATGTAGATAACTCTTCTATGACAAGAACTGCAGATGCATCAATTCTAACAAGAGCAGGAATAGAAAAAGGTGTTGCCTCAACAAAAGCTTTTACAACACAAACAGTTGTTTTATGGATGTTAGCATTATATTTTGCAAATGTAAAAAATACAATTTCAAAAGAAAAAATGCAAGAAGAACTTCATGCTTTAAGAGAAGTTCCAAAGTCACTTGTTGTATATGATTTTATACATGAGAAATGTAAAAGATTATCTAAAAGATATCTTCATGGACATGGATTCTTTTTTATAGGTAGAGATGTATTCTTTCCCCTTGCCCTTGAAGGTGCTTTAAAACTTAAAGAGATTTCATATCTTCATGCTGAAGGATATCCAGCTGGCGAAATGAAACATGGACCTATCGCATTAGCAGATCCTGAGTTATTTACAATTGCTTTAATGCCTGAAAATCTTCTGTATGACAAAATTAAATCAAATGTAGAAGAATTAAGTGCAAGAGATAGTACTATTTGTACAATTTCACCAATTCCATTTGAATTATCTGATGATTATATTAGAACAAATAGATTCGATCATTATATGCTTGAGTTTTTTGAGATGTTAGTTGTTGTTCAATTACTTTCTATGGAAATATCAGTAAGACTTGGAAATGATGTTGATATGCCTAGAAATCTTGCAAAATCTGTTACTGTTGAATAGAAAATTAATATAACTTTAAGGGTATTTGGCAATAATTAATAATATTATTATTGTGTAGGATTTTAAAATGAATATTGAACTGATGTTTAGTACAAGCGAACTAGAAAAAATAAAAATCTTAGCTGAATTAAATGATTTAGATATTGAAGAATATATAAAGTCTTTAATCATAAAAGATTTAGAAGAAGAAAAATGAAATTTAAACAAATTATAAGGAATTATTCCTTATAATTCTTCTCACGGATGCGGGAGTAGCTCAGTTGGCTAGAGCCTCTGCCTTCCAAGCAGATTGTCGCGAGTTCGAGTCTCGTCTCCCGCTC
>CAKZOX010000030.1 GCA_937138295.1 uncultured Campylobacteraceae bacterium
AAATAATAGATGTCATTCCTAAATACACAGAAAAAGTATTTGTTGGTAAGAAAAAAGGTCATCATTCACTTTCACAAGAAGAAATAAATGAAATCATATTAAAGTATGCTCTTAAAGGAAAATCAGTTGCTAGGTTAAAAAGTGGAGATCCTTTTGTTTTTGGAAGAGGATCTGAAGAGCTTTATGATATGGTTAAATATGGAATTAAAACAGAAGTAATACCAGGAATCAGTAGCTCAATATCAGCTTCATCACAAGCAGGAATTCCAATAACTGCAAGAGACTATTCAGCAGGTTTTACAGTTGTTACAGCTCATTTAAAAGGTAACAAATTAAATCTAGACTGGATAGATATTTTAAAAAAAGAGAATCATACAGTAGTAGTACTTATGGGCTTAAGTAAAGCTAAACAAATTCAAGAAGCCGCTATAAAAAATGGTATCAGTGAGAATAAAGATTGTGCAATTATATCTAATGCAAGTAGGAAAAATCAAAGAATAATTACTTGTAAATTAAATGAATTATATGAAAGTTCATTAAATTTTCAGTCACCTTCTATTTTAGTATTTGGTGATGTAATAAAATATAAAAGAAAATTAGACTTATTGAATACAGTTTGTACTGAAACTGTAAACTAATTCTATTAAGCATATACTGATATAATTTATATAATAAATTTATTCAAGGAAATGTTATGAAAAGGCTTACTCTTAAAGAATTAGCTGTACCTATGATTAAGTCAATTGATAGTTTTAATTATTTGCTTAAATCTCACCACAGAAGAGTTGCAATTATTTCTTATAATTTAGGTAAAGAGTTAGGTTTAAATGATAAAAACTTATCAAACTTAGTTGTAGCTGCTTCACTTCATGATATAGGAGCATTATCTATTCAAGAAAGAGATATGCTTATTAAAGAAGATGTTTCAAATCCTACACCCCATTGTGAAATGGGATATAAAATGTTAAGTTCATTTGAGGTTTTTGAAGATATTTCTAAAATAATAAAACATCACCATGTAAAATACAGTGATTATGTAAATCAAAATGATAAAGATGAAATACCCTTTGAATCTTGTATTCTTCACTTAGCTGATAGAATTGATATTTTAATTAATACAAATGGATATATTTTAAATCAAATAAATGATATTGTTGATAAAATAGAGAAAAAAGTTGGAAAAGTTTTTCATCCTGATGTATTTAAAGCATTTAAAAAACTTTCTGAATCTCAAATTTTTTGGTTAGATATAAATAATATATCAATGGGAGAGTTGCTAAACAAAATTGATTTTAGTTTAGATCTTGACCTTGATTTAGACAAAATTGTTGAGTTCTCTTTGACTATATCTCGAATTATAGATTTTAGAAGTAAATTTACAGCAAGTCATTCTTATACTGTTGGGCATTTAGCAAGTTTTATTGGAAGTTTATTTGATTATGATGAAGAAATATGTAAGAAACTTGAAATTGCAGGATATTTACATGACATTGGTAAAATAGGTATTAACCCTGAACTTATTGAAAAAAATGGCAAACTTACAGATGAAGAGTATTCAATTATGAAGCTTCATCCTTACTATACGGGGCAAATTTTAAGTGAACTTAGCTCTTCTGATTGGTTTAAAGATATAGTTTATTGGGCTAAAAATCATCATGAAAAAAACGATGGTTCAGGGTATCCAAATGCCTTAAAAGATTTTGAATTAGATAAACCTGCAAAAATACTTGCCTATGCAGATGTTTTAACAGCACTTTTAGAGGATAGACCTTATAGAAAAGGTTTAGAGGTAGATGAGGCTTTAAATATCATTAGTAAAGATATTTCAAGTAAATTGTCCACTGAGATGTTTGATAAAATTAAACCCCACAAAAATGAAATCAAAAATATAGTTAAAGAAAGTCAAGAATATAGAAAAAGCCTAAACTTCTAACTTCTTTTATAGTAAATTTTTTATATTATGTTTACAATTAAAAGGAGAAATAGTATGAATAAAAACATTATTTTATCAGGACTATTATTGGCTAGTTGTACATCTTTAGCAAATGCTTCTGTATTTGTTGGGTTTGATTACTTAAATACAAATCCAAATGCTAATACTACAGGTAACTATAACATTGGTGCAACTACTTACAACTATAAAGATGGTACAGATTCATCTTCTAGCATAAACTATAAATTAGGTTATGCATCTAATTCTTTTAGAATAACTTTAAATGGTGGTGAAAAGTTTTCATCTTCTACTACAGATTACAAATCATATGGAATTAATTTTGATTATTTATTTCCTGAAGTAGAGATTTTAACTGACGAAGCTTTTAAAGCCTTTGTTGGATTAAGATATGGAATGGGAAGTTTAAAAGATGACATTGCAGGTGATGTAGATATTAATGAATATGGTGTTCAAACAGGATTAATTTTCATTAATCAAAGTCCATATGAATTAGAGTTTGGAGTATCTTATACAATGTATGATGGGTCACAAAACTTCACAAATAAATCAGGTACAATTCAAGGTAATTCTTTTACTAATGCTACAGGAAGTTTAGAGTTAAAAGATAGTTTATCTTTTTATGTAGGTTTAAACTATAAATTTTAATTTTATATATTTTCATAATATATTATGAAAAATTTATTTAAATATTTATATAAATCATAATTTATTATGATATGATTAAAATATGAAAAAAGAACTACTAGAACTTATAGACTTAAAAGATGCCAGTTATTATGTATGGAAGAATAGAACAAAGAAAAAATTAATAGAGTTTTTTCATAAATATTTTTCAGCTAGTGATTTAAAACAATTCAATGATACAGGTAGTATTTCTAAACTAGAATATCTAAATAGTTCTACAACTATTTCTATTTATTCCTTTTACTATTTTTTTCAAGAATTAATTAAAAATGATCAACACTTAAACTCACTAGTTTTATATTTAATCAATTACAAAAAAACTGTAGATTTAGAATATAATTACAACAATGATGAGACTATAGAATATGATTATTTTAAATTAGAAAAATCTAAAAAAGAGTTTATAGAAACACTTCCCAAAAGACAAGCTGAAGTGAATATATATGATAACTTTGATGAATTTGCTGAAATTATAAGTGATATTACTATAAATGAATTTTTATTTATTCATTACAATCTTATAAACAATTTTAAATTAATGATAGAGCTTTTAGATAAAAATGAATTCTTTGAAAAAGATATAAATAAGAATGTTAAAGACAATCTTTATAGGTTTCTTATAAAGTACTATGTTACTTTATTTAAATTAAAAGAAGAAAAATATATCCAAAAAACTAATGAGGCAACCTTTAAAAAAATAAAAAAATATTGTGATAAGAATTTCAATTCAGATAAATTTGTTGATATTTTAATTCAATTACAAGGATAATTACTTATTAAGATATATTTAATTTGTAACCAACTTTTGCAATATTTATAATAGTTTCCTTACCAACTTTTTTTCTTAGTTTATTTATTAAATTTTTAAAAGCTGAATCAGTTGGTTCCTCATCATAATCCCAAATTGAGATTTTAATTTCTTCTTGAGAAAGTATCTTTTTATGATTTGTTAAAAAAAATTGTAAAAGTTTTAATTCTTTTGAAGTTAAATGAATGATTTCATTTAAGGTTTCATTATATAGTTGATTATCTATAGTATTAAAAACAATTGATTCATTTAATTGTATTTTAAATCCATTATTATCTTGAATATCACTAACAGCTTTTCTTAGAGCATTTAAGATTTCTTCAAATGTTGCAGGCTTTACTAAATAATCAGAAAGCTTTAGTTTGGCAGCTTGAAGTAAATAAGATTTATCTGTATATGCACTCATCACAATTATTGGAAGTTTTTTATTTGTTTGTCTAAAAGACTCTATTAAATCTAAACTATTTTCATCATTTATATTTATATCTGATATAAAAATGTCAATTCTATCATCAGAATTTAGAAAATGATTTGCGTCACTTATATTTGAGACAGCTATAACTTTTTTACATAATAGCTGAAGCATTTCTTTAACATTATGTCTAATAATATCATCATCTTCCAAGTAAAGAATAGTTAAATTGCTTAAAATTATGTTAAATTTCATCATTTATCCTCAATAATTATAAAAAAATGTTAAATTTATGTTATTATAATAAAAAAATTTAGTTTTAAACTTAAGAAGGCAAAGAAATGAATAAGAAATTAAGTTATCTGCTATCATTATTATTATTAGGTTCAACCGCAGCTAATGCATTGACATTAAAAGAAGCAGTAACAAAAGTTTTAAATGAAAATCCAGAAGTTGCAGCTCAATTAAAAAATCAAAAAGCTTTTAAAAAATATATAGATGAAAGAGAAGGTGGTTACCTACCAAGTATAGATTTAAACGCTAGAGCAGAAATCAGTAATACAGACCAAAACTTCAAAGATAATACTCCTGATGGTAGTATTCAAGAAGATGGATATAATGTTGGATTGACATTAAATCAACTTTTATATGACGGTGGTTTAACTCCTGCACTTATAAAAGAAGCAGAATTTAATGATTCAGCAAATAAATTTAGAAGTGAAAATGAAATTGATACAGTTATCTTATCAACTGTAAATGCATATACTTCAGTTGCACAATTAAATGAAAGATTAAATTTAACTGATGATATGATAAAAATCAATCAGACAAATTTAATATCTGCACAACAAAAAGCAAACATAAGTGGTGAAATAAAAGAGACTTATCAAGTACAATCTAAACTAAGTTTCTTACAAGAAAAATTATATGAAGAACAAAGTTTAAAAACATCTGGAATTAGTACATTTTATAGATTTGTAGGACAAGAACCAGATGGAAATGAATGTAGACCTCAAATTAATACAGGAATTGTACCTCCTTCTATTGATGATGCATTAAGATTTGCTGTAAATAAAAACTTCGGTATTAAAGAACAAATTGAAAAAATTAAATCTCAAAGAGAAAAAATTGCACAACAAGATGCTACTTTCCTACCAAACTTAAATTTAGAACTAAATATTTCTAGAGACAATGATTTATCTTTAGATGAAAACGGTGATGAAAACCAAGCTTATGCTAGAGTAAATTTAGCATGGAATCTTTACAATGGTGGAAGTGATAGAGCTGTAACAGAACAACAAAAACTTTTCTTATCAGAACAAAAGAAAAGATTAGATGGTATTACTAGAAAAGTTGCAGAAAGTGTAAAAATTGATTATGACAGATACGAAACAATTCAAAAAAGAATTAAAGCTTTAAAATCATATGTTACAGCAAATGAAAAAATTGTACAAATTTATAAAAGTGAATTTGAAGCAGGAACTAGAACATTTGTAGATATTTTAGATGCTCAAACTATTTTATATGAAGCTAAAAAGAATTTAATCATTAGAGAATATGATTTAATTGATGCGTATTATGCTTTAATGAAAGACTTCTCAATTATTAGAGAATCAATTTTAGACAGTACAAATAACTGTGCAAAACCTTCTGTTGAAACAAGATTAGTAAGTTCAATTGAAAATCAAATGATGACAATGCCTGAAGTTGTATCAGATGATGTTTTAAGTATGCTTCAAGAAGAAACAAAAAAAGAAGAAGTTATTACAGGTTTATACCAAGATTTAATGACAGAATTTAGAGATGATTTTGCAAGATGGGATGCAGAACTTGATAAAGATGGTTTAATTTTTAGATTTGCAAATGCAAGTGCATTATTCCCTTCTGAAGAGTATTATTTATCTAGAAAGTATCAAAATATTTTAAAAGATTTTTATCCTAGATATGTAAAAGTAATTAGTAAATATAAAAACCAAATAGCTGATGTAAGAGTTGAAGGTCATGCTTCATCTGTTTATAAATTAGCTAAATCTAAAGCAGAAGCTTATGAATATAATAGAAAACTTTCATTAAATAGAGCAAAAAGTGTTAGATGGTTTACAATAAATTTAGAAGATCAAATAGTTCAAAATGATAGAAAATGGCTTGAAGAAAACTATAAAGCTTATGGTTTATCTTCTGATTATACAATCAAAAAGCCAGATGGAACTGAAGATTATAATCGTTCAAGAAGAGTTGAATTTAGAATCAATAAAATCATCAAATAAGGTAAATAAATTTGCAAGTTAGAGAATCTGAAACTAACGATATAGATTATGAAAAAAATTTAAAAGACAATAGAAAAGTAGATGACCTTTTAGGTTGTCTACATTTTTTATCTAAATACTACAATAGAGAAACTTCTAAAGAATCATTAACTTACGGCTTACCTATTCATAATACATCTATGAACATAAATATGTTTAATGATGCTGCCAATAGAATAGGGCTTGAGACAAAACAAGTAACTAGAAAAAACATTAAAGATATTAGTAGATTAGCTTTACCATGTGTTTTATTGTTAAATGATGAAAGAGCTTGTGTACTTTTAGACTATGATTTAAAAAATAAAGTAGCTAAAGTTGTATTACCTGGATTAATAAATGGTGAAACTCAAATACCATTAGATAAATTAAGCAGTGAATTTAGTAATGAAGTAATCATTATAAAACCAGAATATAATTTCAACAATAGAATTGATAAAGAAGTAATTGTAGAAACTCCAAAACAATGGTTTTGGGGAACAATGTTTAGAAATAAAGGTATTTATAATCAAGTAGTTTTAATATCATTGTTTATAAATATATTTATTTTAGCTACTCCCTTATTTACTATGAATGTGTATGATAGAGTTTTACCAAATAATGCAATTGAGACTTTATGGGCACTATTTATTGGTGTTTCAATAGTTATGGTATTTGATTTACTTTTAAAAGTAATGAGAGCACATTTTTTAGGGGTTGCTAGTAAAAGAGCTGATACTGTAATGTCTAATAAGATATTTAATCATTTATTAAATATCAAATTAAGTGCTAAGCCAGCCTCAACAGGACAGTTTGTAAGCAGACTTCAATCCTTTGAAAATGTTAGAGAGTTTTTCACAAGTGCAACAATAGCTGCACTAGTTGATTTACCTTTTATTGCAATATTTATTTTAGTGATCTATTATATAGCTGGACCCTTGGCTTATATTACGATTGCAACAGTATTAATTTCTATAATTTTGTCTTGGTATTTACAAAGACCATTAAAAAATATTATTGAAAAATCTGTAAAAGAAGAACAAATAAAACAAACAACTTTAATTGAAACAGTTACAGGTCTTGAAATTATTAAAAGTGTTAGAGCTCAAAATAGAATGAAAACTCATTGGGATCAATCTATTAATAAAACTATTCATTGGGCTGACAAAGGTCATTTTTTATCTCAAAGTATAAGTTATATAGCAAACTTTATATCGCAGTTTTCAAATATTGCCATAGTAGCTGCGGGAGTATATTTGGCTCAAGAAGGTGAAATCACTATGGGTGCAATTATTGCAGCTATGATTTTAAATGGTAGAGTAATTGCACCTATTTCTCAAGTAGTAGGGATGATTGTAAAATATGATAGAACAATGCTATCTCTTAAAAATCTTGATGAGGTTATGAAAATGCCTGTTGAGAAAAGTAATAAGAAATATATCAGTAGACCCAATTTAAGGGGTGATATTGAATTAAAAGATGTTGATTTTTCATATAAAGACCAAAACTATCAAACTCTGAAAAATATTAATCTTACAATTAAACAAGGTGAAAAAGTTGCTATCTTAGGAAAAATCGGTTCTGGTAAATCTACACTTTTAAAATTAATAATGAATTTATATGAACCTACAAAAGGTTCTGTTTTAGTAGATGGACTTGATACAAGACAAATTGACCCTGTAGATTTAAGACAAGCTATAGGTTCAGTTCCTCAAGAGCCATTTTTATTTATGGGTACTGTTAAAGATAATTTATCTATTGGGGAACAATACGTATCTGATGAAGAGATTTTAAGGGTATCAAAAATAGCTGGATTAGATGAGTTTTTAGGTAAGCATGAAGCTGGATATGATTTACTTGTTGGTGAAAGAGGTGATGGATTATCAGGTGGTGAAAAGCAATCTGTAACTTTAGCAAGAGCTCTAATTTCAGACCCAAATATATTGATGCTTGATGAACCTACAAATTCTATGGATAGTCAAACTGAGAAAAATTTCATATCTAGATTAGAAAGAATTGTTCAAGATAAAACATTAGTTGTAGTAACTCATAAAACTTCTATTTTAAAGTTAGTTGATAGAGTTATTATTGTTGAAGACGGGAAAGTTATAGTTGACGGACCTAAAGATGAAGTTATCTCAACAAAGTAGGTAAGATGTCAGTAGAATATAATAAACCAGAAAAAAACTATTCATATAAAGAAAAAAAAGATTTAGACTTTATCTATCCATATTATTCAAATGCAAATGCTAAACCAAGTACATCTTTAGCACTTGTAGCTTATATAATTATTATGATTTTTGCTTCATTGATTACTTGGGCTTATTTTGCTCAAATAGATGAACTTGCAAGGGGTTCAGGTAAAGTTATTCCTACAGATAAAGTTCAAACCATTCAATCTTTGGATGGGGGAATTATTTCAGATATAAATATAAAAGAAGGTGATATAGTAGAGAAAAATCAGCCTTTAATGAAAATTGATACAACAAGATTTCAAGCAAGTTTAGAAGAGAACAAGCAAGAGTATTTAGCACTTTTAGCTGTGAAATCAAGACTTGAAAAAGAAGCTGAAATTAATATTTATAGTCCTATTCCTACTTTAAAATTTAGAAATGAAGTAATAAATGATGAATCAAGATATGATAAAAATGAAAAACTGCTGTTTGTAAATAGAGTAAAAGAATTAAAATCAACTATAATGGTACTAAGCACTCAAAAAAAGCAAAAACAACAAGAACTAAAAGAGATAAGAAGTACTATTGATAAATTAAGAAAAAGCCTAAATTTTATTGAAGAGCAAAGAAGTACTTTAAGAAGATTGGTTCAAAATGGAATTAGATCAAAATATGATTTAATAGAAATAGAAAAAGAGTATTCTCAAACAAAAGGTGACTTAAGAACAGCGGAGCTTTCTATTTCAAGAGCTGAATTTTCAATTACTGAAGTAGATAATAGAATTTCAGAACAAATCAATAAGTTTAGGTCAGAAGCATCCAATGAACTTCAAAAAACACTTGGTCTAATAAATAAATTTGAAGCAAGATTAGTTGGGGACCAAGATAAAGTTGAAAAAACAACTATACTCTCTCCTGTAAATGGAATTATTAAGCAAATCAACTATAACACTATTGGTGGAGTTGTTCAATCAGGGGCTGATTTAATAGAAATTGTTCCTTCTAGTGAGGCTTTAGTAGTTGAAGCAAAAATTGATCCTAAAGATATAGCTTTTATTAATCCTAGTCAAAAGGCGATTATAAAAATCACAGCATATGACTTTTCTATTTATGGAGCTTTAGAAGGTGAAATTATAGAAATATCAGCTGATACTATTATTGATAAAGAGAGTAAAGATGGTAAAAGCTATTATAGAGTTTTAGTGAAAACAGATAAAAACTTCTTAGAAAAAAATGAAAAAGAATATCCTATTATTCCAGGAATGATAGCAACTGTAGATATTGTAACTGGTAAAAAAACAATACTAGACTTTATTTTAAAACCTATTTTAAAAGTAAAACAAGACTCTATGCATGAAAGATAATGTTTTAAAAATGTCTAAATTTAGAAAATATTAACACAAATTTCATAATTCCCTCAAAAAAAGACTTTTAAGAGACTTTATTTTTATAGAATATAAAATATAATCTCTTAAAAGGTATCTTTTGAATATTAATAACAAGAAAATTAATCATATAAATATCAATAACTTCTCACATAATTGGGAAAAAAAGAGCACTAAAGTGTTTAAAGATGAAATATATAATATCTATGAAGATAAAAATAATTCTTTAATCACAATCGCAATAAATGAAAATATAAACAATATAAATGAAAACTGGAGTAACAAATGAAATTAACAATATCATCACCATCATCAAAGGAAATAATTCAACTTACTAAAGACTTAGTTTTAAATGCAAATGAAACTAACCAATATATCTTTTCTACAGGTTATGATTCTTATACAATGGAATTGACAAATGAAGGAAAAACTGTAGAATTAACATTTGTAGTTGATGGAGAAGAAATAAAAGTAGTAATAAATAATCTTGCAACTTTTATAGATAATAATCTACCAGATGAAGATGCACCAACAGCTTTAATAATCAATAAAGATATTGAAGAAAAATTTGTAGATGATATTGTTACAAACGAAAGTTTTAATGGTGGAGAAATAATCGAAAATCTTCAAAAACTTCTTGAAGGTATAGATGTAGATGTTGATGCTGCAGAATCTGAAACAAGTTTATTTATAGCTAATGATGTTGCATCATTAATTGAACTTCTAAATGTCTCTGCTGCAACCGCTGCAGGTGAAGAAACTCAAAATGAAGATTCACCAGATGGTGTTGATCTTGGGACTGAGAATTCTGGTACAGTAGATGTTACAAATACAAATGTTGATGAAAATGTTGATAGAGAATTTACAAGTTCTCCTGTAGAAGTAGGAGAGCCAGAACTAATTCCAGAACCTGAGCCAATTCCAGAACCTGAGCCAATTCCAGAACCTGAGCCAATTCCAGAACCTGAGCCAACTCCAGATCCAGAGCCAATTCCAGAACCTGAGCCAACTCCAGATCCAGAGCCAATTCCAGAACCTGAGCCAACTCCAGATCCAGAGCCAATTCCAGATCCAACTCCCCCTACAGCATCTATTTTAATAAGTGATGCTGTAAGTGTTACAGAATCTTCAAGTGCAATGTTAGAATTTACAATCCAATTATCAAATGCAGTAACAAATGATGTTTTAATAGATGAACTAAACATATCAGGTAGTGCAGATGAAGGTGATGATTTTACTACACCTCAATACCAGTTAACAGATGGGAGTTGGGAAGATATAACAAATGGATTTAGTTTACCAGCTGATGGATCAGCTGTAAATTTAAGAATTCCTGTTATGGATGATTCAATTTATGAAAATAATGAAAATGTAATAATTCAAGCAATAACAATAGATCCTCAGGTTTCAAATGATGAAGATACTGGAAGTGGGAATATATTAGATATTAATGATAAACCAGAAGTATCAATCATAGCAATAGATGATAATGCAGTAGAAGGTACTACAAATAATACAGTAGTATTTAAAGTTTCTCAAAATAATGTAAGTGAGTTTGATACAGATTTAATAGTAACATTAGATTTGGGGACAACAGAGCTAGAAGATTACGCAAGTTCAAATGTTTCATATTTAGATGTAAATGGTAACCCAGCAACAACAACAATAGGTGATTTAGTAGCTGGATTAGCAATCACAATTCCAGCAAATACAACATACGCTCCAGAGTTTGTATTTACAACAAAAGATGATGATATATATGAGATCACTGAAAACTTAAGTATGAGTGTAGCTTTAGCAACTAATGAAACAGAAGCGATAATTGCAATAGATACAGCAAGCGCAAGAATAGATGATGAAGATGATAATAATCCAGATACGCCACAAGATTTAAAAGATGGGGATAAACCAGAAGTATCAATCATAGCAATAGATGATAATGCAGTAGAAGGTACTACAAATAATACAGTAGTATTTAAAGTTTCTCAAAATAATGTAAGTGAGTTTGATACAGATTTAATAGTAACATTAGATTTGGGGACAACAGAGCTAGAAGATTACGCAAGTTCAAATGTTTCATATTTAGATGTAAATGGTAACCCAGCAACAACAACAATAGGTGATTTAGTAGCTGGATTAGCAATCACAATTCCAGCAAATACAACATACGCTCCAGAGTTTGTATTTACAACAAAAGATGATGATATATATGAGATCACTGAAAACTTAAGTATGAGTGTAGCTTTAGCAACTAATGAAACAGAAGCGATAATTGCAATAGATACAGCAAGCGCAAGAATAGATGATGAAGATGATAATAATCCAGATACGCCACAAGATTTAAAAGATGGGGATAAACCAACTATAAGACTTTCAGAAGAGGGATTATTGAATGCTAATGTTGACAATAGAGTTGATGGTGATACATCTTTAGGTAATTATCAAGATACAACAAATGCTAAAGTAATGACTGTATTAATTGACGAGAATACTAAGATTAATTCATTTGATTCATCAAATATCAATCTTACTTCAAATGGACTTGAAGTAAAATGGATTGGAAATGGTACAGATACATTAGTTGGATTTACTCAAGATACTTATACTTTAGGAATTGCTGATTTAGGAATTGCTGCTGGTATTGCTCTTGGTGATTTAGCTGAAGTTACTATTGAAGTTAGAACTGGTGATGGATTATTAGAGTTCTTTGATGGAACTACTTGGAAATTTATCGACTCAACAGTTACAATTTACCAGTCTGATATTATTAATGGTAATATTAGATTTAATCCTACAGCTGAAGATTCTGCTTTAGAATTAGATGTAACTGCTTCAATAGATAATACAGTTATGGCAACTGCTAATGTTGTGTTAGAAAACACAGAAGTAAATAAAATTATTGAGATTGATGGTTCAAATGTAGGTGAGATTAAAGTTGAGTTATTTGATGCTATTGATCACCCTGTAAATAGTGTTGAAGATGTGTTAGCATTTGATGTAGCATTTACTGATTCAAATAACAACTCTTCTAGCTTAAAAGTTCAAATTGAAGATGATATGCCTGATGGTGTGATTGTTGATGCTGATGCTAAAGTAGTGCTTGGAAATGATTCTGGATTATTAGCATTATTAGGTTTAGATTCTATTGTTGATATTACTAATTTAACAAATTTATTTAATGGGGGTAATTTACTTACTCAAGCTTTATCATTAGATTTAGATGAATCATTATTTAACTTTGGTGCTGATGGTTATGGTGCTATTGAAATAGCAACTGGTATAGAAATTTTTGATGCAGATGGAAATATATTAGATATTCAAAACCTTGATATAAGTATTGATGCAAATAATCAATTACAGTTATCTTTAGATTTAGGTGATTTAGATGATTTAGTATTAGAGGATATTGCTAATTTAGCTGAAACATTACTTTTAGCAGCTGAGATTAAATTACCATTATTTATTATTGATTCTGATGGGGATAGGGTTCAGACTAGTATTGAGTTAGATGTTGCTGCTAATATTTCTGATAACAATGATATTACAGTAAGTGATGTTTTAGTAAATGAAGGTGATATTGCTGAATTTGATATAGAAGTTAATGCAGGTTTATTCCCTAAAGTAATTACATTAGCATTAGGTGATATTACAACTGAAGCAGGTGACTTTAATCATGATATTACTAATATAACTGTTACTTATCAAGGATTATTAGGAGAAGTAACAGTTACTCCTAATGCAAATGGTGATATTACAGTTCCTGGATATGTAACTGATTTAGTACTAAAAGTACAAACTACTGATGATAATGGAAATCCAGTGTATGAAGGTCCTGAAAACTTTACCTTAACTGCAACTATAAGTTCAGGTTCAGGTGAAGGAACAGGAACTATTGTTGATGATGGTACAGGACCAGATGTAGATGGACCTGATGGACCTGAAACACCTGATAATGATATTCCAGAAGTTTCTTTTGAAGCTACTCCATCATCAGTAGTTGAAGATAGTGGAGATAATATAGTATTCAAAGTTACTCAAAGTAATGAAAGTGACTTTGATACAGATATCATTGTTAAATTAGCTACTTCAGATGTTGATGCTAATGATTTTACAAAAATTAGTTATTTTGATGCATCTGGTAATGAAGTTATTATTTCTTTACAAGATTTAATTGATGGTCTTCCTATTACTATTCCTGCAAATAGTAATTACTCTCCTGAATTTACATTTGAAGTAAATCCTGATAGTGATATTGAAAATCCAGAAGATATTAATATGAGTGTTGAGTTAGTTCCTAATGAAAATGATGCAACAATTGGACAAGGAGAAGATAGTTCTTCAATTCAAGATACTAATTATGCTCCACAAGCGCAAGATGAAGAACAAAATTTAGATTTCACTCAAGACAATAATAATGTCACAACTACAACAAATATTATAATAACTCTTGACATTTCTGGAAGTATGTATACAGATGATAGATTAAAATTAGCAAAAGAAGCATTAAATAATATTATTGATGAGTATGGAAAAGATGGAAACAGTGTTAACGTTAAGTTAGTAACATTTAGTAATTCAGCAAGTGCAACTACATGGATGAGTTTAGAAGATGCAAAATATACTATAGCTGCATTAAGTACAGGTGGTTATACAAATTATGAAGATGCATTATTTGAAACATACAATAACTACAGTGAACCCATAGCTGATCAAACAATAGCATACTTCTTATCTGATGGTGATCCAACAAAAGAAAATTATGATGGATCTAATGAAGAAAGTGGTTGGATTGATTCTCCTTACTTAACATCATGGAATAATTTTGTTGATGATAATGTAGATAGTTTACATGTAATTGGAATAGGTACAGGGGTTAATGTATCATATTTAAATGAAGTAGCAGGAGATAATACTACAGCTGTTGTTGTTGCAAATGTAAATGACTTAAATGATACGTTAATTAGTGCTGTTGATGTATCTGTATCAAAAACAATTAGTGGTAATTTATTAGAATTAAATTCACCTGATAATATAGATGAGAGTGCTGGAGAACAGGATGGTTTTGTAAACTTTATGGGACAAAATGGTTCATTAGTAAGTATAACAATAGGAAATACAACATATGAAGCTATAAATACTACAGATGTAAATGATTTAACAAATGGCATTACAACACCAGAAGGTGCTACATTTATTTTAGATTTTACTACCGGTGATTATACTTATTCAGCAAAAGAATCTGATTATGATAATGATACGGCAGAAGTATTTAGTTTAGTTGCACAAGATATTGATGGACAAACAGCGAATTATAATTTAACTATAAATGTTGACATTGATGTACCTGTTGCAATTGATGAAGTTCAGAATATAGATTTATCTAAAATAATTACAACAAATTTAGTGATTACTCTTGATGTTTCTGGAAGTATGTATAATAGGTTAGATGAAGTTAAAAATGAATTATCAAAATTGATTGATAAATATGAAGAACAAGGTGAAGTAAAAGTACTGTTAACTATATTTAGTAGTAATGCTGAAACAAAAGAATCAAATAACTCAGTATGGTTAAATGCTGAAGTTGCTAAGAACATAATTGAATCATTAAACGATGGTGGGGGTACAAATATAGATGATGCTATGTTAAAAGTTATAGATACTTTAAGTAGTGAGCCTTTACCATTCCCAGATGGAAAAACAATTTCATATTTTATATCGGATGGTGAGCCAACATTTGGTTTAGATACAGATGGTGATAGATATGGTAATGGTCAAGATGAAGTTTCAAGTCTAAATAGTTCCATTTTAGAAGATTGGAGTAGACTTGAATTCGATAAATCGTATGGTGTTAATCTAGAGAATAATACTATATTAGAAGAATTTACTGAAATATTTATAAATGCAAAATCAGACTTAAACGATAAATTAACAAACACAATAGATGGTTTACATACAAAGACTATTGTAGGTAATATTTTAACTATAAATACACCTGATAACATAGATGAATTAAAAGGTGAACAAGATGGATCTGTGGATTTCTTAGGTCAAAACGGTTCATTAAGTAGTATTACTATTGGTGGTATTATATATAGTTTAGCAAATAGTAGTGATATAATAACTCTTAAAGATGGAATTACAACTCCAGAAGGTGCAACATTTACTCTTGATTTAGATACAGGTGATTATACATATACAGTAAGCGGTTCAACTTCTGATTCTGCAGTTGAAACATTTGAAGTTGTAGCAACAGATATAGATGGTCAATCTGTAGAGTATAATTTAACAATTAATGTTATGGAAGATTTAATTGATGATGTTCCATTAAGTGAATCGGAAATTGTAGAAATGAACTTTGATTCTTCGGTTGCAGGTGGAGAAAATGAAGCACCTATAATTTCTGCATATGACAGTAGCTTACTAGGTTTAGTTGGGGTAGAAGCTTTAGATTTAGTTCAAGTTGGTGAGCAAAGAGGTATTGTTGTAAATGATATTAATGGTAATTTACAATCTGTAACTATTACAATGAGTGATTTATTAAATATTGGAAGTGAAGTACCATTAAGTATAAATGAAACTTTAGCTGATAGCTTAGGTTTAGATGTAGAAATTAACACATCTGGATTATCATTAAATATATCAAATATTATTTCTGTTGGAGCAGGAGCTAGTTATGGATTCACAATTACAGCAAAAGATGGTGGAGTAATTAGTAATGAAGATATTAACGAGCTATTAGCAACTTTAACATTTAATCAAGCAAATCAATTAGATGCTCAAGTATTAAGTAATGTAACTATTGAAGCAGTAGATACAAATAATGCAACAGATAGTTTCACAATGGCACAATTAGTTAATGCAAGTGTTTTAGATAGCTCAGATCAAAATAATGACTCTAATGCAACTTTAACTAGAGATGATATTATTACAAGTGGTTCTGCAAAAATATTAACTATTAATGGTGACTTAAATGATAACATTACAGATCAAGGTGATGGGAATATTTCATTTGATTCAATTACTATTGGAGCAAATACATACACTGCAAGTGATTTTGAAGGTGGGCAAACTGTAAGTATTGATGGACAAGGTGAGTTAAGTGTTGACTTTACTACTGGTACATACACATATACAGCTACATCTGGTGAGTTTGATGTAGATACAGTAAAAACATTTAGTGTAACAGCATCAGATATTGATGGAGATGAAACTACATTTGATGTGAATATTAATATAACTGCTTCAGTTCTAGTTGATCCTGTGGTAAATAATGCTAAAGCGGTTGATGGAATAATCGAAGGATTATATTATGAAACAACATCTGGAGTAAATGGATATACAGATTCAAATGGAAGTTTTGATTATAAGGATGGTGATATTATTACATTTAGTATTGGTGGAATAGTAATAGGTTCAATTTCTTCATCAAATATAGGAAGTGAAATGATATTCTTACAAGATATTGTTGGAGTAGAAAGAACAAATTTAAATGATGAGTATCTAGAAAACTTAGCTGTATTCTTACAGTCTATTGATTCTGATTCAAGTGATAATATTATAATTAATGAAAGTTTTAGAACATTGTTAGAAAATAAGACAATTGATTTAAGAACTGTTTCAGAAGAAGATTTAAAGATTTTTATAGAAAATATTGGTGGTAATTATGTAGATGAAGATTCAGCTATGTTACATGTAAAAGAGATGCTTGAAAAATATACTTATATTGAAGAGTTTGATGAAAGAGTTTCTGATACAGTTCAAACAGAAGAATCTAGTTTAGAATTAACAGCAAGATTAGGTACTGAACCGTTAGTTGGTATAGCTTACGAAACAAGTTCAGGTATTACTGGTAAAACTTCTGAAGATGGACAATTTATTTTTAAAGAAGATGATGAAATTGTTTTAAAAGATGATGAAGGTGAGATAATAGGTAAATTCAATTCAAATCTTATTGGAGATGATTTACTTATTACAATGAATGAAATAGTTCAAGAAGAAACAGAAGTTGAAGTTTCAGAAGAGAACAAAGATACTGAAGAAAAAAAAGAAATTATTGAAGAGTTAGTTGACGAAGAAACTGAGTCAGAAGAAGAAATTAAAGAAGAATCTACAGAATTCTTTGAGACTGAAGAAAAAAATGAAAATATTGAAGAAGAAATTGAAGAAGAATCTAAAATAGAAGATGATAGTAATTCTCTGTTGACTTTAGATATTGATTTATCTGAAATCACACCTATAGAAATAAAAGAAGAGAAAGAAATATTAATTACAGAAGAACTAAATGAAGTTTTAGATTTAGATGAAGAATTAATTATTAGCGATGAATTAAAAGAATTAGTTGATTTAGGTTCAAATAATTTTATTAAAAACAATGATACAGAAAATATTGATGGTGAAGAATTTAATGTACATGTAGGCACAGGCGATAGCAGTACAGTAAAAATCTACATAGATACAGAAATAGATGTAAAACCTGATATGTAAGTCAATATGCGACAAACAAAACTAGAAGAGTTCCTAGAACTTGAAGAAAAAAATAAAGAACTAGAAGAAGAAGTAAAACATAAAGATCAGCTTCTTTTAGAACAAAGTAAATTAGCCACTTTAGGTGAAATGCTTGGAAACATAGCCCATCAATGGAGACAACCATTGATGGAAATAAATTCAGTTTTTTTACCTTTACAAACTAAAATGAGTATAAATATGCCTATCTCAAATGATGAAATAAACCAAACAATAACAAAAGTAAATGAAATCACAAGCTTTATGTCTCAAACAATTGAAGACTTTAGAAACTATTTTAAAGAAGAAAAACAAAAAGTAAAATTTCAAGTCTTAGAACAAATAAACTCAACAGTAAATATAATAAGTGCAGGACTTAAAGCAAATAATATAAAATTAGACATAATAATTAAGAAAAACCCAACTTTAATAGCCTATAAAAACGAATTTTCACAAGTATTAATAAACATAATTAACAACGCAAAAGATGAATTAGTTTCAAGAAAAACTCAAAATCCATATATCAAAATAACTATTTTTGAAGAAAATAAAAATATAATTACTACTATCGAAGACAATGCAGGTGGTATAAAAGTAAGCCCTATAAATAAGATATTTGAGCCTTTTTTTACTTACAAAAAGAAAAGTGGTTCAGGAATTGGACTATTTATGTCAAAACTAATAATAGAAAATAATATGAAAGGTACAATAAAAGCCCAAAATATAAATAATGGGGCTTTATTTACTATTTCTATTCCTAAGCTTTAATTGATAAATTAGATAGAAGTTCATCCTTGTTTATTTCAATTGAATCTTTTCCTTTGAACTCTTTACTGTTTACATCATTCAAAATTTCTTTTGCTATTTCATCTGATTGGATAGAGATTGCATAAGTATCTTGGGCAATTTGAGCATTACCTTGTGTTCTTTGATCTAAATTTTGAACAGTTTGGTTGATTTGTTCAATAGCTTTTTGCTGTTCTTTAGAGTAGTTTGTAGCATCATTTATAAGCTCAATAGTTGAATTAATATTGTCAGATAAATCTGTATATCCAGCAATCATACTATCTGTAATTTGTTTACCCTCTGTAGCTTTTTCATCTGCTTTAGTAACTAATTCTTTGATTTCTCTAGCAGCTTCAGCACTTCTATTTGCAAGGTTCCTAACTTCAGCTGCAACTACAGCAAAACCTTTACCAGCTTCACCAGCAGTTGCTGCTTCAACAGCAGCATTTAGTGATAAAATATTTGTTTGAAATGCAATTTGATCAATTATATCTATAGACTCATTTATCATATGAACTTTTTCATTGATTTCATCCATTGCAATTGTAGTCTTAGAGGCTAGTAATTGGCCACTTTTAACAGAATCAGTTAAATTTTGAGCTTTTGATTCCATTTGTTTCATTTTATAACTACTATCTGTTAGGTTTGAAGTCAACTCCTCAAGTGAAGCAGATGTTTGTTCAAGGGCAACTGCATTAGAATTTGCATTGTCTTTGAGAGTTTGAACTTTATTTAATAATAATTCAGAATATTCATGTTGAGTTAATCCAGAAATTTTGTTTTGAACCATAGTATTTGTTATTGAATATCCAAGAGCATTAACACCTTGAACTAATTTTAAAATATGCTGCTTTGTATTAGTTTCATTTACAATTTTTAAATAGTTATTATTTGTATAATCATCTAACACATCAAGTATAGAGTTGATGTTTTTTTCTAAGTTTTGTGTAGTATGGTTGATAAGTTGAATCAAATTATTTAATGATTCATTGCTAGATGTAAATTCAATTCTTTTTGACAAGTCACCTTCTTGAATGTGTTTTAAACTTTCTACAGCAATATTAATAGCTTTTTTCTCTTCTTCAATCAACGCTTCTGTTTTGGTAATATTTTGATTGATAACAGAAGCCATAGCAGAGATTTCATTTTTTGAACTATCATCTAGTAAATCAGTATTTGGTATTTCTTTATTTATGTATGAAAAGAAATTCAATAAACCATTTTTAAATGATTCAATAGAATTTATAATTTTGCTCGAAATTAGAAATAATAAAATAATTATTATTAAAATAGTAATAACACCATTTGTCAATATAGTATTTTCAAGTTTTGAAATATTTTCTTCTATAGATTTAGTGGCATTTTTATTATCAAGAGTATGTTCTTCTATCCAAATATCTAAAGCTTCAGATAGTTTTGCAGCAAAAGGATCAAGTTCAGACATAAGTTTATTTCCCTCAATATGCCCTTGATTAATGTAAACATCAGCCATTTTTTTACCAACTTCATAATATTCGTCAAAATTAGAATCAAAAGCTTTTAGGCTATTTACCATTTCAGTTTCATTATACTTTGTATGTTCCTCAATCAAAACACTTAGTGTTTCTTTACCATCTTTATAGTAATTGAGTGCTTCACTAAATCCATCATCATACCCAGGTTCTGCTCTTGTTGCAGATATGTCAGTAAGCCATTGTTGAACTTGAATGACATCTTTTTGAAGTCTTAAAAAGTTGAATAAATGTGGTTCAATTTCATAATCTTTTTCAAATAAATGAGTTTTTACTTTGTGAGAAATACTGTAAGTCATAAAGATATTGGCAATCAAAGTAGTAATAATAATTATACCTACTGTTAATAGTTGATTTTTAAATGATAAGTTTTTGAACATTATGAATTCCTAGAGATATTTTTATTATTTTACAATATATAATCTAAAAAATAACATTTAGAATCGTTATATTGTAATATTTTTACTTTAACTATAATTTAGATATAATCGCACACAATAATATAATTAAAATCACAAAATAGGAATATTATGTCAAAACAATTACTTCAAAAACAAGCGGACACTATCAGATTTTTAGCAGCTGATATGGTTCAAAAAGCAAATTCAGGACACCCAGGTGCACCAATGGGATTAGCTGATGTTGCAACTATATTAAGTAAACACTTAAATTTAAATCCAGCAAATGAAAATTGGCTAAACAGAGATAGATTAGTATTTTCAGGTGGTCATGCTACAGGTTTAGTTTACTCTTTACTACACCTTTGGGGATTTAATGTATCAATAAATGATATGAAAAACTTTAGACAAATTCACTCTAAAACACCAGGTCA
>CAKZOX010000031.1 GCA_937138295.1 uncultured Campylobacteraceae bacterium
AGTTCATAAGATTTGAAATATAATTTTATAGCTTTATTAAGTAAGTAATCATCTTCTAACAACATAATTTTCATGCGAAATATTATCATAAAAATAATATGAAAGAAATTTTAGATTTTTTAGACATAAAAAAAGCCCCGATAAAATCGAGGCTTCAGCGAATATGCGTAGTTACTACAGTCTTGATTCATATCTTCTAAGCATATATAATCTTTTAAGCATTTTCTTTCTAGCTGAGATTTTTTGTTTCTTTCTCTTTTCAGTCATAGGCTCGAAAAATCTTCTAGCTCTAGTTTCAGTAACAATTAAGTTTCTGTCACATTGCTTTTTAAATCTTCTATACGCTTCATCAAAAGATTCTGTATCTTTAACTTTAATACCTGGCATGTAATCACCCTCTTTCTTTTTAATATAGGTTCGCATTATATTTAAAATTAGCTTAATTTAAATTTAACTAAAGCTTTTGTAAAATAAAGTATATTTTAAAGGATTTTTATTTTGAATTTAACACATATTGATGATAACGATAGACCAATGATGGTTGATGTTTCAGCTAAGAATGAAACAAAAAGAGTAGCTAGTGCATCTGGGATAATTGAAATGTCTCAAGAGGCATATAATGCTATAATAAACAATAACGTAAAAAAAGGACCAGTTCTTCAAACTGCAGTTATTTCATCTATAATGGGTGCTAAAAAGACTAGTGATTTAATTCCTATGTGCCATCCATTACTTTTAACTGGAATAAACTGTGATATCGAGGAATTACCTGAGTTACCTGGATTTAAATTAATTGTTACTGTAAAACTAAATGGTAAAACTGGAGTTGAAATGGAGGCTTTAACAGGAGCATCTGTAGGCTTATTAACTATTTATGATATGGTTAAAGCAATTGATAAATCTATGGTTATTAAAAATGTTCAGCTAGAAGAAAAATCTGGTGGAAAATCTGGAGATTTTAAAAGAAAGGATATATAATGATTGATTTAAATAAACACAAACTAGAATTAGACTATCCATGTTCATGGAGTTATAAACTTATCGTTTTAGAAACTGTAAATATCACTAAAACTGTAAAAGAAGTTGTAAAAAAAGAGCATACTGTGATTGAGTCAAAATCAAGTAAAAAAGGTAAGTTCAAAAGTTATAACTTGGATTTAATTGTTCATAGTGAAGATGAAAGAAAAGAATATCATAAAGTTTTAGGTGATCATAAAGATATAAAGATGGTTTTATAATTTTATAGTAGATAAAGTAATATTATTCAGATAGAATAGATTATATAAAATAAATGTACTGATTGGATTAAATTTGATAAGAATATTTACAATAATAATTTTTATATTATTGTCTTTAAATGCTAATGATATAAAAGATATATCATTGCAATTACAATGGAAACATCAGTTCCAATTTGCTGGATATTACATGGCAAAAGAAAAAGGTTTCTATAGTAATGGAAATTTGAATGTGAATATACTTGAATATTCAAATGATATGGATATTGTTAATGATGTTTTATCAAATAAAGTTCAATTTGCTACAGGTAGATCTTCCCTAATATTAAATAAAATAAATGGTGATGACATCATTGTGACCGCCTCAATACTTCAATCATCTCCAAATGTTCTTCTAGGATTAAAGCCTAAAATCAAAAAGTATTCTGATATAAAAAATAAGTCGATTATGATTACGGGTGATTCTTTTGATGATGCAACAATTAGATCAATGCTTTCATCAAATGGGATAAAAGCCAGTGATTTTAAATTTGTTGAACATTCATTTAATATACAAGACTTAATAAATGGCAATACAGATTTAATGTCTGTATATATTTCTAATGAGCCATATAAATTAAAAAAATTAGGTTATGACTTTACAATTTTTGATCCAAAAGATAGCGGATTTGATTTTTATAATGACTTACTATACACAAGTAATAATTTTTTAGAGAATAATACATATGAAGCAAAAGTTTTTGTGGAAGCTTCGTTAAAAGGTTGGGAGTATGCTTTTAATAATATAGATGAAACAGTTGATGTTATCATTGAAAAATACAATACTCAAAATAAAACTAGAGATGAGTTATTATATGAAGCGAATGAATTAAAAAAATTAGCATATTTAAATAGTGATAAAATTGGTAAAATTGATTTAGATAAGGTTCAAAAAATCTATGAATATTACAGATTATTAGGTTTAGTTAAAAATGATTTTAATGCTAAATCTTTTGTTTATAATTTTGGAAATAAAGAATTTGTATATAGTGATTTTAAATATTTAGCAAAAATTGATTCTATTAATTATTGTATTGATCCAAATTGGATGCCCATTGAAAGAATAAATAAAGATGGTAAACATATAGGTATATCTTCAGATTATATAAAGGTTTTTGAAGAGAGATTAAATGTAGACTTTAATTTAGTTAAAACAGATTCTTGGACTGAGACCCTAGATAAAGTAAAGTCTAAAGAGTGTGATTTAATTCCTGTATTAATGGAAACTAAAAATAGAAAAGAGTTTTTAAACTTTACACCTCCATATATAAAATTACCTTTAGTTATTGCTTCAAGATATGAAAATAGTTTTGTTAATAGTATTTTAGATATTAAAGATAAAAAAATCGGAATAGTTAAGGGTTATGCTTTTTATGAAATTTTAAAAAGTAAATATCCAGAATTAAACTTGATTGAAGTAGAAAATATAGAAGATGGATTAAAAAAAGTTAATAACAAGAAATTATATGCTTACTTAGGAACCCTTTCTTCTGTAGGATATAATATTCAAAAAGAGAATATAAGTAAAATAAAGATTATCGCTAAACTTGATGAAACATGGGATTTAGCAATAGGTACAAGAAAAGATATACCTGAACTAAATGGTATCATGACTAACACTATACAAAATATCGAAGATAGTAAGAAAAGAGAAATTTTTAATAAATGGCTTTCTATAAAAATCGAAACTTCTTTTGATTATAGTTTATTGTATTATGCAATCGTGATTTTCTTGATAGTTTTAATGTTTTTCTTATATAAAAATATGTTAATGAAAAGAATTAATCAACAATTAGAAGAATTATTAGTTGAGAAAACAAAATTAGCTCAAATTGGTGAAATGATTGATTCTATTGCCCATCAATGGAAACAACCATTAAATGTCATATCTATTAAAAATAGTGAATTAAAATATAGAAATACAATTGATCCTGAGTCTATATCAAATGAATTTATTGATGGTTTAACTACAGATATTGACACACAAGTTCAACTTATGAGTGAAACTGTAAATGAGTTTAGAAACTTTTTTAGAGAAGATACAAAAAAAGAAAAAGTTGATTTAATACAATTAGTTAATGAAGTTATTCATTTAAATATGGATTTAATAAAAACAAATGAAATAAAGCTAAGTTTTAATAATAAAGAAGCAATTTACTATTTTTTATATCCAAATGAATTTAAACATGTGTTTATAAACTTAATAGTTAATGCAAAAGATCAATTTAATATTAAAGATATAGAAAATAGAGAATTAGATATGTCTATAAATAAAAATGATACTCATATAGTAATTGAAGTAAAAGACAATGCAGGTGGAGTTGAAAAGTCTATTCAAGATAAAATATTTGATATGAATGTTACTACAAAAAGTAATATTGATGGTACGGGAGTAGGTTTATATTTAAGTAAACAGATTGTAGAAAAACTTGGTGGTAATATTAGTATTAAATCTTATGATGATAATACTAACAAAGGTGCAATTTTTACTATAGAATTACCTGTATAGATATAAAAAAAGGATTATAAATAAATTTATAATCCTTTTTAAGTGCATAAGAAATAAGACTTAGTATTTTAATCTACGTCAATTAATTCTTTTTTTACTTTTTCTTGGTTTAGTTTTTTTATGGCAGCTTTGTAGATTTCATTGATTCTATCTTCATCATCTTTTAAATCTTCTTGAATTTCTTCAACTGTTAACCCATTTTCAAATGCAGTGAATACTTTAAATTCTTTTTTAGTGAATTTTCTTTTTAATGTTTCAACTAACTCTTTTTCAGGTTTTAAAGTTCCAACTAATTTATCAATATTTGATAAAACTGCTTCAGTGTAGTTCATATTTGTGTTTCCTTAATTTTTTAACCAATTTTGAACCGACATTATATCATCATATGATGTTAAATCTAGCATAATTGGAGTAATTGATACATAATTTGCTTTAATTGCCTCAAAATCGCAGTTTTCTTTTTCACTTTTTTTCCATAGTAAAGGGTGTAAACCTATCCAATAATACTCTTCACCCCTAGGATTATAGTGTCTATGAGTATCATTTCCATACTCTCTATATCCAGCTTTAGTAATTCTTATTCCTTTACATTCATCTGCTTTAATTGGAGGAATATTTACATTTAAAAACTTTCTTTCACCTAATGGAAATTCTGAATTTAAAATCTTTTTGGCTAATTTTACTATAGTTTTTTTTGCCAATTCAAAATCCCAATTATCTTTAATATCAGCACAACCTTTTTTACAAACTTGTGAAATTGCAATAGCAGGAATTCCATGTAAAACAGCTTCCATAGCAGCAGCTGCTGTTCCACTATAAGTGATATCTTCACCCATATTTGCTCCTATGTTTATTCCACTAACTACTAAATCAGGTTTATAACCATCTTTAAATAAATTGTTTATTGAAATAAAAATACAATCAGTTGGAGTTGCATCATCGATTTTATAGTAATCATCTTCAACATTAATCATTCTTAGTGGTCTATCTAAAGTTAAAGAGTGACCACAAGCTGATTTATTTTTAGCAGGAGCAACTACAGTAATTTTTGCAATTGGACTTAATGCTTTGATAAGATGTTTTATACCAATTGCATCAAAACCATCATCATTTGTTATTAGAATTTGTTTCATCTATTATATATGCTCCATTAAAGTTTTCAATTAATTTTTCTACTTGATTACTTATTTTAAATCCAGTTTCTAATTCTATATCTGCTAATTTTGATTTTACAAGAAGTTTTAATTCTCTTTTACCTTGATTATGGGCAATTATTTCAAAAAGATTATACATTAATTGTTCATTATCACTGAATTCAACAGCAATAGTTAAAGGTGGTTCAATTTTTGCTTTTTGTTTTATTTTGATTTTTTCTTTTTTGGCATCATCAAGACTTTCAATTTTTAAGATATTCATTCTTGTAAAGTTTTCATCTTTTGAGATTCTTACTTTAAATGCGATTGGTTCATCAAGGTCAAAGTTTTCCCTTAAATCTTTTAATCTATCTTCAAAAAGCATAAGTTCAATATTTCCATGTAAATCCATTATTGTGGCAATACCGAACTTATTTCCTTTTTTGGAAATTTTTTCTATGATATTCTCAATTTTACCAATAAATAAAGCTTGACTACCATCATCAATTTCATCAAGTTCTGATGAAAGTGAGTAGTTTATTTTATCTAGTTGATCTCTATATTTATCTAATGGGTGACCAGATACATAAAAACCTAAACTTGCTTTTTCAAACTCAAGTATCTCTTTTTGGTCATATTCTTCAAGTTGTTCTAACTCTACTTCAATTCTAGTAAGTTCTTCATCTTCTCCAAAAAGTGAACCTGTAGCCATTTTTTTAGCTTGCATTGCTTTTTGAACAGTTTCAACTATTTGTTCTATTTGGTCAAGCATAGCACGTCTAGAATATCCAAGACTATCAAATGCTCCTGCTTTTGTAAGGGATTCTATAACTCTTTTATTTACTTTACTTCCATCAATCCTTGAAATGAAATCTGATAAGTCTTTATAGTCACCATTTTCACGTCTTTCTTTTAAAATTGAGTTAATAGCAACATCACCAGCACCTTTAATGGCACCCATACCAAACATTACAACTTCTTCACCATCTTCAAGTTTTTTAGCACTAAACACAAGGTCTGATTTATTAATATCAGGTGGGAATAGGTCAAGTCCTAATCTTTTTACTTCATCAACATACTTAACAACTTTATCTGTATTATCTTTTTCAAGTGTTAAAAGTGCTGCCATAAATTCAGCTGGATAATAGCATTTTAAATATGATGTATAAAAAGTTACTAAGGCATAAGCTGCTGAGTGAGATTTATTAAATCCATATCCTGCGAATTTTACAATAAGGTCGAATAACTCTTCACAGT
>CAKZOX010000032.1 GCA_937138295.1 uncultured Campylobacteraceae bacterium
TTTTTAAATGAAGAAAAAATATGTGTATCATTAACTTCATTTGAATACGATGATAGTTTTATATTCCATGGGGATACTAAAAAAGTAGAAGAATCTTTAGAGCTACTTCCTGAGCAATTAGTAAAAAAAATCTAATTGCTCGATACAATATAAATTAATATAAATCTTATAATTTAAAAACTTTCCAACAATCTTAATAATTTTAATTTTTTTAAAATAAAATATCTAAATATTTAATTCTACAATAATATATAAATCATAAATAAGTTATTAATATAAGACAAAAACTGTCTTAATTATAAGTATAAATTATAATATTTTCATAAAAAATACTTATGAATTAATTTTCATTTAATAATTATTATCCTATGATTAATAAATGAATAATTAACAAGGAGAAATTATGAAAATTATTTCAACTATTGCAATAAGTGCAATTTGTGCAACTTCTATGTTTGCATCACTTTTAGATGATGCTAAAAAAGCAGGTTTACAACCGATTCCTGAAAGTAAATATGAACTTTATAAAATAATAGATGATCCAAAAGATCCTATTACTAAGAAAAAAGTAGAACTAGGAAAAAAATTATACTTTGACCCAAGAATGTCAAAGTCAGGTATAATCTCATGTAATACTTGTCACAATTTAGGTTTAGGTGGAGCTGATGGAATTGGTGCTGCTATTGGTCACGGTTGGACAGCAAATCCTCATCACTTAAATTCACCTACAGTTTATAATTCAGTATTCTATAAATCACAATTTTGGGATGGAAGAAGTCCTCACTTAGCTGATCAAGCTCAAGGTCCTGTTCAAGCTGGTCCTGAAATGGCTGCACCACCAAAATTAGTAGAAGAAAGAATTAACTCAATTCCTGAATATGTAGCTGAGTTTAAAAATACTTATGGAAGTGATGTAAATATTAATTTTGAAAAAATTACGTCTGCAATTGCAATTTTTGAAAAAACTCTAGTTACTCCATCAAAATTTGATGATTATTTAAATGGCGATGAAGCTGCATTAAATAAAGCAGAAAAAGAGGGATTAAAAACTTTTATTGATAAAGGTTGTACATCTTGTCATAATGGTATTGCTTTAGGTGGAACTATGCAACCGTTTGAAGTTACTGCAAAATATAAATTTGCTCATATAGGTGATTTCAAAGGTGATGAAAATGGAATGGTAAAAACTCCAACTTTAAGAAATATTACTGAAACAGCACCATATTATCATAATGGTCAAATTTGGTCATTAGCAGAAGCTGTAAAAGAAATGGGTTCTACACAATTAGGAATTAAAATTACTGATAGTGATGCTGATAAAATTGTTGTATTCTTAAAAGCATTAAAAGGTAAAAAACCAGAAATTGTTTATCCACAATTACCTGAGTCATCAGAAAATACTCCAAAACCTGCATTTGATTAAGGTTTTAAAGAAAAGAAAAAAAGTTAAGAGTTTTTACTCTTAACTTTTTTTATGCTTGAAAATTAGCAAGATTAGTAATTAGTAAGATAAAATTTTATAATCAGTATCTAAAAGTTTTGAAGCAACTTCATTTGGTTTTGCAACTGTAACACCATCAATTAAAACTGATTTATCTTTTGAAGCATTTGGTAAGTATAATGGACATACTTTAACATTTGCACCTTTTTTAATTAATCCTTGTAATAACATCTTTGGAGACTTATTAAGTGGTTTCATTGATTCACTTGAAATATTTTTATCAGCTAAATCACCAGCATTTGAACATAATACAATGTTTACTTCTTTTTTTAATTTCATTGTATTCATTGAAAGTACCATTGCCATCATTTGAGTTTGAGTATCTTTTGAAGTTAAAATTACATTTAAACCTTTTGCCATGTCAGCTGCATAAACAGATGATGATAAAAGTAATGTAGAAGCTAAAGTTAAAATTGTTTTTTTCATATTAAAATTCCTTATAGTTTTTTATCTATATTAATAGATATTTATGATTATAAGTATATATACCTTAATCTAATATTATAATTATAAGTAATTTAATTATTATAAGTAGATATTATAAATATGGAAGAAGTTTCTCTACGCATAAACCCATTGCCGTACTTTCATATCCTCTTACTTCTTTAATATAGGGTTTGCAAAAACCTTCAACCATAATAGCACCTGCTTTTCCAAAACATTCGCCACTTTTTATATATTCTTCAATATGTTTGTCTTCAAATTTATCGAAAATATAAGTTGTACTTGATATATCAATTAGTTTTAAATTTTTTGATTTATAAATCATACAAGTGATAACTGAAGTTTTACTTCCACTTTGTAAATTTAACATTCTTCTTGCATCATCTTCATCTTTTGCTTTTCTTAGTAATTCATTATTTGAAGTTACTACGCTATCAGCGACTAATAATGGATATTCTTCACAACCATATATTGAATATAATTCATTAAATTTCCCTAAAGTTGCTTCATAGCAAAATGATTTTGGATTTTGTGTAGTAATTGAATCTTCATCAAAATTTCCACCATTTTGAATAAAATCAATACCAAAATTCTTTAAAATTAATGCTCTTGTTGGAGAATTTGAACCTAATCTAATCAAATTATTTCCTTTTTATGTAAAATGATTAGAATTATACTTTTTTAATATATAATTGCATTTTAAATTAAAGGTTGCAGATGCTAACTACTTATAAATATCATATTTTTTTAATGCTAGCTGTACTTTTTTGGTCAGGGAACTTTGTTGTTGGAAGATTTATATCAGGTGTTGTTTCTCCCATTGAATTATCATTTTATAGATGGTTTTTTGTTTTAGTAGTTTTGATGCCATATTATTTTATCCATTTTAAAAGATTAAACTATTATATAAAAAAATATTTTTTTAAAATTCTTTTTTTAGGAGTTTTATCAATAACTTTTTTTAATACCTTTGTATATTTTGGTTTACAAACTACAACAGCAACTAATGCTTTACTTATAAACAGTAGCACACCTATTTTAATTATTTTACTTTCTAGTTTAATATTAAAAAAACATTTAAATAAAATAGAGATTTTTGGTGTAGTTATTTCTACACTTGGAGTTTTATATGTAATTTTAAAGGGTAATTTTACAGAAATATTAAATCTTACAATTACAAGTGGAGATTTATGGATATTAATAGCTGCTTTTGATTGGGCTTTATATTCTGTATTATTAAAGTACAAACCACAAGAAATAAAACCATTTGATTTTTTATTTTTAATTACTTTATTTGGTGTATTTTTCTTAAGTATTTTATTTTATGGAAATGGTTATGAAATTACAAGTGAAGTTTACGAAAATAAAAGTCTTTTATATACACTAATATATATTGTAATTTTTCCTTCAATTTTATCCATATATTTTTGGAATACAGGAACAATTGAAATTGGTGCGAATAAAGCAGGACAATATGCAAACTTAATGCCTATTTTTGGTTCTATTATTGCTTTTTATTGGTTAAATGAAAAACTATATTTTTATCATTTTACTGGATTATTTTTAGTATTAATTGGTATTTATTTAACTCAAATATACAAAAAAAGAAGGTCATAAAACTTGTTAATGTTTAAATTACAAAAGCTCTCAGGAAGTTTAATATTTCTATCATTTTTATTAACAGTAATAGGATATTTTTACAGCTCAACTTTAGTTTTAATAGCAGGTTGTTTAGCTTGGCTTGCGTTTATTTTTTTATATCCTACTTTAACAAATAAAAAAATGATAAATATACTTTTATTACTTAGTTTAGTAGCCTTTTTATTTTCTAAAACTATGGGATTTGATGTAAACTACGTGAAATTAATTAGCGTAAATCAATACTTACTAACTCTTTTAATTGCTGTTGGTTTTCTAAGATTAGTAGCCACTCCAAAACAAGAAAAAAATTCAACTTTACCATTAGGAAAAAGTTCATTTTTTAAAACATACTTAGGAATACATCTATTTGGATCTGTGATTAATCTTTCATCATTGGTTATAGTTGCCGATAAATTATATAAAAAAGGACCATTAACAAAAGCACAAGTTATAACTTTAACAAGAGCATTTTCTAGTGATGCTTATTGGTCTCCATTTTTTGTAGCCTTTGCAGCTGCTGTTGTTTATACTCCAAATTTAAACACTCCATTAGTTATTATGAATGGTTTAGTTTTAGCTTTTATTACTTTTGTAATCACTTTTGTAGAATTGAAATTTAGAAAAGATTATAAATTAGATAGTTTTAGAGGCTATCCCATATCTTTTGGAACTATATATATTCCAATAATACTTGCTACTTTAGTACTTATTACAAATTCTATGTATAAAGATATAAAAATCATAGTTTTAATTTCTTTGTATTCTGTATTTCTTACTTTATTTATACTAATTATAAAAAATAGAGTTTTTAAAGCATTTGAAGAGTTTTTTAATCATATAAATAATGAATTACCAAAAATGAAATCTGAAATATCATTATTTATAGTTGCGGGAATGTTTGGAATTGTAATTAGTTCTATTATAGTTGGATATGAAGTTACATTACCCTTTGAAGTATTTGATTGGAAAATAGCTTCTTTACTTTTATTAGTATTTATACTTTTAGCTTTTGTTGGAATACATCCTATTATTACAATTGCTGTGATTGGTGATTACTTTTCACAGTTTAATCATACGCTTTTAGCTATTACATTTTTAATGGCTTGGTCAACTACTGTTTCCACTTCGCCATTTAGTGGACTAAATTTAACAATAGTTGCAAGGTATAAGTATAATGCCTTTGAAATATTCAAACTAAATATACTCTATGCATCCCTAATGTACATTGTTTGTTGTGCTATTTTAATGCTACTTTATTATAACTTTATCTTATAATTATTCCAAAATATCATACAAATATCATACGAGCTTTATAGAATGATGCCTCGGTAGGTGCTTTAGTGTGTCCTTTCTATATCATAATGATTTAGATTTTTATCGCACCTACCTCTTTTTTATAAATACTTATTAGAATTAAGATATAATTCCAAAAAAACACAAGAGTTTTAATGAATTTACTATTTATACTATTAGGAAAAATTACTCCTTTATATTTAAATATAGCCGTAGGTTATATAGCTGCAAGATACTTCAAATTAAGTAGAGATAAAATTGCTTCATTATTGATTTATATATTAGGTCCTATAGTTGTATTTTTTGCAACATTATCTATTGATATAAATTTACAATTAGTATTTTTACCTGTATTTATTTTTGTATTTGGTTCAAGTTTAGCTTTCTTTGTATTACATAGATTTAGAAATAAATGGAATGA
>CAKZOX010000033.1 GCA_937138295.1 uncultured Campylobacteraceae bacterium
TTGCATATTGTTTCCTTTTTTAAAATAGTATAGGAGAGTTGAGGAGCTCCTATACTAAAGGCTGTTTATAAATACCTATTAAAAGAATCCTAAAGCATTTTTGCTGTAAGAAGTTAAGATATTTTTTGTATGTCTATAAGAGTTTAACATCATCATATGAGTTTCTCTACCAATACCTGATTTTTTATAACCACCAAATGAAGCATGTGATGGGTATAAGTGATAACAGTTAACCCATACTCTACCAGCTTCAATAGCTCTACTCATTTTATGTAATTGGTGTGCATCTCTTGACCAAACACCTGAACCTAAACCAAATTCAGTATCATTTGCAATTGCAATTGCTTCTTCTTCATCTTTGAATGTAGTTACAGCTAATACAGGTCCAAAAATTTCTTCTTGGAAGATTCTCATTTTATTATGACCCTTAAAGATAGTTGGTTCAATATAGAATCCATTTGGATTAGTTTCTGATTCATAAACGTTTCCACCAATTAAACATTCAGCACCTTCTTCTTTTCCAATTTTAATATATTCAGTAATTTTTTCTTTTTGGTTAAGCGAACACTGAGCACCCATCATACATTCTGGATCTAAAGGATTACCTAACTTAATTGCTTTAACTCTTTCTAATACTCTAGCCATAAATGGCTCATAAATCGACTCTTGAATTAATGCTCTTGATGGACAAGTACAAACTTCACCTGAGTTAAATGCAAATAATACTAAACCTTCAATTGCTTTATCAAAGAATTCATCATCAACATCCATTATTGATTCAAAGAATACATTCGGAGATTTTCCACCTAACTCTAAAGTTGAAGGAATAATATTTTCAGTTGCGTATTGCATAATTAACTGACCAGTTGTAGTTTCACCTGTAAATCCAACTTTTTTAATTTCTGGATGAGTTGTTAAATATTTACCAATTTTTCCACCTGCACCATTTATAATGTTTACAGTTCCTGCAGGTAGAACGTCTGCAATAATTTCCATCATTAATAAAATTGACATTGGAGTAGCACTTGCTGGTTTCATTACAACACAGTTACCTGCTGCTAATGCAGGTGCAAGTTTCCAAGCTGCCATTAATAAAGGGAAATTCCATGGAATAATTTGAGCTACAACACCATATGGCTCATATACTTCTTGAGAAATAGTATTCTCATCTAAATCTGAAACCGAACCAGACTCAGCTCTGATTACAGAAGCAAAATATCTAAAGTGATCAACTACCAATGGAACATCTGCGTTTATAGTTTCTCTAATTGCTTTACCATTATCTAAAGTTTCAGCAACAGCTAATGCTTCTAAGTTTGCTTCAATCGCATCAGCTACTTTGTTTAACATTAAACTTCTATCTACAACTGATGTATGTTTGTATGACTCAAAAGCATTAGAAGCTGCTGCAACTGCAAGTTCAATATCTTCTTCATTTGATCTAGGAATTCTAGTTAAAACCTCACCATCAACGGGAGAAATATTGTCAAAGTATTGACCACTTTTTGGAGCAATCCATTCTCCACCTATAAAATTTTCGTATTGTGCTTTGTAATTTGGTTTTGTATATGACATTTTATATCCTTAAAATTATTTTTTTGTTATTAAAATCAGTAATTGATTTTTTTCATAATGAAATTCTACGTTAGAAATATAGCCTGAATTTAGCCTAAATATAGCATGAGTATAGCGATATGTTTTTTTCTTACACTTTCCCTTAAAATAGGCATCTATAAAGGATTTAAAATTTTGTTTTTTTCTTAGTTTTAGATACAATTTTTTTATGAAAACCTATAATTACTCGTTAAATGATATTAATGAACTAGAAAAAATTGACTTTTTTAATTTAAAAAATAAGAAAAATATATTAGTGCAAATATTTTGTGGACAAAGTATCAATATATTAAAAGATACTATTTATAAAATCAAAAAAAATTTACCCCACAGCATTTGTATTGGTTCATCAACTGATGGTGAAATTTGTAATGAGAGTATTAGTACCCATAAAATAATATTAGCTATTTCAGTATTTGAAAAAACTACTTTAAAAATTGCATATTCAAATAAATCAAATTCTTTTGATGATGGTATATTTTTAGCTAAAAACCTTATAGGAGAAAATACCAAAGCACTTTTAACATTTACAGATGGTGCAAACACAAATGGTGAAGAGTTTTTAAATGGAATTAGTTCTGTTAATAATGATGTAATTATATGTGGGGGAATGGCTGGTGATAATGCAAGTTTTCAGCAAACATTTATTTCTGCAAATGAGGAAATTTTAACAAGAGGTGCTGTAGGGGTATCATTAAACTCTGATGTTTTAATAGTAAAAAATGCTTATAACTTCAATTGGTCTCCTATTGGAATTGATCATATCATTGAAGAAGTACAAGGTAATAGAGTTTATAAAATTTCAGGTCTTAAACCTGTTGATTTTTACAAAAAGTATTTGGGTGACTATGTAGCAAAATCATTACCTGCAACGGGAATAGAGTTTCCGTTAATTGTTCAAAAAGATAATCTAAGTCTAGCACGAGCTGTAATTGCTAAACATGATGATGGAAGTTTAAGTTTTGCAGGTAATTTATCAAAAGGTGATATTGTAAAACTAGGTTTTGGAAATATGGAACTTATTATGAGTAATCCATTAAAATCGCTTTTTGATGATGAAACTATAAAAAATAGTGAATCATTTTTTATATATGCGTGTATGGCTAGAAGAAGATATATGCCAAATCTAATGGATGTTGAAATAAAACCATTTTCAAGTGTATGTTCAACTACAGGGTTTTTTACATATGGTGAGTTTTTTCATAATGATGAAAGAAATGAACTTTTAAATCAAACACTTACTGTCGTTTCAATGAGTGAAAAAGAATTAAATGATGATAACTATACAACCAAAAATAGCGAACAAAACAATCCTATAAGTGACCATGCAAGAAGTTTACAAGCTTTAACTCATTTAATTGAACAATCTTCAAAGGATTATTTACTCCAATCAAAACAATTAGAAATAAAAAGTAATTATGCTGAAAATCTTCTAACGGCTCAAAAGCAATTTTTAAAACACGCTGTTCATGAAACAAATACTCCTTTATCAATCATAATGGGAAATATAGAAATGTTTGAAATGGAAAATGGTAAAAATAGATACTTATCTAATATTGAAGTTGCCATGAAAAATATTTTTACAATATATGATGATTTAAGCTATTTAATTAAAAAAGATTATGTAAATGCAGCTACCCATAATATAAATTTAGTAGATTTTGTTAGAAGTAGAGTTGAGTTTTTTGATTTAAGTGCAAAACAATCTAAGAAATATTTTGATTTTGAAAGTTGTAAAAATGACATTACTATTAAGTTCAATGAAATAAAATTACAGCGTCTTGTGGATAATAATCTTACTAATGCTATAAAATATACCTTTGTAGGTGAAAAAATTCATGTTAATATTTGTACTAAAGATAAAGATTGCTATTTGATATTTAAAAGTAATTCAACTCAAATATTAGATAAAGACAAAATATTTGAAGAGTATTACAGAGAAGAAAATACTCAAGAGGGATTTGGCTTAGGATTAAATCTTGTTAAGAGAATTTGTAGTGAAGAAAATATAAAAATCATATTAGAATCAAATGAAGAATGGAATTCATTTACTTATATATTCAAAGGGATTGTATGAAAATTTTACTTTTAGAAGATGACACTATGTTAAATGACATGATTACAGACTATCTTAGTTCTACTGGTCATGTTATTACATCTACCACAAGAGGTAAAGAGTGTTTAGAAATTCTTGAAAATGAAAGATTTGATCTTTTAATTTTAGACATTAATCTTCCAGATATAGATGGGTTCACTATTTTAGAAACTATGCACAAACAAAAAAGAATGATACCGACTATATATATTTCTGCTTTAATTGATATTGAAGACATTACTAGAGCCTTTGATATTGGTTGTTTTGATTATCTAAAAAAACCCTTTCATTTAAAAGAATTAACTCTAAGAATAAATAAAATACTTAAAACAAGAATTGTTCCACAAAAACATAAAAGACTATCAAAAAGTTATAGTTTTGATAGCGAAACTTTAACTTTATATTTTAATAATGAACCTCACATTTTACCAACCAGACAACTTCAAATTATTGAATTACTAGCTAAAAATAGAAGTTTAGTTGTGAACTATGATATGTTTAGGGAGTATGTATGGAATGATGATTTTATAGATAATGCAACTATTAGAGCTGAAGTAAATAGAGTAAAAAAAGTTTTAAAAGAAGATTTTATTACCAACATAAGAGGTAGTGGATATTTAGTGAAAAGACCTGAGTAAAATGTATCAATACTTTATTGATACATATAAACTTAAATCAAATTCATCATCACTACTTAAAAAATTGTTTTTATGATAAATCACATATGATGGCTTTGTTGTAGTTTCATATTCATTTTCTAACATCCATTCATGGTAAACCCAATGAATTAATTTCAAAGCATCACCCTGCTTTCCCTTTAAATCAAATTTTGCATAAACTCCATCTGAAATTTTAAAGTCAGGTAATCTATCACTTTGAATAATTTCTTCATCATCAGGTACAATGCAAGCAATATATTGACACTCACTTAAAGGTGTTATTGTTGGATTATCATGTAAAAGTGCAATTTGCTTGTAATTTTTTATATCATTACTTAAAACCCATGTTTGAAGTTTTTGCCATGTACTTTTAATATTTTGATTATAACCTTTATTTCTAATGTAAAAACTCTTATATGATGGCATCTTCACTATAGTTGGTTCAATTCCTTTAAACTCCGCAGTTGAATGTTTTGCTTTCATCGATTGAGATAAAATCTCATCTGAATAACTTTTATAACCACCTTTTCTCCACTCTTTTGGAGTCATATTAAACCTTTCTTTAAAGATTTTTATAAAAGTTGATTGAGATGTATATCCACATAGTTTTGCAACATCTGAAATTGTAGAATATCTATTTGTTAGAAGTAGATTTGATGCTTTTTGTAATCTAATAGATTTTACACTTTCATATATATTTTTATCAAAGGCTTCTTTAAAAATTCGATGCATATGAAATTTACTAATGTCTAAATCTATACTAAGCTCTTCTATATCGATATTTGTTTCAATATGAGTATAAATATAATACATGATATTGTTAGCTATTTTTGTTCTTTTTTGTAGAGTCTCTTTTTTCATGAAATAATTGTATCAAAATTAAACTATATTTTAAGCAATAATGAATAACTTTTTTAGCACAAAAAAAGAAGAAATATTTTTAATTAATTATTATAATACGCCCATAAAATTTAAAAAAGGTTTATTATGAGTGCAAATCCTCAAATCACTTTAGCTATAAAAAAATCAGAGTCTATTAATCTTAAAAGAATGAAATCAGATACACTTTTAATGGTAGTAGCACACTTACTAAAAGAGTTTGAAGAAATCAAAGCAAATGATGAAAATGATTCAGTAACTATGACTGAAAAAGATGCACACTTCATAAATGACGCTACTCAAAACTTAATAAACTTTCTAAGTGAGAATGTTATGGATAGTCACACATTATCTTATGTTTTTCAAAATAAAAATAGCTGTCCAATAGCAAGAAAATTAAGTACTCATTTAGAGCCAATGAGAGCCTACTATAAATATATAATTACACTATTTTCTTCAAGGCTAAACAAAGGCGCTCATTGGATTCCAGAATTGTTAGCCTTTAGTTTAATTCATTCATTCAAAAAAGAGTTTGGAAAATCTTTTTCAAACCATCCTTTCATGGAAAACTTTCAAATTGATGAAATTATTGATATCTACTTTAGTAAAAATGTTCTATTAAAAAAAGAATTTGCTAAACAAAATGATGAATCTATTTGGAAAATAAAAACAGTAATTGATGAAATGTACGAAATATCAGAGTATATGGTAGAAAAGTATATAAATTACAGTTATAAAGTAAACTCAACTAGAGTTTCTAAAACAAGAAAGAAAAAAAGATAGATTTAAATCTATCTTTTTTTTAGTTTTTATTTAAACAATTTAAGTCAGAATAAGCAGTTTCAAGTCTTTCTATCATAGACTCTTGTCCAGCTCTTAACCACTTTCTTGGATCATAATAAGATTTATTAGGCTTATCTTCTCCATCTGGATTTCCAATTTGCCCTTGTAAATATCCATTATATTTAGCTTCATAAGCTCTAACACCATCCCAAGTAGCCCATTGTGTATCTGTATCAATATTCATTTTAATAACACCATAACCAATAGCTTCTCTAATTTCACTTAATAATGAACCAGAACCACCATGGAACACAAAATCAACTGGTTGAGCATCAGTTGAATGTTTTTGGCTAATAAATTTTTGAGAATTGTCTAAGATTTTTGGACTTAATACAACATTACCTGGTTTGTAAACACCATGTACATTTCCAAAGCTTGCAGCAACTGTAAAGTTTTCTCCAACTTTACTTAATTCTTCATAAGCATAATTAACTTCTTCAGGTTGAGTATAAAGTAAAGCATTGTCAACATCAGTGTTATCAACACCATCTTCTTCACCACCTGTGATACCTAATTCAATTTCAATCATCATATCAAGTTTATTCATTCTTTCGAAATACTCAACACAAGTTCCAATATTTTCTTCTAGGCTTTCTTCACTTAAATCTAACATATGAGAAGTATATAAAGGTCTTCCAGTTTTTGCAAAGTAATCTTCACCTGCTTGTAATAATCCATCAATCCATGGTAAAAGTTTTCTTGCAGCGTGATCTGTATGTAATACCACAGGAACTCCATAAGCCTTAGCCATAGTATGAACATGCATAGCTCCACTAATTCCACCTAAAACAGCGGCATCAGAAGTTTTTAAACCTTTACCAGCATAAAAACCTGCTCCACCATTTGAAAACTGAACAATAATTGGAGAATTAACTTTAGCAGCTGCTTCTAATACAGCATTAACCGAGTCAGTTCCAACTACATTTACAGCAGGAATAGCAAATTGATTTTCTTTTGCATATGCAAATAACTTTTTAGCTTCAGTACCTGTTAAAACACCAGGATTTACAACATTTAATACACCCAAGATTTATCTCCTAAATTATTTAATTACAATTTTTGCTTTTGATCTTAAATCATCAGCTAATTTCTTAACATTCTCATTATATTTTTGAGTAGCTAACATTTTTGAAATATTACCCTTTACTTCATTAAATGTCATTGTTTTTTCAGCAATACTATCAATTAAGTAAATAACATGATAACCAAATTGAGTTTTTACAGGAGCTTTAGAAATTGAACCTTTTTTTAAAGATGAAGCAGCTGCTGAAAACTCAGGAACCATTTGTGCAGTTTGAAATTTACCTAAATAACCACCATCTTTACCAGATGGTCCAGTTGATTTAGTTTTAGCTAATTCAATAAAATCTTTTTCAAGCTCTTTTGAAGAATTTAATTGTTTAATTAAAGCTTTTGCTTCATCTTCTGTTTTTACTAAAATATGTCTAGCTTCTAACATAGAAGGTTGTTTAAATTTTTCTTTATTTTCTTCATAGAACTTTTTACTTTCAGAATCAGAAATTTTTGTATCTCTTAGTTCATTTCTTTGCCAAACTTGAAATGCTAAATCATCTTTTAATTTTGAAAGACTCTCTAAGTAATCTTTATCTTTTTCAATTCCCTGATTAAAAGCATGTTTTGCTAGAAGTTTTTTATTAATAATTTGCTCTAATACATTTTTTTGAGCACCTTCTGGTAATGTATCAAAATTTACTCTTGGGTCTTGTATTGCAATATTAATGTCTGCTTTTGTAATATTTACACCATCTACAGTTGCATAAACATCTTTAGCAACTGATGCTGAAATCATTAGTGAAACAGCTGTTATAGAACTTAGGATAACTTTTTTCATTTTATTCCTTAAAATTTTTGTACTTATTTTATCTTTTATATAGTAACAACTTACTTTAAGGATTTTGAGAAATTTTGAAATTTAACTTAAAAAGACTTTAAATTTTGAAATTTTTATGGTACAATTCGGCAAAAATTAAAGTTTACTTAAAAAATAAGTAAACGAATAGGACTATTAAAATATGAGAATACTTATAATTGAAGATGAAATTACATTAAATAGAACGCTACAAGAGGGATTAACAGACTTTGGTTACCAAGTTGATTCTGCAGAAAACTATAAAGATGCTGAATATTTCATTGATATTAGAAATTATGATTTAGTATTAACTGACTGGATGTT
>CAKZOX010000034.1 GCA_937138295.1 uncultured Campylobacteraceae bacterium
AAAGATCATCTTGTTTAGATTATAGAGTAACAAATAGAGGAGGAAAGGGTATAATTGGAATTATTAATTCTCCAAGAAATGGAAATATTTCTTCTTCTCTAGTGGTAAGCGAAATTGATGAAATTATTTTATCTACAGACAAGGGTAGTATTATGCGATGTGCAGTTAAAGAGATTAGAGTAGCAGGTCGTAATACCCAAGGCGTTAGAATAAAAAAACTTTCAGGTAGTGAAAAAGTTGTTTCTGTGATTAAAATAGAGGACAATATAGTTTAAAATGAAAACAGCCATCTATCCAGGCACCTTTGATCCTATAACTCATGGACATATAGATGTCATTAAAAAATCCCTCAACATTTTTATCTATATGTGCTGGAGAGTATTGAGTTCCTACAGGGTATTTCCTTTTAGCTTCCTGTAGAAGAAGGTCTACTAATCTTTGTTCTTCAGAAATGTATGGTATTTCTACCCAATTTTCAGCATCTTCACAACATAAGGTATCACTATAAATACCAAGCCAAAAACCACTATTACTATTAGACCCACCTGTTTTATAAACGTAAGAATCTTGAATGTCCTTAAATTTATACCATTTATTTGTTTTATAATCAAATACTGCACCATCGCCATAAATACCTTGTGCATTACCTACACCAGTAGTTTTAAGAGTAATAATACCTGTTTCTTCATCAATATCACTCATATCAGTGTCAGCTGGTATATAAGGTTGACTATAATTAATATCTTTTCCTTCTAAACCAGGAACATTTCCAGAGTTAACATTTTCTATGGCTTTAACAACTAATTCACCAGTATAATAATTTAAAGCATCCTCAGAACCCTCTACCAAACTAGCTATACGCATTTGATCTGTTTGTTTTTTAGCTTCACTTGGAAGTGGCGGATCTCTATAAAAAGTTTTATTAACTAAAGCTTGGAAAGCTGCTTCTACATTTCCACCAAATGCTCCTTCATCAGCTAATTTTTCTGCTTTCTCTCTAAGACTTGCAGTATCTTCAGCACTAAGATCTTTTAATGCTTCCATTCCTACAGCAGTTCTAGTTGCTTTTTTTTTAGCTTGTGTGTCTAGTAACGTAGCAATAGGTTTTTTTGCAGCTCCTACAGCTGTTGAAATTATATTACCTGTCGGTTTAGCAGTTGCAATTTCTGGTCCATATTGTAATAAAAGTTGTGTAAATGGATCATCTAAACCTTTACCACTACCACCTGATATAGCTTCAATTAAAGCCATTTTATCTTCAACTTTTTGTTTTAATTCACTTTGTCCACCTACTCCATTGGGATCTGATGCAGCATGCATTTCTCTATCTACAATACCAGTCATAATGCCATTCATACCAGAAGTAGAACCACCTTTTCTAAACATAGGTCTTTTAAATATTTTACTCATAATTAATTACCTGGATATGCTCTATACAAACCTGCTAACGTTGAACCTAAACCTATTGCTGTTTGAGCTGTTGTTGGTGAAGGAGAAGTTTGCGTCATTGTTGAACCTGGATATCCAGATATTAAACTTGCAATACCAGAACCATATTGTTGCGCTGCAGTTAATGGTTGCTGTTGTTGTGCTTGTAATAATTGTTGTTGAGCAGTTAATTGTGCTTGTGCTTGAGCTTGATTCTGTCCACCCAAAGCAGATAATGCTCCAACATCTTGACCTAAGAAAGATTGTGACTGTTGACCCAAATTTAATTGATTCATAAAATCTTGTTGAGATAATTGTTGTGCTTGACCAAAACCTTGTTGTAATAATTGAGCTTGTAAAGCTGCTCTATTTCTATCAGATGCTGATTGGTATTCTGCTCTTTGAACACCTTCACGTCCACCACCAAATGCACCTGCATTAATTGCTTGTGCTGCTAAAGCCGGTAAACCTTTTTGTGCTTGAACATCGTATTCAGTTAAAGTTGTATTAATTACATCTTGTTGATACGGAGACATATAAGCTTGATAACCTGTAGGTCCTGTCGCTGCTTGTGCAGCTTGTAAATAAGGTTGGTATCCACCAATACCTTGTGTCGCTAATTGTTGTGCTTGAAGAGATAAAGGATCTTGACCAGCAACAAACTGTTGACCCATTGTTGTAGATAAGTCAGCTTGTTTATATCCGCCAATTGCTTTTTGTAAATCTGTTAAATATGTTTTACCTGCAGCTTCTATAAATTCTGCGGGTGCTGTTCTTTGTGTAACTACTTCAGCCATTATACTCTACCGCCTTTTTCTAATTTTTTCATCATATCGTACATACGTTGTGCACCTTTATTAACATTACCATCACCCATACTTCTTACAGCATCGGCTGTGAATACAAATTCGTTATTTGATAACATTGCAGGAATGTCATCTGCCTTTTCTTTTACACCAACTGGAGGAATAAATCCACCACTATCTCTAAGATCTAATTCTTTAACACCAGCATTATTAACTCTTTTTGGTAAATTCATGATCCCTGAAGCCTGATCCACTAAATCATTGGAGCCAAATGCATAACCTATTCTACCACCATTAGCTTTATTTTCAGTTGACTCAACTCTTCTATAAGCTTCTTTAACCGCTTCACCAAATTCAAAACCTTCATTATCCATAAGGTCTATTACTATTTCACGAATTCTTGGATCTAAAGTACCGTCTTCTAATTTCATTCTACCACCATACATAGCACCTATTCTACCACCATTAGCATAACCTCCTTGAGATGAAGTATATTCAGAAACACCTTCCTCTACTAATGCTGGAATTTCTTCTTCTTTGTAACCTAAATTTCTATAACCTTTATCTAAATAATTTCTTAATGCATTTACATCTTGAGTTGCTGCAATTGCTTCTTCATCACCTTCTTCTGCTTTTGCAAAAAGACCACCTAATAAAGAACCACCAGCCATAACTCCTAAAGTTTTACCTAATGTTTTGTCACCTTTTAAAAAATTTGAAACTGTTGAGGCTCCCGGTAATCCACTAAAAGTTGAACCAATACCTGCTTTACCAAATAAACCTCCAAAAGAAGTTCCTGGAATTCCAAAACCAGCTGCTCCTATTAATGCAGCTTTACCTAAATCTGATTTAGCAAAACTTTTAATACCTTTAGCTGCACCAGAAACTGCTTTTTTAACAGACTTAACAATACTTCCCAAACCATATTCTTGTCTTGGCGCAAGGTTCATGATTCCACCACCTCGGTATAATTGTCTGGGTTCTTGTCCTCTTGAAATTGGCATAATTTTATCTACTATATATAATAATTCATTGTTTTACAACTATTCTGATGCTGCTCCTAATGGTGGCATTGCTGCTACTTTAATCTTTAATGATCTTGTAATTTCTTCTCTAATAGTAGGAGTACTTGAATCTGCAATATCATTCTCAGCTTCCTCATCAGAGTTATATTCTACATTAGTTCTAGTATTTCTTAGCACTACTTCAGTTTCACATTTAACAACAGGTACTTTCTTACCATTTATTATTGTGTAATTTACTGATCCTTCTTCTTTAAACGCCATAATTAACTCCTATTGATTTCTAATATTGATATTATTGCACTTATACCAGTTGTATTTGAAGATTCAATCTTCAATATATCATTTTCTTCTAATATCACTGGTCCTTTAGCCAAATTACAAATGGTAGGTCCGCTAATACTTGCATAAGCTATTTGATAATCTGTAGTTGATGAACTATCTGTTACAGCTGTTTTAACTACTTTTGATCCAGATTCATTAGTTATCTGTATATTTTGAACAATTGCTCTTGAGTCTGATGGAACAGTATAGACTGTTTCAGCTGCTGTAGTTGCTGGATCATAGAATGCGTTTTTATAAATATTTGCCATTAATTATCTATGAGTATTAACTCAAATCCTCCTCCTGCTGTTGAATTTGCTGATGAAAGAGCTTGTAAATCTAAGTCAGTTTTTTCTGTATATTTATTAATTGCAAATTTATCTAAGTCTCCAAAACCACCTCTGCCTGTTATAAATTCTTTAACATTCCAAGCTGCATTAGTAACAGTATTATCTCTTGCCATTAATCTATATTCTTGTTCCAAGTCTTTACCAGAAGAAAAATTCACATTTTTTAAATACGCTGTTTTACCAGCAGGTACTGTATAAATTGCCATTAAACTTTGACCCATACTTTTACCAACACTATTTGTAATTATTGCTCTTGTAGTAGAAGTGTCTTGATCTCTAATTGTAATATTACCAGCATTTATTAAATCTGAACCAGCAGTAACTACTCTTGCTCTAAAAATTCTTAAAAATAATCCTGTTGTGGTAACAGCAGTTGTACCATTCATGGTTACAGTTTCTGTCAATATATTCCAACTAGAATCTAAACCTTGTAGTTCAACTGTTCTTGCACCAGTTCCTGCTGAAGTATCATTGGCATTAGCACTTAAAACTTCTAATTGGTCTGCCACAGTTTGCCAAGGATAAGCATTAGAACCTTCCCAAATAGTTTCAAAAGCTATAGATGAAATAGAAGGATTATATCCAAACTTACTTACATTACTTACTCCAGCGATATTACCTGTAGCAACATCTAGATAAAATTCTAATTCTCTGTTTACATTATTACAACTCATTAGTTTTTACCTGTAAACCAAGAATATCTCTCAGTCTCTTGTTTTAATTCATCTAAAAAAGTTGAATTTAATTGTTCTACAATTAAAGCAACTGCTCTATTGATTTGTTTTTGGTTAGAGACATCATACTCTTCTTTGGGTTCAGGTAATCTAACTACTATTTTAGCCATTATCTTCTACCATCTGGTTGTATATCTATTCTAAGTGTTCCAAATCTCCAAGACTCACTAACATCTGTATTTTCTATTTTGATACTAACAAATCTACCTCTAGCTCTTGTATCTTTTTTATCAGTATTTGCATTAATTGTAAAGGGACTTAGATTAGTTGTAGTTTCTGATTCTTGAGGATATCTTTTAACAGCTAATGTAACCTTTGCATTACCTTGTAAATTTTTAAAATCTGGTACAAATCTTCTCATAGCTAAAAATACTTCACCTGAAATACCAGGGCCAGTTGATTTACCTTGTGCATTTTGTTGTCTTGATTGTATATCAAAGTCGTATGATTTTACAAATGAAGTAATTGTTGTTGTAGTTCCATCAGCATTAACTTGATCAGTTCCAACTTCATGTTCAAATAAAGTTGTTTGACCTAAATCAGATTGACCTACAATTACAGGAAAAGTACCTACAGCTGCATCATTAAATTTAGTGGCTGAAGGTTTTGGATATACACTAGCATCAATCCAGGAAGTTCTAGCTTCTGTACTAATATACCAAACCCCACCTTTCATAGGTTGACCATAATTAAATACAATGGTTTGATCATTATATTCTGAATTAGTTGAAGGGTAATACCAAACAACTTCTGTAAATAAATTATTTATACCCGCATAAACTTGTTGACCTTTTGTAGTATCTGCTTGGTCATAAACATAATCTTCAACACTACAAGGCATAGATTTAACTGTACCATCAAACATAAAGAAACCATTTGCACTCATCCAAAAAGCCATACCATCTATTTCAACAGCTGCATTTTTACCAATCAATCCACAGTTAGTACCCACTTGTTCAAAACCAAATGTAAAAGGTGCACCAATAAATTTCATTGTGTACAGTGCATTATCTGTCCAAATTAAAATTGTTTCTTTTGCTTTTAAAGAACCTATAATTTTAGTTCCATCTTGCAATCTTTGTGTACCAGCACTATTAATTGCTGTTGGTGTATAATCATTTATATCTTCTTGATCCGAGAATCTAATAAACATATTATCTTGAGTAGCTGTGTCTCCAATAGTTGTTTCAGTTCCTAAATGAATTAAGTGTCTAGTTGTAGGTGAAATCAGAGTAACTCTGGTTGCTGTTGGATTGTTTGTAGTTTCAAATCCAGATGTTGTAGTAGATGCTCTTGTTGTTAATCTTGCAGCATCTCCTGCATTCCATGTAAAAGTTTTACCATTTGCAATGGTTGCGACTAATACTTGACCAAA
>CAKZOX010000035.1 GCA_937138295.1 uncultured Campylobacteraceae bacterium
TAGATTCTGTAAAGCTTTGTTGGAATAACAATATCATTGCCGATTTTGTTTGACAGGTCATCATATTTAGCAATGGAGATAGAGTTTATATACCCAAGTTTCTGAGCTAATGTTCTTCCATACCTTTCAACTTTAGTCCAAGTTCTTTGATTGACTTTTGCACTTTGAGGTATTATATTTGCCATGGTATAAGCTTTACTCAAAGCTTTTTTATCATAATCAAAATCTGCATCAGCAACCACAAAGTGTCCTCTATTCCAATTTTTACCATATCCAGTGTAGTCTTTATATTTGGTTCTATATTTCATAGGAATATTTTTTTCATTATAGAACCGAGGTCTTTTCTTTATATTGCCTTTTCCAACTAAATTACCATCAAGTTTCACCCAACCAGATAAAGCACCTTTGTATTTGTATGAATAACATATTTGATAGAGCTGTTTATCAATTATTTGGTCACATTTTGCTTTATCTATGTATTCATCAATAGATGCTGAAAAAAGAACTGTAGGCACCAAGCCAACTAAGATGATATGTGATAGTTTTTTATAAAAATTCATGTTGCTTTCTTTTAGTAGTTAATAAATATGGACAATTCAATTTTAAATCTTGCATATAAAGTAAAAATATATGGACATAATCAAGAATACAAAACATATAAATTAGGGGATTTTTCTTGTCCATATTTTGAAAAAATAAAAGGTACACTTGTTACATGTTCCCATTCTATTCTTTGGGCTCTTGTATTTACTTTTCCTGATTTATAATATTCATTTCTTGGTGAGTAGTATTTACTATCTTGAACAATAAGAGTTTTTTCTTTTCCATTTATCTGTTTTATTTCATATGGATTAGAACAATAAAAACTTGTCTTATTATCAAAGTAAACTTTTTTTAGAAGTATTTTCTTTGATTTTGAAAATGAAGCAGCGTTTACAGAAGTCATTAAAAATATTATTAATACAAATAGTTTCATAGATTACCTTAGTTAATTTATGAAACTATAACCTTTTAAAAATTAAATAATTGGTAAAAAGTACCTAAATAACTTATTATATAGTGTTATGTTATTTTTAATAATATATTGATATTTTTTTGAAGAATAAATTATAATTATTATTTTTTATTAAATTAGTTGTTATTTAACAACTGTAATTTATATTTTAAGACTAAAATAGGATATTAGAAAGGCATTTTATTTCTGGATGTATTTGTGATAATATAGATAGTTTCAGAGAAGTTTTAAGTTCTACAAAGCCCGTCACTTAAAGGACTGAGCAAGATTACCAATAATAAGTGCCCAACCATCAACCACAATAAAGAAGATAAGTTTAATAGGTAGGGAAATCATTACAGGCGGTAGCATCATCATACCAAGGCTCATTAGAATAGATGAAACAATGATATCTATTACTAAAAATGGTAAAAATATTAGAAATCCAATTTCAAATGCAGTTCTTAACTCACTAACAATAAAAGCAGGCATAAGTACAGTGATTGAAATATCTTCGATATTTTTTGGATTTTCTTCTTTTTTAATTCTATAAAATAGTGCTAAATCTGATTCTCTAGTATTTTTTAACATAAATTCTTTAAATGGTTCAATACTATTTTCAAGGGCAACTTCATAACCTATTTGTTCATCCATATAAGGTTTTATACCAGTTTCCCAAGATTTTTTAGCATATGGCTCCATAATAAATACAGTCATAATAAGCGCTAAAGAAATAATGATTTGAGTAGGTGGAGTTTGTTGTAAACCTAAAGCTTGTCTTAAAAGTGAAAATACAATTACAATTCTTGTGAATGATGTAATCATTAAAAGCAAAGTAGGAGCAAGTACTAATAATGCTAAGATTATAGCTATATTAATTGTTCTAACAAATTGAGCAGGTTCATCAACTGCAGCAACTGAAAGATTAATCATAGGTGCCTGTTCTTGGGCAAATAAGTATGAAAATCCAAAAATTAAAAAGCTTATAAGTAGTTTCAACAAAATTCCTGTAGGTTAATTAAATTAAATTTATAATATCCAAAGATTAATTAAAATAATATCACACAAAATCTACTTAGTTTCTGTGATATATCCTAAATCATAAAGTTTGTCATAAATTTTGCTTGTTATACCACCAGCTGCACTTCCTCCATGCCCTCCATGTTCAACCATCACTGTAACTACATATTTTGGATTTTTAAAGGGACCATAAGTTGTTAGCCATGCATGAGATCTGTGATAATATTCAAGTTCACTTTCTTTCATTCTTTTCTTTTCTGATTGAGGTATTCCAATTACTTGTGCTGTTCCAGTTTTCCCAGCAATCGTTACTTTTGATCTAGTGTAATATTTTGCTGTACCTTTAGGATGATTAGTAACATCATACATACCTTTTCTTATTAAATCCATATGTTTTTGATTTGTTTTAATTACTTCAGGCTCTTTATATTGGGATTTATGAAAATGGGGTGTTGGAAGTTTTTCTGTGGCTAAAAAAGCAGTATATCTAGCCATTTGTAGTGGACTTACAAGCATGTGACCTTGTCCGATTGATGTAATTACAGTTTCACCAACATACCATGGTTCATTGAATTTTTCTAATTTCCAGTTTTTATTTGGATTAATTCCATAAAATTCATTATTTAAATCAACACCAGTAGGTTTTCCAAATCCATATTTTGCTAAAGTTTCAGAAATAGAATTAATTCCAGTTTTTAAACTAGCTTTGTAAAAAAAGTCATCACAACTCTCTCTAATAGCTTTTCTAAAATCAACTTTTCCATGACCTTGTTGTTTCCAACATCTAAAGTTTCTATTACCAATTTGAATAGCACCATCACAATAGACTTTATAATCAGGCTTAATTCCATTTTCTAAAAAAGATAAACTAACTCCCATCTTTATAATTGAACCTGGTGGATATAATCCATTAATAATTTTATTTGTAAAAGGGTGGTTAAAATCATTTCTCATTTCATTCCACTCTTTTACACTAATTCCACTAACAAAAATATTGTTATCATATTCAGGAAATGAAGCAGCTGCTAATAACTCACCATTATGTGCATCCATAACAATCACAGCACCACTTTTTTTATCAAAAACTTCATGTATATATTTTTGTAATTTAATATCAAGGGTAGTTTTTAGACTTTTTGTATGTTTGGGTTGTTCAACATTTAGTACTTCAAGTTCTTCATTTACAGCATTTACTTTTACATTTTTAAAACCAATTTCACCTTGTAGTTCTTCATTGTAAAACTTCTCAAGACCATTTTTACCAATAATTCCTGTATATTCAGATAGTTCATTTCTCATGTTATCCATTCTAGAAGATTTTCCAATATATCCAATAACATGTGCTGCTACACTTTTATAAGGATAATATCTTTTACTTGAAGCATCAACTTGAATATTTTTATTAGCTGAAAAAATTGTGAATTTAGGAAAAAATTCATCATAATCAATGTAATCAATAATTTTTACATATTCATGATTATATGGAGAATCTTTTTTCTTGTATTCTTTAATTAGTTTTTCTTTTTCATATTGGGGAAAGTTTTTAACAATGAAATCTATTGTTTCTTCAAGCTCTTTTGATCTTTTATATCCTCTTAGATGAGGTTTTATAGCAATATAAAAACCTAGATTATTAATAGCTAATTTTTCACCATTTCTATCTTCAATCATACCTCTAACAGGAACAATAGGTACTTTTTTAATATAATTGTTTTTTGAAAGTTCTTCATAGTATGAATTAGATTTAATACTTAAAAAGAAAACTCTACTTAAAAGTAAAATAACAATTATTACAATAAAAAAATAAATTAAATTTAACCTATTTGTCAAATTAAAACTCCAATTAAAAATATATCAATAACAAGATTTGCAAGTATTGAGAAAAATAGTGATTCAGTAAACTCCGTTTGATATGACCAAATCAGATGCAATAACCCATAAAAAACAACTATATTTACATATTTATTAAACTTGCTAAATGCATTTATTCTATTTACAAAAGGTATTACAAAAACATAAAGAAATAATGAAATTACATTAAGTGTAAATAGTTTTAATCCTAGATTGTACTCTATAATTGTAAATGTTAACATAACAAAAAATAGTGAATAGTAATATCTATTTTTTAAAGAAACATAGAACATTAGAAATAGTACACCACTAAATGTAACTAACATAAAATAAGTTGAGAATATTGTATTTAGTAATATTGCTAAAATACAAAAACTAAATAGGAAAAATGGATTGTCTAAAAGGTTTTTTGTCATAAGTTTATTTCTGTTTTTTTGAGATTATATCTTCTAATTCTTTATCTTTTTCTAAACCTTTATTTGAAATATCATAAATGTATGAGAAAACCTCTGCAATTGCCTTATACATATTAGGTGGAATTTCTCTGTCTAAGTCTATTTGAGATAGCAGTTCTACTAAATCTTGATCTTTTTTTATGGGAATGTCATTTTCTTTTGCAATTTTTATAATATTTTGTGCAGTATTTCCTTTTCCTTTTGCTGTTACTTTTGGTGCACTATCTTTTTTTACATCATATTTTAGTGCCGCTGCTTTTTTATTTAGAATATTTTTATCCATGATTTATACTTTTATCTCAACTTGATTAAATATTGTTGAGTATTGATCGAAACTATTTTTTTCATAAGCATTTGAAGTTTTATTTTCATCATTTAAATTGTTTATTTTAAGGATTTTTAGATTTATTTCTTGTTGGATAAATCCTTCTTTTAGTGATGACATTTTTTCTTTAAATATCTCTTTAAAGTCATCGTTTTCAAAGTTTGCGTATATTTCAAAATCTATATCATTAAAAATACCAATAGTTAGTTCAACTTTTCCATAGTTTTTCAAAGTTAGATTGATTTTACAATAAAAGTCATCATTTTCTTTTTTGTTGATTTGTATATTTCCATCTTCTAAATTTTCCCATAAAAATGGAATATAAACATAGTTTGAATTTGAAAGTAAAGAAAACATTTGTGATGTTTCAATTTGATTTAAAAGTCTATCAACAAGTTTAGATAATTCTGGGGTATTTTTAGAAACTTCCTCATTTACTTTTAATAATACTGATTTAATGTCTTCCATAATTGATTTATTTTCATTTCCTGCAAATTTTGCTAACTTTGATTCTAAGAATATTCCTGAATTTTTTATGTTTTCTTGAAGGTTTGAGGCATTTATTTCTTTTATATTTTTTGAAAAATTTTCTAAGCCTTGAGCAAAAGGTTTTAGAGTTTCATCTTTTTTTAAATTATTTATTAAATCATTTAGATTTAGAGTAAAACTACCTAAATCTTTTATAAAGTTTGAATTCTTTAAAAAATTTAATAAAGATTGATTTGATTTATCAGGGTTTTTTATTTGTTCAAAAATTGTCTTTAGTATTTCTTGTGTTGAAAGATTTTTATTTTGTAATAAGTTTTTCAATTCACTATTGTCAGCATTTTTCAATGCTTCTTTTAATGCAGCATTCTGATTTGGTAATAAAATATTTAATTGTGAATTATTGTTAACTTCCATAAACTATTGTATCTAATTTTTAATTATTAAGATTTAAGAGCATCTCTGATAAACTAAGTGTAATAAATTTAAAGGTAAAAATATGTTTAAAGCATTAATATTTGCAATTATGGCATTTACTCTAGTTCAAGCAAACGATGGTTATGTAAAATTAAGTGATTTAGACAACAATACTTTACAATCAAACAATTTTGTATCACTTGATACATTAGAAGAAAGCTCTGAATGGGTAAGTTTAACTTCTTTAGAAGAGAATAGTTTTGAAAGCCTTGATTCAAACATGCAAGAGTTAGATATTATCGTTGAATTAGATACGAACGATGATTATATAGCTTTAGATATATATGATACAAATTATGATGCTTATATAAATGAAACGCAAGAGTATGTTTCATTAGATGAAGTTGAATCAACTCCTGAATATGATATTGTTGCTGTTTATGAAGAAATGATTAAAGAAGAAGAATTAGCAATACTTTCAATGAACTTCGAATTTTAAAATATTACATTTTGTAATTTAAATTGATACTTATATATAATTTTGATATTATACAAGAAAACTAAATAAGGATATTTATGGCTGATATCAAAATTTGGCACAACTCAAGATGCTCAAAATCAAGAAATGCAGTAAAACTTTTAGAAGATAAAAGTTTAGATTTTGAAGTAAGAGAATACTTAAAACAAACACCTACAAAAGAAGAATTAACTTTAGTATTATCACAGTTAGGAATAACAGCTAAAGAGCTTTTAAGAACTGGTGAAGCTGTTTATAAAGAATTAGGTTTAAAAGATGAAACAAATGATGACAAAATCATTGAAGCAATGATTGAAAATCCAAAATTAATCGAAAGACCTATTATTATCAAAGATGGAAAGGCTGTAATAGCTAGACCAATTGAAAACCTAGAGGAACTTTTAAATCAGTAATATGCACGAAAAACAAAAAAGAATTAGATACATAAGAGTTGTAGAAAAATTTTTCACAAGAACAGTTTCTTTACTAAAAATGCCTGAATTTAATCATGAAAAATTTAAAGAAAGAACTTTAAAAAATTATGAAGATATGCAGAGGGTAGAAAAAGTAGATTTACACTCAAATTACTATAATTTATTACATGCTTTTATCAATCAACTTTTAATGTATGTTAAAAATCATACAAAAGATTTTGAAGATGAAAAACAAAACTTATTAAAAGAAGCTAATTTAATTCAAAAAGAAAAGAAAAAAAGTGCTTATTCTAAGGATAAACACAAAAAAAATAAATTTGATGATGGTTATTAATGACTCAATCAAATCCTACCAATTCAAATGAAAAAACTTTCAAACTCTCAGGAGTATTAAAAAAAGTACTATATAAAAATGAGGAAACACAATACATAATAGCAGTACTTGAAAATAATCAAAAAATTTGCGGTAACTACTTTGATACTGATATTGAAAAAATTGTTGGTGAGGAAATTTTACTTACAGGAAATTGGACAAATCATAAAAAATATGGCGTTCAATTTGAATTTGATACATTATCAATAAAAGAGGCTGAATTATATTTTTTCTTAACAAAAATTGTAAAAGGTGTTGGAAGTAAATTTGCTAAAGAGTTACTTGAAAAATATTCAGAAGAAGAATTAGTAGAAATATTAAATAACAATCCAAATGAACTTTTAAAATTTAAAGGTATCAAAGAAAAGAAATTAAATACTATTGTTCAATCTTGGCAAAAGTTTAAACATCTAAGGGAATTAGGTTCTTTTTTAGGTAAGTATGGAGTTACATCCAATTTAATTACTAAAATATATTCAAGTTTTGGAGAAGTTCAAGACTTAATAGAAAAAATTAAAAATAATCCTTATATTCTTATAAACATAAAAGGTATAGGTTTTAAAAAAGCAGATGAAATAGCCAAATCTTTAGGAATAGATCCTCAAAGTGAATTCAGAATCATGGCTTGCTTGAATTTTACTTTAAAAGAATATTGTGATAATAATGGTAATTCTTCAATTGATAAATATCATTTGTATAAACTTTTAGATGAGCAGTTAAGGTTTGAAAACAAAGAAGCACTTTATGAAAATGCTATGTCAAAACTAATAGTTGATGAAGATATTTTTTTAACTAAAGAGAATAGATACTCTTTAGCAAATTTATATTGGGCAGAAAGAAATATATTAGATTTTTTTAATAGAAGAAAAGATGATAAAAATAGAAAAATAAACTCTGATTTTACATCATATCTAGAGAAAAAAGAAAAGACTTTAGGCTTCACTTTAAGTACTGAACAAAAAAGAGCAGTTGAACTTATAAATGAGGGACACAAAACACTATTTTTAATAGGTTACGCAGGTACAGGTAAATCAACTTCAAGTAGAGCTATTTTAGAGTTACTTGAAGAAGTTTACAGTTATGATGATATTATTACTATTGCTTTAAGTGGTATAGCTTCTCAAAGAATTTCTGATACTACAGGTTATAATTCATCTACAATTCAATCTTTACTTATGAAGTTTAAAGAAAAAGATTTCTTTCCCCATAAAGTAATACTTTTAGATGAAGCTTCAATGGTTAATTCAACAACCTTTAATCAAATTATTTCAAAAATAGATGACGATACTATTTTCATAATTGTAGGAGATGATGGTCAGTTACCCGCAATTGGTGCAGGTAATATTTTAGCCGATAGTATAAAACATGAATTAGCTCCTATTTGTAAGTTAACAAAAATTTACAGACAAAATGAAAATCAAGCAATTGCTTTAATAGCCAATGATATACGAGTGGGTAATTTACCTGAATATCAAAAAGAGTATGATGATTTTGCCTTTGTTAATGTTTCTATGCAAAATTATTATGCTCAAAAAAATAGTTTATCTCAATCTGAATTTTCAGAACAAAGAGTTGAATTATCAACCCTAATTTTAAATAATATTTTAAATATAGCATCTTCTTATATTCAAAGTTATTATGATCTTATTAAGAAAAAAGATATTAGTAGTGCATTAACTCTTTTTCAAGTAATAACACCAATGAAAGGTGGAACATTAGGGGTTGATAACCTTAATATTCAATTGCAAAAATTGTTTAATCATACAAAATCTAAATCATTAGAAACAAAATTTGGTGAGTTTAAAATTACAGATAAAGTAATACACATAAAAAATGAAAATATGCGTGCTCAAACTATGAATATGTACAAGAGTGGCTCAAGTGATTTTTTAGAAAAAAGAGTTTTCAATGGTCAATTAGGATTAATTATTAAGTTAGATTTTGATGAAGAAAAATGTATAGTTCTTTATCCAAATGATGACATGGTAGTGTTTTATGACTTTGATAACATCACTTCACTTTTATCATTAGCTTACTGTTTGACGATACATAAAACCCAAGGAATGGAATATGAAACAGCTTTAATTCCTATGAGTTTCTCACACTATATTATGCATAATACAAAACTTTTATACACAGCTATTACAAGAGCTAAAAAAATGTGTTTTATTGCAGGTGAAGAACAAGCTTTTGAAACTGCATGTAAAAAATTAGAGATTACAATTAGAGAATCTGTAATCAACGATTTACTCTCAAATGACAATAAAAACACTCAAGATATTTTAAGTAATTTAGAGCTTTTAGAAGATTAACTTTTTTAAAAGAATTTTTTTTGTAATATATCTTAAATTTTTAAGAGGATATTAGTTTATGATAACTTGGATGCAAAGACATAAAAAATGGCTTGTTATTACTATTTGGATAAGTACAATTGCGTTTGTTGGTGCTGGTTTTGTTGGATGGGGTTCTTACGATTATGGAAAACAAGATGGAGCAGTAGCAGTTGTAGGGGATAGAGAAATCTCTGTAGAAGAATATCAACAAGAGTATTCGTCATTATATGGTCAATATGCAAAGTTATTTGGAGCTTCATTTAATGAAGAAATGGCAGATCAACTTAAGTTAAAAGATGCTGCATATCAACAAATTATTCAAAAAAATCTTATTCTATCGTATGCTGATACTTTAGGTATTGGTGTAACTGATGAAGATATTGCTAAAGAATTAATCAAATATGATGCGTTTTTAGTTGACGGAAAGTTTGATAAAGAGAGTTACATAAAAGTTTTAAATCAAAACAGAATGACACCAAGTGTTTTTGAAGATTCTTTAAAAAGAGGGATTTTATTGAACAAAGTTCAAGAGTTATTTGTATTAAATCCTTCTCAATCAGAAGTTGAACTTTTAAGTTCATTACTATTTATGTCAAATGATATTGAGTATAAAATTATTTTTAAAAACGAAATTAGTGTAGATGTTAATGATGAAGATTTAAAAAAGTATTGGGAAGCTAATAAAAACAATTATATGTCAGAAAAGAAATATAAACTTTCTAGTGCATCGTTAAAAATCACTTCAACTAATCCTAATTTAGCTGAAATTGAAGATTATTATTCAAAATACAAAAATGATTACAGATATGAAGATGGAAAAATTAAATCTTTAGAAGATGCAAGAGCTGAAATTATAAATGCTATTGATGCAAAAGCAACAAAAAAAGAAGCTTTAAGAAAATATTTATCACTTAAGAAAGGTGAAGATTCATTTTCAGAAAAAAGTGAATTTGATGTTTCTAAGTTACCATACTCAAACGAAGACAATTTAGCTATTACAAAAGCTAAAACAGGTGATATTTTAAAACCAATCTTAAATAACAATGAATATTTAGTAATAAGAATTGATGAAGTTGTTATGCCAACACCTTTAGATTTTGCTGTTGTAAAAAGTGAAGTATTAAAAGATTATCTTTCTGTTAAAAAAGATGAAGTATTATCTATAAAAGCAAATGAAATGTTAAGTACATTTACAGGTACAAAAGTATCAAATATCAATAGAGATTCTTTTGATAAGATTCCAGGTTTAAACACTCAAGAAGCTGGACAATTTTTAAATCAAATGTTTGCTACTCCTTCAAAAGCAGGAACAGTAACTTTAGATGATAAAGTAGTTTTATTTAAGATTTTAGATTCAAAATTAGCAAATGCTGATAAATCTAAAAATGAGATTGTAAAAAGTACATTACTTGGTTTACAAGACCAAGAGATTATGACAAACTTAATTGAGTCTTTAAAAAATAAATTTGAGATTCAATCATCAATTGAGACAAAGGAATAAAAAGTGAATAATACTCTTTTAGCAATAGACTTTGGTTCGTCAAATGTTAAGGCTGTTATTGCTAAACCTGATATTGAATATAATATCGGTATTTTAGGAATAGGTACTCAAAAAAGTCAAGGTATCAATAAGGGTATAATTACAAACATTGAAGATGCTGCAAATAGTATCAGAGATGCTGTTTTAATGGCTAAGAAAAATACTCAGGAAAACATTGATAATACAATTGTATCTATTTCTGGTAATCATACAAAAAGCATAAGAAGTTCAGGTTCTGTTAATGTTCCAAATGGACTTATAACTGAAACAGAAATTAATCAAGTAATGCAAATGGCTTTATACAATGCAACTATTGTTCCTGAGTATGAAGTAATCCATGTAATTCCAATTCATTTTAAAGTTGATGATACGGTTGATGTTGACAACCCTTTAAATATGAATGGTTCGAGACTAGAAGCATCTGTTTTTATAGTTACAGCAAAAAGAACTTCACTTACAAATATAAAATCGGCATTAAATATTTCTGGTATAGATAACTGTATTTTTGTACTAGATGGTTATTCAACTGCTATGGCACTTTTAGATAATCAACAAAAGAAATTTGGTGCAACGGTTGTTAATTTAGGTGATTCAACTACAGAGTTTGTATGTTTTAAAGGTAATGCTTTAATATTTAATGGATTTATTCCAGTTGGATCTAGTCATATTACTAATGACCTTTCAGAAATGCTTCACACACCTCCTGCTGCTGCTGAAAAGTTAAAAATAGATTATGGTTCATTAATCAAAGATTATAGTCCTAAAAATGACTTAGGCGTAACTAAAGTTAAAATTCCTAGAATAGGTGATGAACATACAACTTCTGAAGTTGCTTTAGAAAGCATTCAAACAATTATTCATGCAAGAGTTGAAGAAATACTAGTACTTATAAGAAATAATTTAAAAAAATCAGGCTTATTAGATAATATTGGTTCAGGTATTGTAATTACAGGTGGTATGAGTAATCTTGATGGTCTTAAATCACTGGCTCAGGCTGTGTTTGATGGAATTCCAGTTTCTATATCTTCTCCTAAAAATATTAAAAATGGCTTCATGAGTTTAGATGAACCTGATATGTCTAGTATTGTTGGAATATTACATTTAATGCTTGGTAAATCAAGGGGATTTGAATTAGATTCAAATAAAAAACTTGTTAAACCTATAAAAGTTGATCCTAGAATTTCTAAATCAGCACATATAGACATCAATGCTACAAATGATGACACACCTCAAAGACATGAAGAAAAAACAGTTAAACCATCACAAACTAATCTTTCTAATTTAGAATTAAATGGTGGTAATAAGCAAGCGATACTAACTCCTTTAGATGAAGATAAAAAGAAAAAAGGTGTTGGAAAATTCTGGACAAAAATCTCGGAGTGGTTTTAATGGATGATTTATTTAACGCAGACGATATAAAAGTTGAAATGCCAAACAAAGTATTATCAGATAATGTAGCAAAAATTACTGTAATTGGTGTTGGTGGCGGTGGTTGTAATATGGTTAACCACATGATTAAAGAGGGTTGCAATAAAGTTGATTTAATTTCCGCAAATACAGATAGACAAGTATTAGAAATATCAAGGGCTCCTAAAAAAATTCAACTTGGTGCTAAACTTACAAAAGGTTTAGGTGCTGGAATGAAGCCAGAAATTGGTAGAGATTCAGCTATTGAAAGTTATGAAGATATCAAAGCTGCTTTAGATGGTGCTGATATTGTATTTATAGCTGCTGGTTTAGGTGGAGGAACTGGAACTGGGGCTGCTGCTATTATTGCAAAAGCTGCAAAAGAAGTTGGTGCTTTAACTGTTTCAGTTGTTACTAAACCCTTTTCTTGGGAAGGTAAAAAAAGAGGTGGTTTAGCTAACCTTGGACTTGAAGAACTTAAAAAAGTAAGTGATTCAATTATTGTAGTGCCAAATGATAGATTACTTGAAATTATTGATGATACAGTTGGTATGAAAGATGCCTTCAAAATCATTGATAATATTCTTTACCAAGCTGTAAACGGAATGAGTGAAGTTATCTTAAATCCTGGTAATTCAGATATTAATACTGACTTTGCTGATGTTAAAACTATAATGCAACACAGAGGTATGGCATTAATGGGTATTGGTAGAGCAAAAGGTGAGGGTGCTGCTCAAAAAGCACTTGAAGATGCTATTGATTCTCCATTATTAGATAAAGTATCGTTAAGTGGTGCAAAAGGTATTTTAATTCACTTTAATATTCACCCACAAGTTCCTCTTTTAGCTATTAATGATGTAATGGGTAATATCAATGATAGAATGGATTCAAATGCTGAAATTATTTTTGGTACAAGTTCTGATAGAGGTTTAGACAAAGATGAAGTAAAAATTACTATTGTCGCAACTGGTTTTGAATCTAAAAATGATAGTACGGAAGATAGACTAAAAGAAAACGATGAAAAAAGTGGTACATCTGTTAGTCCAAATGATGACAACTATCTAGATATTCCACCTTTAATGAGAGATTATGTAGTTCAATATAATATCTCATCTACTTCTAATACTCCTGAAATTTAATAAACTTTTTTAAAGTAAAAAGAATTAATTCTTTTTACTTTGAGTCATCTATTATTACAATATCATAAGAAGTTTTTTTGATAACTAAAGCTTTAGTATCTGGTACAACTGAAATATTATTTGATTTTTTAAATTTATTTCTATAATTTGTAATTTCAGTTTCTAATGATTCAATTCTTTTATTTAATTGAAGTATCATATCAACTCCAGCTAAATTAATACCTAAGTCTCTAGTTAAAGTTAATACATACTTTATATGATCAATATCTTTTTGTGAATATAATCTTATTTTTCCATTAGTTCTTGATGGTTTAATAAGTCCTTCTCTTTCATATTGTCTTAGAGTTTGTGGGTGTATATTTAAAATCTCAGCAACAGCTGAGATTAAATAAACCGGTTCTAAATAACTATTAGTATCCATAGCTATATCCTTTAGTTTTAGATATTTTCTGGTAAAAGTTCTTCTAAGCTAGTTACTAAAGACTCATCCAAATCTTCAATTTTTGGTAAAACAATATTAGCTTTTAAGAATAAATCACCTTTTTTATTTAGTTTTCTATTTAAAACACCAAGTTCTTTTGCTCTAAATTTTTGATTTTGTTTTGTGTTTTTTGGAACTTTTAAAGTTATTGTTTTATGAATAGTTGGTATTTCAACTTTTCCACCAAATAGTGCTGTTTTTAAAGGTATGTCAAATGATTTAATTAAATCATCTTCATCTCTTTCATAGTCAGGATTAGAAGCAACATTAACTTTGATAATTAAATCACCTCTTTGACCATTGTATGATTTCCCTTTTCCTTTTGCTCTAATTTTTTGACCATCTTTGATACCTTCAGGTATTTTTACATCAAATGAATCTCCATTTAAAGATATATGTTGCTTACCACCTAAAATTGCTGTATCAAATGATACTGTAATTTGGGCATTCATATCTAAATCAGGTTCATTGAATCCGCCAAAGCCACCAAAACCACCTTGGCCACCAAAACCTCCGCCAAAGCCACCTTGACCACCAAACATCTGTCTTAGAATTTCATCTAAATCTACATTTTGTCCTTGACCTCTTGCAAAGTCATGGAAGTTTTGACCACCAAACATTTGATCACCAAATTGATCATATTGAGATTTTTTCTGTGCATCACTTAGTACTTCATAAGCTGCATTAATCTCTTTAAACTTATCTTCTGCTCCAGGGTCTTTATTAACATCTGGATGATATTTTCTTGCAAGTTTTCTATATGCTTTTTTAATTTCATCTGCACTAGCATTTTCATTAACTTCTAGTGTCTCATATAAACTTTTCGCCATTCATTTAATCCTGTAAAATAATATAATTTTTTGTAATTATAGCACACAAGTTGAGTGTCTGTCAATCAAGTTTATAAAAATTATAATATTAAACTTGATAATAAGTAACTAAATTAAGAGTTTTTTTTAAGTAATATTGTTAATATTTCTAAAAAATTACAAAGATAAAAATGTTTGATAAAATAGAATGGACTCAACAAGAACTTTTAAAATATTCAAAAATATTAGAACAACAGAATATAAAAGTTATATTAATAGATACTATATTAAAACCTATGAATAATATTGAATCAATTACTTATAATCCATATGAAATGAAAGAATACCCAAATGGATCTGTTTTTGTTTTTTATTGTGATACAGGTAAAACAACAAAGGAAAGATTAAACTATTATAAACAGAAATTCCCTGATTACAAATGTGTTAGTTTAAAAGGTGGAAGAGGATACTGGAGACCAAATATGCAACTAATAGATGAGATTGAAAAAAATGTCTAAAGAAATTTATGATTATGTAGTTGTTGGTGCAGG